>JAZNII010000045.1:0-68760 GCA_045577415.1 Eubacteriales bacterium
GTCACGTGTGAATGCAACACCGGTACCACAGTCATCACCCATGTTACCAAATGCCATCATCTGTACATTTACTGCTGTACCCCAAGAATAGGGGATTTCGTTCTGCATTCTGTAGTAGTTAGCTCTGGGGTTGTCCCAAGAACGGAATACTGCCTTAACAGCACCCATAAGCTGTTCCTTGGGGTCAGAGGGGAAGTCTGTACCGATCTTTGCCTTATATTCTGCCTTGAACTGATTTGCGAGTTCCTTGAGGTCGTCAGCTGTGAGTTCAACGTCGAGCTTAACGCCCTTTTCTTCCTTCATCTTATCGATGAGCTCCTCGAAGTACTTCTTTCCAACTTCCATAACGACGTCGGAGTACATCTGGATAAATCTTCTGTAGCAGTCGTATGCCCAACGGGGATTGCCGGACTTCTTAGCCATAACCTCAACAACCTCTTCGTTAAGACCGAGGTTAAGGATGGTGTCCATCATACCGGGCATAGATGCACGAGCACCGGAACGAACAGAAACGAGAAGGGGATTTTCGAGGTCACCGAATTTTTTGCCGGTAACTTCTTCCATCTTAACGATGTACTCCATGATTTCAGCCATGATCTCGTCGTTGATCTGTCTGCCGTCCTCATAGTACTGAGTGCAAGCCTCTGTGGAAATGGTGAAGCCCTGGGGAACGGGGAGACCGATGTTGGTCATCTCTGCGAGGTTCGCACCCTTACCGCCGAGGATCTCACGCATGTTTGCATTACCTTCTGTAAAGAGGTAACAATACTTCTTTGCCATTGGATTTGTCCTCCATATAAAAATATTTTTTAAAACAACGTTTAGCTAAAATGCCGCAAAAATGGAAGTGCGGAGCTTGTCCGTACCTTTTTACGCTTTATTTTTAGCGAAATATATTATACCATATATTTTGAAATAATGGAAGTGCTTGATAAAAAAAGAATTGATTTGAAATGTAACTTTATTGTGAACAATTGTGCAAACGCACAAAAAGGTTTGACAAATTCAATTTTTTATAGTATAATTTAGTAAAAGTTAATAAAAGAGCCGGTTTTGCGCGGTTTAGAGAGATATACACCCCCTCTCGCGTAAAAGTGGCGGTTTTTGTGTTCAAATTGTCGTTAAAACAGTTGTCGACAACTAAAATAATTGTTTACTATCGTAAATTTTTGTTGACAAATTGTCGTATTTGTGGTATAATTGAAGCAGAAAGGCGGTGGACGTATGTATATTGATTACAGTAATCTTTGGAAATTGCTTATCGACAAAGGTATGACGAGATCGGATCTCATTGAATTGACGGGAATAAGCTCCCGAGTGCTGGCGAAGCTATCTAAAAACGAAACCGTGACCACTGATACCATAGCCAGAATATGCACAGCGCTTAATTGTGACGTGGGTGATATTATGGAGTGCGTCAGCGAAGATAAAATGTCAGTCTACACACGTTATAGAAAGCTTGGTAGGATCGAGGAGGAAAGTGAGACGTTCAAGGTTGTCCGCTTTACGTTGAACGGTCAAAAATGCACCGTTTATGAATCAAGAAAGACTGCTAATGGCGGCACCGTTATAAGATGCGGTAAGGAAGGGACGGTGCTGTGGGAAGAGCCTAATCGTGCAGGGCATATTAGATTGGCACCTATCGTAAGTGTGCTTGTCAAGCCCATGCGGAAAAAAGACGAAATAGTTATTGTTTTGATAAAAGGAAAGCCGAATCATATTGCCGGACTTGATGAGAACGGATTCGTGTCAAGCAGAAATACTTTAAAAAAAGACACCGATATTTATGTTATGAGTGAAGCAGCATTTAAAGTTTTTGAGTTGAATAGATAAACAGAAAGGAAAAAAGATGTCCAACATTTTCGATATTTTTAAAAAGATAGAAAAAGAGCGCGACGACAAGGCGCTCGTACCCATCACGCACCTTGTGGTGGGTCTCGGCAACCCCGGTGACAAGTATTTTTATACGAGACACAACGCAGGATTTCTTGCGATGGACTACATCTCGCAGAAGTGCGGGGCGACGGTCAACCGCTCGAAGTTCAAGGCTCTTGTGGGCGAGGCTACCATCGCGGGTAAGCGAGTTTTGCTGATAAAGCCCCAGACCTTTATGAACGCTTCGGGCGAGGCGGTCAGAGAGGCGATGGCTTTTTACAAAATTCCGATTGAAAACGTTATCGTGCTTTCCGACGACGTAAATCTTGACGTAGGAAGAATGAGAGTGCGTAAAAGCGGCTCTGACGGAGGACAAAAAGGACTCCGCTCGATCATCACGCTGACCTCGTCCGATAACTTTCCGAGAATCCGCTTCGGCGTTGGAAAAAAGCCTCATCCCGACTACGATATGGCGGATTGGGTGCTTGGAAACCTCTCCGACGAGGATAAAAAGATGATATTCGATTGCTTCGTCACGGGATACGAGGGACTTGAAAAGCTTCTCGTCGGCGACGTCGACGGAGCGATGCAGATCTGTAATTCAAAAAAGTAATTATGTCAAACATCTTAACAACCCCAATGCGCGCGGACAGGGAGTACGTACAGCTCCTTGAGACCGTGCAAAAATGCTTTCGAGATAAATCTTTGCCCATCCTTGCAAGCGGACTTTCGGGCGGCTCTGCCGACGCGCTGACCACCTGCCTGCTTGAGGACACGAAGGATAGAAGAAAGCACCCCGCTCTCATCGTCTGCCCCGAGGAAAAGGAGTGTCAGAGACTGAGGCGCGACCTTGAGCAGTTCGGTCTCCGCTCGGCGTTCTTCGTGGCGCGAGACCTTACGTTTTATAATATAACCGCCTCCCATGAGTTTGAGCATGAGAGGCTTAAAGTCTTGTCGGGGCTGCTCTCGGGTGACCTTGACGCGGTCATCACCACTCCCGACGTGGCTCTCGGCTACACCGTCCCTCCCGAGGTGCTGAAAAGGAATATCATTGGCATCGATTTCGACACACGCATCGAGCCCGCCGACCTTGCGAAAAAGCTTGTGGCGGCAGGTTACTCACGCGTTGATATGGTCGAGGTCTCGGGTCAGTTCGCTCTTCGCGGCGGCATCGTTGACGTGTTTCCGCCAAACGGCACATTCGTCTGTGCCGACGGAGAGACGCGCGTGGGCAGCTTCCCTTTGCGTATCGAATTTTTCGACGATGAGATCGACCGTATGGGCATTTTTGATGCCGATACTCAAAGACTTTCACAGAATGTGGAAAGTGCCGAGTTCGCGCCTGCGAGAGAGATGCTTGTTTCCGCCGAGGCGCGCGAGGGAATAGAGAAGGCTATAAGAGAAAGATACAAAAAGTCAAGCGACGAAAAAGTCTGCGAGGTGCTGACCCGTGAGCTTGCCGCTCTTTCGGGCGACCTTGCCGACGTGGGATTTCTCGACAAATATTCGGTCCTCGTCTACCCTGAAAGGTGTTGTCTCCTCGACTATTTCGACGAAAAATCTCTCGTTATCATCCGCTCTACGGCCGCGGTCAATGACCGATTGAAAGCCGAAAAATGGCATGAAAATGAGAATATAAAAGAGCTTATCGAGGGCGGTACTATCTCTGCAAAATATGCGGAGTATTCCAAACCGGAGGACTATCTTGATTATTTTTGCGACAAAAACGTCACCGTCCATCTTAACTCACTGTCGGGCGGACTTTCAGGCAAGCGGCTTTCGGGAATGTTTGGTTTCCGAACGAGGCAACCCGTGACGTACGTTGAAAACCTCAACCTGCTCTGCGAGGACCTCGTCACCTATCAGCACGGCGGCTATAAGGTCATTATAATGACCGAAAACGAGACCGCCGCAAACAATCTTGCGGGTCTTCTCCGCGACACCGATTTTACCCCCGTAGTTTCGTCGGGCGAGATTGCCGATGCCTCGGAGCTGAAGGAGAAGATCGTATATATTACCTGGAAAAAGTCGATAGGCGGCTACGAGCTTATCACACCGAGGATCGCCGTTATCTCCACGGAAGGAGGGCGAAGCTCGGGCGGTCTCCACGCATCGGGATCAAAGAAAAGAAGCCGCAAAAAGCGCGACGACGCAAAGGCAATTTTGTCTTATGCCGAGCTTGAGGTTGGTGACATCGTAGTCCACGAGACCTACGGTATCGGCCGCTATCTTGGTATCGAAAATATCAAGATCGACGGCGTCAGCCGCGACTATATCAGTATCCAATACGCAGGCTCGGATAAACTCTGTATGCCCGTCGAAAAGCTTGATCTCGTGTCAAAATATATCGGAGCTCACTCCGACGACGGACTTGTCAAGCTCTCCAAAATGGGCGGCGAGCAGTGGAAAAAGTCGACGGCAAGAGCCAAGGGTGCGGTCCGCGAGATGGCGAAAGACCTTATCAAGCTCTATGCCGAGAGAATGAGACGTCCCGGCTACGCCTTCGACTCTGACGACGATATGCAAAAAAGCTTTGAGGAGTCCTTTGACTACGACGAGACCGACTGTCAGCTCGATGCTATCGCCGACATAAAGCAGGATATGATGCGTTCCACGCCAATGGACAGATTGCTTTGCGGCGACGTTGGCTACGGCAAGACCGAGGTAGCGTTCCGCGCGGCTTACAAGGCGGTGCTTTCGGGCAAGCAGGTGGCGATACTTGTGCCTACCACGATCCTTGCGCTCCAGCACTTCCAGACGGCGCAGAGCCGAATGAGAAATTTTGCCGTTAATATTGATATGATATCGCGCTTCCGCACCCCAAAGCAGGTCGAGCAATCTCTGCGCCGACTTGAAAGGGGAGACACCGACATCATCATCGGAACTCATAAATTGCTTGGCAAGGAAGTGAAATTCCACGATCTCGGTCTCCTTATCGTTGACGAGGAACAGAGATTTGGCGTGGCGCAGAAGGAAAAATTGAAGCAGTTTGGCGGCAACATCGACGTCCTGACACTTTCGGCAACGCCTATCCCGAGAACGCTCAATATGGCTATGGGCGGTATCCGTGACATTTCGCTGCTTGACGAAGCCCCCGGCGACCGATTGCCCGTGCAGACCTACGTTCTCGAATACGACGAGCTTATTATTTTTGAAGCCATCCGCAGGGAACTGCGCCGTGGCGGTCAGGTCTTTTATATCCACAATTTCGTCGAGTCTATCGACCGCGTTGCGGCAGAGATCTCCAAAGCAATACCCGAGGCGAGAGTGACGGTGGCTCACGGAAAGATGGACAAGGACGAGCTTGAGGATATATGGAGCAGAATGCTTTCGGGAGAGATAGATATTCTGGTCTGCACTACGATCATCGAAACGGGAATAGACATCCCCAACGCCAACACTCTGATAGCCGACAGATCTAACAGATTGGGACTTTCACAGCTTCATCAGCTCAGAGGTCGCGTGGGTCGTTCCTCGCGCAGAGCTTACGCCTATTTCACCTATCCCAAGGACAGAAATCTAACCGAGATCGCCCAAAAGAGGCTTGAAGCGATCAAGGAATACGCCGAGTTTGGCGCGGGATTCAGAATTGCCTTGCGCGACATGGAGATACGCGGCGCTGGCAACATTCTCGGAGCGGAGCAGCACGGTCACCTTGAGGCGATCGGATACGATCTTTACATCAAGCTCTTGAACGACGCGGTGCTTGAAGAAAAGGGAGAGAAGCCGAAGGAGAGAGGCGAGTGCGTGGTCAGCTTCGCTCACGACGCTTATATTCCCGAAAAATACGTCCGTTATCCCGGTCAGCGAATGACGCTCTATAAGAGAATTGCCTTGATCCGCAATCAGTACGATGCCGACGACATCGCCGACGAGCTGCTCGACCGTTTCGGCGAGATGCCCGATGCGGTAGATAACCTTTTGCGCGTGGCGCTTATCCGCGCTATGGCAGAAGAGATAGGATTCAGACAGATCACCGAAATGAACGGAGAGATAAGATTTTATCAGACCGCACCCAATATGGACGTGTTCCGTGAGCTTGCGTTTATCACGGGAGGCAGACTCCGTGTCAATATGGGTTCGGGAGAGAGCTTCGGCGTACTGAAACTTAAGCAAAATGAGAGATCTCTTGTAATAGTTTACAGAATGTTTGAAAAATATCTTGAAACTGTACAAAATGAGGAAAAAGATTTCGAATAATTAGGTTGTATAATTAAAAGAAGCATATTTTGTCAATATACTGCTTGAAAGGTAAAATAAATGAAAAAAACCGCAAAAATTATTATACTTGCCGTTGCCATTTGTATGGTGATAGCGGCGCTTGCATCCTGCTCGTCGGCTGGTGATAGCGTGATGACCTTGGCAGATAAGAGCATATCGGTCAACACCTATCAGCTCCTGCTTTGCAGAATGAAGGGAACTCTCGACAGCTACGGCTACGACGTGAGCAATCAGAAATTCTGGCGAACTATAATCACCGCCGACGGCACTACCTACGACGACTACTTCACCGCAAGTATTCAGGAGCAGGCGAGCCGCTACCTTATAGCCGACTATCTTTTTGACCGCAACGGTCTCGTGCTTACGGACGACCGCATCGAGACGGTAGATAAGCTTATGGACGCTTACGTCAAGCAGGCGGGGTCGAAGAACTCCCTTAACGCAAAGCTGAAGAATTACGGAGCAAACTACGATATACTCCGCGACCTTCTTATCCTTGAAACCAAGATAGATATGCTAAAGGATCACCTCTACGGAGAAAAGGGAGAGAAGATCGATACAGAGGTCAAGGAAAAGTATCTGCGCGAGAATTACGTGGCGTTCGGTCAGATCTTCTTCGCCACCTATTCCTACGTTCCCGAGGTGGACGAATTTGGTGACAGGGTCTACTATACCGACGAAAAATACACCGCGATCGCTTACGATAAAGAGAACGGCACCACCAAAACCGACGAGTACGGCAAGGTTATAGTGGACGCGCTGAAAAATCCCAGATATTATAATAGCGAGGGTAAGATAGCCTACGATACCGAAAAGGGCGTTGCAGGGTATCAGACCGAGACCGACAAGGACGGAAACAAGATAAAGAAGACAAATAATATGACTCCCAAGGAGATCGAGGAGCTTGCCGTCAAGGTGGACGGATACCTGAACGCTTGCGACGGAGATATCGACGTCTTTCTTGAACACGCCGAGCTTTACGGCGAGGGCGAGGGAGACGGCGAGATAATGTATCTCTATTCGGGAGCTGACTATTACGGAGCTATCGACGAGTCACTCTCTTATCTTGACGAAATTTCCGAGAACATAAAGTCGGCAGAGCTTGGTGACTGCTCGGTAGTTCAATCGGGCTACGGCTTCCACTTGGTATGCAAGTACGAGATCGAATCGGGCGCGTACGACGATGAGGAGCAGAAGGACACCTTTACCGACTTTTATCTCAACCTTATCGCCGAGATATTCGACGGGGAGTGCAAGGAGTATGAGTCTGCCGTCGTAATAAACAAGGACGCGCTTGAGTCTGCCCCCACAATGGCAGAGGTAGAGATCAACGTTCTTTACTGATAAAAGCTTAATGATCTAAGGAATTGAAAATGAAACGATTTGAATTCAAAATGGCGGTGATAAAGACTGCCGCAATAATACTTTCGTTAATTACCGTCCTGACTCTCCTTGCCGCTTGCGGAGAGCAAGAGCGGAAGACTGAGGCAAACACCTCCCCCATCCTTGAATGTGACGGCGTTGAGCTGCCCCTGTTTTTCTATGAATTTATGCTTTCAAGAGTAAAGGGAGACCTTGCGAGAAATCAGAATAAGGTCACCGATCCCGATTTCTGGTACGCAGAGATCGAGGGAGACGGCAGAACCTACGAGGAGTATTACAACGAGTACATTCTGGAGAGATGCAAGAACTATCTTGTCGCTCTGGTCATCTTCCACAAGGAGGGGCTGACCCTTCCCAAAAGCAAGCTTGCCTCAATAGACGAGGAGGTTCAGTTTTACATCGATTACGACGGCAAAGGCGACGAGGATGCCTTCAGCGCGTCTATAAAAAAGCTTGGAGTTGATGCCGAGGCGCTTCGCCGCTGCTACATCATCGAAGCTAAGTACGAGTATCTTATGAGCTATCTTTACGGCGACGGCGAGCTTATAGGAGACACCTTGAAGGATAAATACTACAAAGAGAATTACGTGCGCTTCAAGCAAATACTTATCCGTAAGTTCAAGTACGAATTTCAGTATGACGAGCAGGGAAATCTTATGTATTTCGATCCCGATAGCGGAAAGCCTGTCTACGATGAGAAGAACGGCAGTGTCAAGTACGATGAAAAGGGAAGCCGTATAAAGGATAGCTATGGCGTACCCATATATTACGACGAGAACGGCAAGATAATCTACGATACCCAGCGCGGAATGCCTTCCGAAAAGCTTGACGCAGACGGAAATGCGATAAGATACGACTATACAGAAGCCGAGCTTGCGGAGAGAACCGCGACCGCCGAAAGCATAGCGGCAAGCATCAAAGCGGGCGATTATGCCGCCTTTGAGAGTAAGCTCACCGAGGTGAACGCGGAGGAAATGATCTTTGAGAGCTACACTGACGGCTATTATCTTTCAAGGCTTGAGGAGGAAAACTATATCAGGTACGGATATATAAATCTTATCCTTGATGAGCTTGAAAATATGGAGATAGGCGATGTTGCGGTGGTAGAAAGCGAGGAGGGTTATCATGTCATTATGAGATACGAGCTTGAGGAGGGCAAATTTTCCGACGGTGAGTATTCCCAGTGGTTCGAAAATCTGGACGAAAAAATAATTCTCGACCTTTTCCGAGGCGAGATAGCAGAAGTGCTTCCCAATATCAAAGTAAATTCCGAAAACCTTGCCACGGCAAGATCTATTACAAGAGTTGGAATAAATTACGATTATTGATCCAAATTAAATATGTTTAAAGGACGGCGCGTCCCTTTCGGTATCAGCGAAGGCTGTTACATGAGAGGTATGCGCCTCCTTTGTGTCCGTGCGGTTACGCATTGAAAAAAATGTTACAAAATAAGATTTGAAACCCACATAAAAACAAATATTTTCTGTTGACGAAATCCTCAATATGTGATACAATTATAATGTATAGGTATTTTTTGGGTACAGTTTACCACCTCGAACGGAGGACTATTTATGAAGCACGATGAATTGATAAGCTTTGATCCCAAGTTAAACGTAAAAGACACCTTGAACTTGGTTTTTGAAGAGATAAGAGAGGACGTTGCGGCGTTCAGACAAAGAGACCCTGCTGCAAAGAGCAACGTGGAGATAGTTCTGCTTTATTCGGGCTTTCACGCGATACTTGCGTACCGTGTGGCGCATAAGCTCTATATAAGCGGTCATACCTTTTCTGCCAGAGCGGTCAGCCAGATAGCAAAATTTTTCACAGGCATCGAGATACACCCCGGAGCTACTATCGGCAAAAGATTGGTCATAGACCACGGAATGGGTGTGGTCATAGGCGAGACGACCGAGATAGGCGACGACTGCACTATTTATCAGGGTGTTACTCTGGGCGGTACGGGTAAGGACATAGGCAAGCGCCATCCCACCATCGGCAACAATGTGCTTGTGGGCGCAGGAGCAAAGGTTCTCGGTCCTATTCTGATCGACGATAACAGTAAGGTGGCGGCAAACGCCGTTGTCCTCAAAAATATCGCGGGCAACAGTACCGCAGTGGGAATTCCCGCGAGAGTTGTGAGACAAGAGGGAAGACGTGTTGACGATCTTGATCAGGTACACATCCCCGACCCCGTTGCTCAGGAAATAAACAGACTTGAAGAAAAGCTTGCGTCTCTCTCCCGTGAGATAGAGGAGCTGAAGGCGGCAAAGAAGTAAGATTTAAAGCTGAACAAAGAGGATCTTAAATATGGTATATATTCTTTATAACCCTATGGCTCATAGCGGAAATAACGATCTAAACATCATCAATAAGGATGAGAACGCGGATAAGCCTGCTGTGAGAAAGATAAATATAGTCGATCTTGATGTGGCGGCTTTTTGCAGCGGACTGACAGAGAACGATCGAGTTCTTATCAGAGGCGGCGACGGCACTCTGCATCACTTTGCGAATCATGCAAAGGGCGTTGAGTTCCCGTGCAAGGTGTTTATGATACGCTCGGGTACGGGTAACGATTTTCTCAATGATATTGGGCAGATGAACAGCGTGGATCTTGTGGATATAAGAGACTATCTCCGCGATCTGCCTATTGTCTCCTTCAAAGGAAAAGAGCTTTGCTTCGTTAACGGAGTTGGTCTTGGAGTTGACGGCGCAGTCTGTCACGGAGTCGAGATCTATAAAGTCAAAAACCCCAATAAAAAGGCAAATTATACCGCCATCGCCCTTCAGGAGATCGGTTATAAATACAAGAGACCCGACGCAAAGATCACTGTTGACGGTGTAACACGCAGCTATGAAAAAGTCTGGGCGGTGTCCACTATGAAGGGCAAGTATTACGGCGGTGGAATGATGATCGCCCCCTCACAGGACAGAGAAAGCGGCAAGGTCAGCGTTATGATCATGCACGGCGGAACGAGAGTCAAAGCGCTTTCGGTCTTTGCAAAGGTGAAGAACGGCGGACATATAAAGCATACCGAGATGATCGAGATAGTGGAGGGATATGACGTAAAGGTCGAGTTCAACGCTCCATCCGACCTTCAAGTGGACGGCGAGGTGTATACGGGCATTATGAAATATTCGGTACACTGCAAAAATGACAAGGGTATTGTGGGAAGCGTTGAGACGGTTGACGGACAGACCGTCTGACACGGCGTCTTATATGGAAATGAAAATATGGAAGAAATAATAGCGAAGGACAAGCTCCAAAACGGCGGCGTTTCGTACGAGAACGCGGTATTTATTGCGGTGGAGCTTGGGGAGCATATAATGAGGAGCGGCGGCGAGATAAGCCGAGCTGAGGATACGGTCAGCCGTATCTGCCGAGCTTACGGAGCCGTAACAGTGGACGTCACCGCGATCCTTTCGGTCATTGTGGTGACTGCTGACTTCGGCGGAGTTAGTATCAACACCTCGCGACGCATCACCGAGATAGGCTCTCATAACCTCGGCAGACTTTCAAGACTTAACAATCTTTCAAGAAAGGTATGCAGTGAGCGTCCCTCCAAGAAAGAATTTCTTGAAAGCCTTGATAGGATAAACAAAATTTCAAGAGTTGGACCCGTACTCAGCGTTGTTGGTGGTGTTCTCGCGGCGGCAGGCTTTGCGGTGTTTTTCGGAGGCGGATGGAAGGATGCGATATTTTCGGGTCTTATCGCCGCGCCAATGACACTGCTTATGCGTTATCTGTCCAACACCAAGATGAACAATATCATCGCGAAATTTATCGTCTGCTTCGTGGGCGGTATACTTGCGGTGCTTGTGGACAGAATGGGACTTGGATGTAACGTCGATAAAATAATCATCGGAGACATAATGAACGTTATCCCCGGAGTGCTTCTGGCTAATTCGTTCAGAGACCTTTTCGGCGGAGATATAATGTCGGGATTTTTCCGAATGTGTACGGCTCTGCTCGACGCTATCGCCATCGCCTTCGGCTACGCCGTGGCGATACTTACGCTTGGCGGAGTTTCCTCGCTTGGCGGAGAGCCGTGGGGTATCGCCGTCATACTTGTAGCTTCAACGGTCGGCACTATGGGTATCATATTGCAGTTCGGCATTGAAAAAAGAGTGATGCTTTGGGCGTTGCTTTCAAGCATTCTTTGTTGCGCCGCCTACGAAATATCGGTAAGACTGGGTTGCGGAATATTTCTGGCATCGCTTATCGCGTCGGCTGTGGCGGCGGCGTATTCCGACGTAATGGCGCATCTTATCAAGGTGCCTGCAACCGTTATGATAATTCCCGCAATAGTTCCGCTGGTACCGGGAGGAAAGCTCTATTATACTATGTACGGCGCGGTCAGCTCCGATATGGCGAATTTCTCCGAAAACGGACTTGGAGCTTTGCAGATAGCGGCGGGACTTGCCATCGGTATCGTGGCGGTAACTGCCATCTCACGTCCGATAAACGATTATCTTGCCGACAAAAGACAGAAGGATCATAACAAAACAGTTTGAACAGATCATTATATATTAAGAAAGGTTACAGATATGGAAATTTTAAAAGGTAATGCGATAGTCGGTCAGTCGGGAGGTCCCACCACGGCTATTAACGCAACTCTTGCAGGAGTTATCAAGGGAGCAATAAGCTCTGAGCATATAGGCAAGGTGTACGGAATGAAGAACGGTATCGACGGTCTGCTTGCCGACACCGTTATCGATCTTGACCCCTATTTCAACTCCGATGCAGACTTTGAAAGACTTAAAAGAACCCCCGCGGCGGCTCTCGGCTCCTGCCGTAAAAAGCTCCCTCGCGAGACAGACGAAAAATACGCCGAGATCTTTGAAACGATAATTGAAAGATTTAAGAAATACGATATCCGTTATTTCTTCTATATAGGTGGAAACGATTCCATGGATACCGTGGCAAAGCTTTCAAAATACACCTCGGAATGCGGATATGAGATAAGAGTTATAGGCGTTCCCAAGACTATCGACAACGATCTGCTCGGTACCGACCATACCCCCGGCTTCGGCTCGGCGGCGAAATATATTTCCGTCACTATGCAGGAGATGCTTCGTGATACCGCGGTGTATACCGTCAAGGCAGTGACTATCGTCGAGATAATGGGACGTGACGCGGGCTGGCTTACGGCTTCAAGCGCTTTAGGCAGAGTGCTGGGACTTCCTTATCCCGATCTCGTATATCTTCCCGAAAGAGCCTTTGATATGGAGGAGTTCTTTGAGGATGTCAAAGTAGCTCTTGAAAAGAAGCCCAACGTTGTAGTTGCGGTATCCGAGGGCTTGCAGTTTGCCGACGGCAGATACGTGGGTGAATCGACGCAGGGAGGCGCAGTAGATGCCTTCGGTCACAAATATCTGGCAGGCACGGGCAAGGCACTTGAGCTTGCGGTCAAGGACAGAATAGGCTGTAAGGTGCGTTCAGTAGAGCTTAATCTCCCCCAGAGATGCGCGGCGCATATCGCGTCACTTTGCGATATCGAGGAGTCCTTTGGCGTCGGACAGGCGGCTGTGTCTGCGGCAGTGCAGGGTGTCAGCCGTGAGATGATGGTCATTCTCCGCGATAGCGAGATCGGCGAAAAGTATTCCAGCGTTTACGGTCACATGGACATTGATCTTATCGCCAACAAGACCAAATACGTTCCAAAGCACTATATCAACGACAGAGGAAATCAGGTCACCGACGAGTGCCTTAAATATATCCTTCCTCTTGTGAATGGCGAGTGTTATCCCGAATACCGCGACGGTCTGCCCGTATTCTTCGAGTTCTGATCGAAGTATTTGACTTATTTGTAAATAATTCGTTACAAGGACTCTCCAAAAGCTGAATTTAATGATATAATATATCCGTCAGATGCTTTTCTGTCTGACGGATATATTTTTCATTTCCGCGCGCCCTATCGGGTAAAATATCGTTGACACGGCAACGCCACAAAGCTTATTTTGGATGGCGTTGCCTTTTTGTGTCTTCTCCCAATGATTATCTGCCAAAGGGTCGATCTGCGGTTTGAAGAAAAAATGAGAAAGGAGGAGAGATAAATGACGGTTGGAAGTATCCTTGAGCTTTTTGATTCCTTTAAAAGCAACGAGCTGTGCGATTCTGTGAAGATCGGTTGGATATCGGACGTGGAAGGAAGAATACTTTGCGAGATACACAAGATGCCCTCTGAGACGGCGGTTCTTCCTAAGGGAAGCGAGGATGGTCTCACCCTGCCCGAAAGCTACGCAAGAGTATATCTGCTTTATATGGCGGCTATGGCGGAGTTTGTAGATGGCAACTATGACGCGTATACAAAGATCAACGGCGAATTTGAATCCGCGCTTGCCATGTACGCAAGATACTATATCAGAAATCGCAGATAATATGGTTGACAAATTGACTTTACAGGTGTATAATAAAATATGGTAAATATTCCAATATATTATTAATCTGAAAGGTTGGTATCATCTATGTTTTGGTTGATTGCTCTCGTGATCGCTGCGGTAATGCTCGTGATCACGTTAGTTAACGTTATTATGGGTATAGTCAGAGGAACAAAAAAGAGCATCTTCTCGCTTATTGCGGTAGTAGTCTCTGCTATTATTTCAGCAATAATCACGGTTATACTTTGTATGCCGTCTTTGCCATTTATTCCCTGGTTAACGGACTTGATGGTAGACGCGCTAGTGTCTGTTAATCCGGAGATGTTCCAGGCGTTTGTAACAGAGTCTATATATGTGGCGATCTCTTACTATGTATCTATGTTGATCGCGCCGTTTGTTTTTATGTTGCTTTATATAATTATTTCCATAATAGTTTCTACAATTGTGGCAATAATTATGTCAATAATTGCAAGAAAGAACAAAACGCGTCCCGAGGCAATCAGCCGTCTTGGCGGCATGGTTGTGGGACTTATATGCGGTCTGCTCGTTTCTGTGTTCTGCGTTTTCCCCGTGGTCGGTATATGCGATATAGCCGAGGGGGTAATTTACTCTGTCTACGATGACCTTATGGAAGTGGATCAGTTTAAGGAAGCGATTGAAGAGATGCCTGCTGCTTTGCGCGAGGCTCCACCCGCGATGAAGATCTTTGACTATGTAGGATGCGGGCTGCTTTATGATGCGTTTTCCGGCTCATTCTTTGAGGGTGATAGAGTAAGCCTTGAGGAAGACGTTAATGTGCTTGTGGATGTAGGAAGTGAGCTGATGTCTATGGACACCGAGTCGGATAGCTTCAATTCCTCTCACGTTGATGTGATAAAGGCGATCATTTCCAATCTTGACCGTTCACCGCTGATTAAAAATATCATAGCGGAATTTATCGTTATAGTAACTAACGAAGAAAACGGCTTCCTTGACGAAGTAGATATGGGTGAATTGATGTCTCCCGTGGTAGACGAAATGATAGACATTATGTCTACGTCCACCAAGGACACTCTCACCGATGATCTTACAACCCTTGCAAACGTGCTGGGAATAATAATTGATAGCGAAATACTTGACGATACCGATCCTCAAACTATGCTAACAAAGCTTGGAGATGGGCTTGCCTCGGATCTTCTCGTAGAGATCAACAAGAACGAGCGTATGCATCCCGTTGCCGATGAGATCACCCGACTCAGTATCAGAGCCTTGGCATCTACTCTTGGTATCCCTGCCGATGCCGATGAAAGATACGATGCTCTTATGGATAAGATCGCTGAAGCTCTTAATGAAACGGTCGGACAGGATGAAGCTTCGAGGCTTGACAACGTAAGTGAAAAGCTTGACACTCTCTTTGCCGATTACGGTATTGAGGTCAATGGAGATGCGCTTGATCATGTTGCAGAGGGACTTATCGCAGACCTTGGAAACGGAGCGTCGGGTGATAGCGTCAAGGAATTCTTTATGATCTATCATTTTGCTATCGATGAGAGCGGAGAATCTGCCGAGGCAGACTCGGGCGTTGAATACCTTTCTTCATCAAATAGCGAGGCAATAGTCGTAAACGGCGACGGTACCATCAGTGTCGGTGGCGTTGTGCTTAAGTATTATAACGCAAATAACTACCGTTCCTCCAAAGCATATAATATGGGCGTTCAGCACGTGTATATCGGAGCTGCAGACACTCTATATTCTGCCGCTACCATTAAATCTACCGTTTTGACGGCAGAGGATATTCTTGCAAGTCTCGGACAATATGGTGACTGCGATGATGCTATCGCGGAAGCTCAGAAGGTTGGCGATATATTCGCAACAATGTCCGCAATCATTTCCGATAAGGATCTTGACGATCTTGATAGCGCAGAGATATTTGCCGAGCTGGGTCAAGTGTTTGATATGATGAAGGGTTCTGAAATATTCAAGACCGATTCCGCAAAGAATTTGCTCACTGCTATCCTTCAGTCTGAAAAGATCATAGGCGCTATGGGTCTTTCTCAAAAGGATATGACCGAATTTGCCAACAAGATCAATAGCTACGCGGGTGAGCGTGATAATGGTTACGAGGACGCAACCAAGGCAATTTCCGGAACTCTTAATGCGGTAACCAAGGCGTCCGATAAAGAGGCGACCACAGAAGAAAAGGTCGCCGCTACCAAGAATATGATCGATAATGTCAACAAGGACAATGCGGAAATGATAAGCTCGATGGTGTCGGGCGACATGATAGGCGACTACGGCGTTGCGGTTGACAATTCCGCGTCGGTTTCCGATGCTCTTAAGAACATGATCCATAATATGGCGGATTATAAGGAAGGTAATCCTACAGATGAAGATGTTGACAAGGAAGCAGAGGCGGTTACCAAGATGCTTAACCTTGCTATGGTAGGCGCAGGCGAAGGCCCTATGTTTGATACAGAGGACGGTGAAAAAGGATCTGTAGCCTCCGATCCCGATAGCTTTATCGCTACCGTGGTCGAGTCTGACGTGGTCATGAAGACCATAACTCAGTCGGTAGAGGACAAAGAAGCGGGAAGCAACCCCTACGGCGTAACCTATAATACCGAGGCAGAGAAGGAAACCGTTGCAGCCTCTCTTGAAAAGTATTATGAGGAAAACGGCGGCGGAGAAGAGCTTGCCGAGAAACTCACTAACCTCGCTATTGCTATGGACGTTGAAGTAAGCTTTGAATGATCTGAACGATTTTGAATAAGTAATTTGTCCCTCGCTCGCCCGATTTTGGGTGAGTGGGGGACTTTTTTAGGGTTTTCAGCTTAAAATTTTAGCTATGGGACGGACGAAAAGAGTTTCTGAAAAAAATCTAAAAAAAATTGAGAAAAATTTCAAAAAACACTTGACAAACCCACCTTGTTGTGGTATGATATATAGGCGGTCAAAACAAGGGGATAAAAACCTCGGTTTGATGTGCTGATGCGAGTGTAGTTCAATGGTAGAATCCCAGCCTTCCAAGCTGGTCGCGTGGGTTCGATTCCCATCACTCGCTCCACCGGCAGTGCCGGTCCCGAAAGGGTTTCGTCACTGCCGATTTTTTATTGAATTTCATAAAAATGTGCCTTTAGCTCAGCTGGATAGAGCAACTGCCTTCTAAGCAGTAGGTCGGGGGTTCGAGTCCCTCAAGGCACGCCAGATGGTGGGTATGGCTCAGTTGGTTAGAGCGTCAGGTTGTGGCCCTGAAGGCCGTGGGTTCGAATCCCATTACTCACCCCATAAAAAAATCCGAGGTAACACCTCGGATTTTTTTATGGGCGAGCAACGGGATATTCTCACCAACGGCGCGAGCGGAGCGAGCAGCCGTCGATGTTTTGCCGTAAGGCAAAACTCGACAAGCAAGCCATAGGCTTGCGTGAGGGTTCAGAATCCCATATAAGAGTCACGATCCGAGGTAACACCTCGTATTTTTTTGTGGGTCGAGCAACGGAATATCGCACTCACGGCGCGAGCGAAGCGAGCAACCGTCGACATTTTGCCAAAGGCAAAACTCGACAAGAGAGCCGAAGGCTTGCGTGAGGGTTCAGAATCCCATTGAAAACCTCGGATTTTTTAATGGGGTGAGTAATGGGATTCTAATAAAAAATCACCGTGTTCATTTTGCAGCACGGTGATTTTTCATTAATATTAGATATCATCAAGCTTGCTCATTTCATCGGCAAAACGGATGTCTATGAAGCGGCTGTACCCCTCGGCTTCAAGCTTCTGCTTCTGGAAGCCGACGTTTTTGTTCATCTTCTGAACGAGAACGACCTTGCCGCCCTTTCTTATTTCCATAGCCTTTTTCTGCATAGCTGCAACGTCGGTTATGGCGATCCTCTTGTCGTAGAGAATCGCGATCTTTTCGGCAGAGCCATCGGGACGGAAATTCTTTTCCATGAGCGCGCCGACCATTCTTTCAAAACCGATAGAAAAGCCGCAAGCAGGAGTCTTCTGACCCGTAAAGTTACCGATCATATTGTCATATCGACCGCCGCCCGCAATACTTGAACCCTTGAAATCGGTACTCTTGATCTCAAATATAGTACCTGTGTAGTATCCCATTCCGCGCACCAGTGTGACGTCGAAATCAAGGTCGAAGCGACCGTCGGAAATGAGAGCTACGCTATCAACTATCTCCTTGAGATTAGCGAGAACGCCAGCTTCAATTGCGTCGCCGAGAGCGCTTTCAAGATAAGCGAAGCGATCCTCAGCCGCCATCGCTCCGCGGAATATTTCCATATATTTTGCTACTGCTTCGGGAGCGTATCCCTCGGCAATCAGCTCCTTTTCGATGCCTGCTTCACCGATCTTATCGTATTTATCAAGGATGATAAACACGGTAGAGAACTGATCCTCGGCAAAACCGCTTGCTTTCGCCATAGCCGAAAGGATACGGCGGTCGTTTATCATAACGGTGCAGCCCTTAACACCTGCCTCCTCAAGAAATGTGGAGGTAGCGGTGATAAGCTCGATCTCGGCAGAATTGGTGGAGTCGCCGAAAATGTCAATGTCGCACTGGTGGAACTGACGGAAACGACCCTTTTGAGGTCTGTCAGCGCGCCAAACGGGACCGATCTGCATCGCCTTGAAGGGGAGAGGCAGAGTTGCCGCATTGTTGGAATAATAACGGGAGAGAGGAACCGTCAGATCGTAGCGAAGTCCCGAGTCGGCAAGGGAATCGATGTCAAAGCCCTCGGCCGCGTCCGTGAGCTTTTCTCCGCGCTTCATTATTTTGAAGATAAGCTTTTCATTTTCGCCGCCCTGCTTGCCCGTGAGATTTTCAATATGCTCAACGGCGGGGGTCTCTATCTGTGTGAAGCCGAAGGACGCATAGGTCTTTTTCAGCTTGGTGAGTAAATACTCTCTTACTTCCATTTCCGAGGGAAGTATATCCCTCATTCCTTTTGTTGGTTCTTTTACAAACATATTTATATCCTTTCTTTTCGTGGACCCTTTTTGAGAAAAAGGGTCCACACCTCCAAAAACTTTCAATAAGGCAAGTTTGGTGGCATAGCCGTTTTTAGTTTGGAGATGATATAGTTTAAAAATTATTATCTGTAATATACGTAATGCACGATAACGGTTCTTTCCTTACCGCCATGCTCAAGGTCGGGGGCGGTGATGACTACGCCGTCTTTAGAGAGAAGCTCCCATGCCTGCATTTCCTCGATCTTACAGCGCATAAGCACGTCGGCAGACGCAAAGACCAGTAGCTCGTCCCCCTTGATATTAAGCGCGCCCGAGCGCCCGATGACCTCGTGGGTACCGTTTATCTCCTCGGTCACGTATTTGACGTGATGACCGCTTATCTGCTTTGCCATATCCCACTTAAATCGCTTACTGTCGGGATTTTTGCTTTTTGTAGCCTTTTCAAATATCTTTTTTATAAGTCCCATTATCGGCTCTCCCTTCCTGTAAGAAAGGCGTAGATGCTTTCGTATTCCGCATAAAGCTTTTTTGCCTTTTCGCCATTTTTATCAAAGCCTTTTTTGCGAATACCGCGAAGCATGATATTCTTGGGGGTCTCCTCGGGATCGATCAGCTCAAGAGCGGCGGTGTCGTAGCCGTTTGCCTCCATGAGCTTAAGTCGCAGAGCGTCGGTCGCCGCATCGCAAAGCTTCTGACGAAGCATTGAATAGTCAGCAATAAAGGAGAGAGCATCGCAATTCAGTCTGCGATTGAGATCGTGATGGCAGCAAGGCGTTGACAGTATCACGTCTGCTTGCCATTCTATCGCCTTTCCGATAACAATATCGGTGGCGGTGTCGCAAGCGTGGAGAGAGATGACCATGTTCACTCTGTCCTCGGTATTGTATAGATTTACGTCGCCGCAGATAAATTCAAGACCGTCAAAGCCCAGCTTACTTGCTACGCCCGAGCAGTACTCAATAACGTCGCTTTTGAGATCTACACCTGTCATTTTGACCTGTCTGCCCTTTATAACGGCAAAATAGTGATAGACCGCAAAGGAGAGATAGCTTTTGCCACAGCAGAGATCGCAGATTCGAAGTGTGCCGTCAGTGGGGAGAGCGTTCTCAACGTCGCGTATCAGCTCTAAAAACCTATTTATCTGACGGAATTTCGCCTGCTTTTTATCGTAAACGCGACCGTTTTGGTCGCTGACCTCAAGCAATTTCAGAAACGGCTCGTCGCCTTTAAGGATGTAATTTTTGTGTTTGTTGTTGGCGGTGGGAGTTATGCGGGCAAACGCCTTGGGTGCGCCGTTTTCTTCACCGAAAAGCACCTTTTCAAGCTTTTCTCCGCGAAGCAAAACGGTGTTACCCGATTTTGACCTCTTGAACTCGCACTCTCCCGCAGTTGTAAGCAGATTGATCTGTGAAAATTGCTCAATGAGAGCGGCAAGAGGCTCTCCGTCGCCGATTTTTATGTTTTTGTGCTTCGCCTTGTTGTCTGCGTGAAAGCTCTCGATCTGCAAGACCGTCTCGCCCGAGATCGACTTTAACGTAACCATCGCCTTGAGTGTCTCGCCGCCCGCAGGCTTGGAAAAGACCGCTTTTTTCAAGGTTTCTGTCTGCGCGCTCTTTTCGATCAGACGCAGAAGCAGGGAAGCGTTGTTGTCTGTCAATTCAATCATTTTTTCTTTCCGTTTTTCTTTTCTTTGGGTTTGTAAGAAGGATTTTTCTCGCCGCAGTAGACGCACTTTTCACGGGTGACGGGAATAATTCTGCCGCAAGAGCATTTAATGAAATCGTCCTCGGTATATTCCTTTTCGGGCTTGCTTTCGGACTTTTCGGGTTTAGCATCCGAGCCGTTATGCTCGTCAGAGGAGTGCTTGTCCTTCTTTCTGAAGGAAACCTTGGATTCCTTGCCCTCAAGCAGTCTCTTGATGTTTTCGCGGTGCATAAATACCACAAATCCGCCTATCATTATAGCCGAGAGCGGGATAAATCCGCCGTCAGTTCCCCAAAAACCGCGGAAAGCGTATGCGATAAGGGGGAAAAGCATAGCGCTTATTATCGAACCCAACGAAATGAATTTTGTAGCAAGAACTATGATGATAAATACGGGCAAAAGAATTGCGAAGGATATAGGGGAGAGGATAAGTATACAAGCGGCGGTGCAGGCAACGCCCTTGCCTCCCTTAAATCTGTAATAAACGGGGAACATATGACCAAGAACCACGAAAAGTGCCGAGATCGCGCCGCCTACGTTTATAGACAGTAAAAGCGCGCCAATACCAATGGTCAGAGCCGCCTTGAAAAAGTCCAGAACGAAGATAAGAACTGCCATTTTCTTGCCGTAGGTTCGGAGCATATTCGTAGTTCCCGCGTTGCCGCTTCCAAAGGAGCGGATGTCCTCGTGATATACCCTTTTTGAAAAGATTATCGCGGGGTTGATGCTTCCTATAAGATATGCCGAAGCAATGCAGAGAAGCACGGTGACAAACATAAGGATTCCTTGCGCCGTCTCGTTGCCTATGCCGGAGCAGACGAAGGAATAAAGGTTCCAAATGATTTTTGCGCCTTCGTCGGGAGCGGTCTCACTTAAGGCTATGGGCGTAAAATTAATTAAGTTCAAAAGCATAATTATCTCCATTCCGCCATGGTGCGGCGGCAAAAATACGATCTATCAATTATTCTTCCTGTTGATAAGTCTTTGAAGTCTTTCTTTATTGGCTTTAAGTCTGTGGTCGCGCTCATCGGGGAGTGGAGTTATCTCCGTGAGCGTCTCGCCGTCGGTTTCTGCGGCAAAGATGTCGCGAGCCTTCATGCCGTCGAGAGCCGACAACGGGCAGATAAGCTGTTCTCCGTCGTCGGAGATGCAGACGGCAAGATCGCCCTCAAGCCTGTCCACTGAAAATATCTTTTTCATATCAGAACAGCTCGATAAGCTCTTTGGGACTCTTTGTAAAATTGTAGGTAGAGCCGTCGTCGGGCATAATAGCGATCATATCCTCGATTCGGCAACCGTAAAGTCCCTCAATGTATATTCCGGGTTCATCGGTGACAACGTGACCTTTCGCAAGTCTGAGATCCTCGGGCGATCTTCCCGAAAGAGAGGGGGACTCGTGGATATACATGCCCACTCCGTGACCGAGGGAGTGACCGAACCTGCCCTTATATCCCGCGTTATCGATTATGTCGCGAGCGATCTTGTCACAGTCACGGCAGAGATTGCCCTCCTTGATATGCTCAAGAGCGGTCTTTTGAGCGGTCAGAACTGTGTTGTAAAGCTTTTTTATTTCAGCGTCAGCCTTGCCAAGCACTACGGTTCGGGTCATGTCCGAGCAGTAGCCGTCAAATTTTGCGCCGTAGTCCATGGTGAAGAATCCCTTTTCAAGCTTGACATTTCTCGGAACGCCGTGGGGCAGAGAGGATGCCGAACCCGAAACCGCGATAGTATCAAAGGCAACGCCCTCGGATCCCTGTCGTCTCATAAAGAATTCAAGCTCCAAAGCAACCTCGATCTCGGTCATATTGGGAGTGATCACATTAAGAATATGAGTGAAAGCCGCGTCGGTGATAGCCTGCGCCTTCTTCATTTTTTCAATTTCGTCAAGGTCTTTGTAAAGACGGAGATTGTCGGCAATAGCAGACGCTCCGGGAACAAGCTCCATGCCTACGAGCGCCTTCTTAAATCTCTCCATGGTTGCATAAGAAAGGGTAGCGTCCTCAAATGCGACGGTCTTGCATCCGTTTTCCTCAAGGAGAGAACACATAGTTATCCCCATAGTGTTTTCGGGCATGACCAGCTCAAAGTCGTTCTGGTTGACAGCTGCTCTTGCCGCCTCAATGTAGCGGAAGTCGGTGAGGACGTAGGATTTGCCCTTGGTAACGAGAACGTAGCCGTCCTGATAGTCAAAATTAGTAATATATCGAATGTTTACATATGACGAAATTATAGCAGCATCAAAGCCCTGCTCCGCCATTTTCGCCTTAAATTTCTGAAGCTTGCTCATAATTATTTACCTCTTTATTTTTAAATTGCTTTTCGACCGAAGAGAGAAAAGCTACCTCAACTTTTCACTCTTCACTCTTCACTTATGAAAAAATACTTTCATAGTATTTTTTCATACTCATCGCATCCTCGGGCTGTGTGCCGTCGGACTCGCAAATGATCCTCGGCGCCCAGCCGTCCTTTGCGATCGCCTCCATAAGAGGCTCGAAATCAGGACCGAAAACAGAGTCGGAGAAGGTCAGATGCTTCTTTTCGCCTGCACCCGTGTATTCGATCTTGGAAAAATGACAGTGAAGATCCATAGCGTAGCTTTCGCCAAGACCCTCTGCAATTTTGTCAAATATCCGTCTGTAATCGTCCCTTGTTTTGAAAAGACCCTGCTCGCGTGCGTTAATATGACCGAAATCCACCACGGGAGCGTAGCGCTTGTCCACGCGGCACTGCTCGATAACCTCGTCAAGAGTACCTAACTGATTGACCTTTCCCATAGTCTCGATGCCGAGCTTGATATTGGTGTCTCCAATCGTCTCGATGACCTTATAAAGTGTGTCGCAGGAAAGCTTCATTGCCTCCTCGCGGGAGATCTTCGCGGCGCTTCCGCTATGGATAACGATTGTGTCAGCGCCAAGCAGATCTGCCGCCCAGAGGGACTTTTGAATGTAATCGATGCTTTTCAGTCTCTTTTCGGGGTCAATTCCCGAAAGGGAAATGAAATAGGGAGTATGAAGTGACATCAAAATGCCGTATTTTTTTGCTTCCTCACCTATCTTGCGGAGAGTTGCTTCGCCAGCACTCAGTCCGTTGCCCGCCTCAAATTCGTATGCGTCGAGACCGTATTCCTTTACCCATTTGGGCGCTTGAACCGTCCCCATGCCGCCTTGGGCGTAGAAAAGATCGCCGTTGCCGCCGGGACCAAAGGTTGCTTTTTTCATTTATTTCCCCTGTTTTTCTTATATTTTTTCTCTAACCAAAAGGAGCAAACAGTTGCCGAGTCGCCGCCGTGGAGCTTGACGTATCTCTTGATGTGACGAACCTCCATAGCGCGCTTACTCCTGAAAAACGCGTTGTTTTTGTCGCGTATGGGAGGGACTATAATGGTGCGAAGTCCTATGTGCTTACCTGCCGCCGCGTCGGTCAGGAGCTGATCGCCGAGCATCCCGGTGTTAGTCTTGTCCGTACCCATAGCCGCCATCGCTTTTTTGAGGTTTTTAGCGAAGGGCTTGCCGCTCTTGTAATATGCGGGGAGACCAAGCGTGGCGTTAAAAAGCTCGACTCGCTCGCGGTCGTTGTTCGACACCAAGGTCGCCTTGATGCCGTTTGCCGCCAGTGACTTAAACCACTCTCTGATATTGTCGTCAGGCTCGGGCATCTCGTAGGGAGCGAGAGTGTTGTCTATGTCAATAAGCAGAGCATTGACACCTATTTCATGCAAAAACTCGGGAGTGACCTCTCTGTACGTTGCAAATATGTAATCGGGCAAAAGCCAGCTTGCCATAAGCGCTCCTTTCGGAGTTTTTATGATGACACAAAACTCCATATTACTCTAATTATATATTATACTATAAAATAGCATAACTATCAAGGGTTTTTTGAATATTTTTTGTCTTTTTATCTTAAAAATCATTTCAAAAGCATTAGTGACACGAGAAAATCGGTTCAATGCAAAAAAGATAATAATACTATAAGCATCTCTTGACAAAAAGGCGACTTTGTGCTATAATCACGTTGCTTTGAATGGAAGGAGGGGAGAGCGTGGGCAATTTTTTTGTTAAGCTATGGAAAAAGCACAAGACCGAAATATTCATAATATGCGGAATTATAGCCATATACGCGGTTTTATCCGTGCTTGGCGTAGCCACCTGTCCCTCAAAGGTGTTCTTTGGAATTCCTTGTCCCGGATGCGGAATAAGCAGAGCGTTTATGAGTGTGCTTCGGCTTGATTTTGCGGCGGCGTTTGAATATAATCCGTTGTGGATAGTGGTACCCGTAGCCCTGGTCGCAGTCACGGTGCTTTCGGTCTATGAAAAAAATACGGCGGCAGACATCACGATATTCGTCTTTATTGCGCTCGCGTTTGCAATTTACCTCTACCGAATAATATTTACCGATGACGCTGTAGTGTCGTGGGATTTTGAATCGGGACTCATCTACCGCGGAATAATGTGGATCGTTGATTTGTTTAAAAAGTAACCCCCCTATAAAAAACGAACTGCCCGCAAGCGGACAGCGTGGGGTCAATCGGTGACAAACACTAAGAAAAGGCAAATGGGATGAACCCATTTGCCTTTTCTTGGAGCTGGTGGTGGGATTTGAACCCACGGCCTATTGATTACGAATCAATTGCGCTACCCCTGCGCCACACCAGCGACCCATATATTATATCACACTTCCAAAAGATTTGCAATAGGTTTTTTGAAAAAATTTGCATTAATTTTGGTACCGTTTCAGCGACTCTCAATGCAGTTATTATTACGTGACTTGAAGTTTTGTATTGTTTTTGTTTTTCGGGACAAACTAATCAAAAACGACAGGGAGTTATCTTATGAGTTCACTTTGGCGCGAAGACGTTAAAATGCCCGAATTCGGAACTTTGAATAAAAACGAAAAGACCGACGTTCTCATCATCGGAGGAGGCATCGCGGGAATTTTGACGGCGCATTTTTTGAGAGAGCAAAGCATCGACTATATCCTCGTTGAGTCGGGTCGCCTCTGCGGCGGCGTGACGGGAAACACTACGGCGAAGCTGACCCTATCTCACGGATTGATATATAGCAAAATAGTTAAGGAATACGGTGTGGAGCGGGCGCAGTCCTATCTCCACGGCAATATTTCCGCGCTGAAAAAGTACGGAGAGCTGTGTAAAAATATAGATTGCGACTACGAGGTCAAGGACAATTATGTTTACTCCACCGATGACCGAAAAAAGATCGAGGACGAGGTGAAAACACTTCAAGACATCGGTTACAAAGCTGACTTTTGCGAAAATCTGCCTCTGCCTATAAAGACGGTTGGCGCGGTCAGATGTGGTGGACAGGCGCAGTTTCATCCGCTGAAGTTTTTGTCGGAGATCGCAAAGGATCTGAACGTTTTTGAGCATACCCACATTGAAAACGTTGAGGGGAACAGGGCGTTTACCGAAGAATATCACATCGACGCGAAAAAAATAATAATGACGGCGCATTTTCCCTTTATAGACCGTCACGGCGGTTTTTTTCTCAAAATGTATCAGCACCGCTCCTACGTTTTGGCGCTTGATGGAGCAAAAGACCTTGACGGGATGTACGTGGACAAAAATAAGACGGGTCTTTCATTCAGAAATCACAAAAATCTGTTGCTTTTGGGCGGCGGAGGACACAGAACGGGAAAGCAGGGCGGCGGATATAGCGAGCTTCGCACCACAGCAAGGCTTTATTATCCCGACGCTGAAGAAAAATTTCATTGGGCGGCGCAGGACTGCATGACCCTTGACGGGATGCCCTACGTCGGTCAGTATTCAAAATGCACCCCCGATATGCTTGTAGCTACGGGATTTAACAAGTGGGGAATGACAAACGCTATGATGTCGGCAATGGCGCTTTGTGACGCCGTACTTGGAAAGCAAAACGAGCTTTTGGATGCTCTGAACCCATCAAGATGTATACTTCACCCACAGCTTGCAATCAACGGCTTTGAGACCCTTACAAACATTCTGCGGCCCACCGCGCCGAGATGCTCTCATTTAGGTTGCGCCCTCAAATGGAACAAGGCTGAGAAGAGCTGGGACTGTCCCTGCCACGGCTCGCGTTTTGCCGAGGACGGCAGAGTGCTTGATAATCCCGCCAACGGAAAATTGAAGTAACAAGGTATGTTAATAATAGAGTAGTTTCATAAAAAATCAGGCGACCAACGGTCGCCCGATTTTTACAATTATTCTTCTTTACCCGTGAGATACTTTTTATAAAGACCGCAGGGATTGAACTCGGTGCATCTGCCTCCGCGGTAGGAGCACATAGGCTCAAGAGTGCCGACAAATTCGGGACACTGCTCCTCAACAAGTTTGACGATCTCCGCCATGACCTTGCGGGTGTATGGGTCTGCCTGCATACAAAGACGGCGGCGAGCCATAAACATAAGCTCCTGAGCGTTTATGTACATCATGTGAGAAACGGGAGAGTCCTGAGGCGCCTTTGTGCGGTCATAGTTCTCCTGACGGTCGTTTCTCTGGCTCTGAACGAAATGAGTAACACCGATAAAGTGACGGCAAAAGTGAACCGAAACGTAATAGGGTATCACCATCTTGATGCAGAAATTAAGAGTTCTTATGGGACTATGCTCACTTAAAAGCAGCTTGTGTCTCCACTCGGCGGTGGGGAGCTTGGTGCTTGTCTTTCCCACGGTGTTGAGGGTGCAGAGCTTGCAAAGCATCCAATCTTCTTCGGTGGGGTATTTTAAAAGCTCAACGGTGAAATCCATATTTTTCGTCTCCTAAATACAAATTTGGCTCTTATTAGACTAATTTTAGCACATTACTTCACCTAAGTCAAGAGGAATATGGCTCAATAACCCATTTATTCCTCAAATTTCGCTGCGACCTGCTTGAGAAGCTCTCGGATGGGGAGCTTCTGAGGGCAGATCTCCTCGCAAGCTCCGCAACCGATGCAGTCACTTGCCTTGCCTTTGTCCTTGGTGAAAATTCCGTAATAAAATTCCGAATTCCAATTTTTCCACTTATTTTTCTCATTCATACAAGCGAAAAGCTTGGGGATAGAGATGTCCTTAGGGCAACCGTCCACACAATAGCGGCAGGAGGTGCAGGAGATCAGATTTTTGCTCTTTATGATCTCGCAGACCTTTTTGACTGCGTCAAGCTCGCCCTCGTTAAGGGGCTTGAAATCGACCATAGAGGAAAGATTGTCGCGCATCATATCCATATTGCCCATACCTGAAAGCACCATAAATATACCCTCGTGACCTGCGGCAAAGCGGATGGCATAGCTTGCGTGACTTCCACCGCCAAGAGCATCAAACACCGCCGCCGCGTCGTCAGGAAGATTGACGAGACTTCCACCCTTGACAGGCTCCATAACGATCACAGGCTTTCCGTGTTTCCGACAGGTCTCAAGACAGAGTCGGGACTGAACCGATGCATCCTCAAAATCGAGATAATTGAACTGTATCTGTACCACCTCGATCTGAGGGTATTCTGTAAGTATTTCGTCAAGAATGTCTGCGGTGTCGTGGAAGGAGATGCCGAGATGACCTATCTTGCCTTCCTTTTTAAGCTCAAGGCAGGTCTCGTAAGCCTTACAAGCCTTATATTTTTGAAAATTCGTTCTGTTCTGGGCGTGCATGAGGTAAAAATCGAAGTAGTCAACGCCGCAGATCTTCAGCTGTTCCTCAAATAAAGGACGGATGTCGTCTTCCTTTTCAAAATGAGGGTTCGATAGCTTGTTGGTGAGGACGTAGCTCTCGCGAGGATAGCGGGATGCGAGGCATTCGCGCAGAGCAACCTCGCTCTTGCCGCTAAGATAGCCATGAGCGGTGTCAAAATAGTTGAATCCTGCCTCTAAAAAGGCATCTACCATCAGACAGACCTCGGCAGTGTCCACCTCGCCGTCCTTCATAGGAAAGCGCATACAACCAAATCCAAAATTCTTTTTTACTTTATCAAAAATTGCCATATTTTTACCTCTCTGCGTTTATTATATTAATTATACATCAAAAAGAGGGATTTTGTCAAGATGTGACCGTATAGTTGACAAAAAATAATATTAGTGGTAAAATAAGTTATGATCAAAATTATGAATATGCCAAGGTTGACGGAACTGAAATCTTGACATAACGCAATAATGGCTTTGAGGAGGTGAGAGGATGCCTGAGATAAATATTGCTCTGGATATTTTCGGAATTATAGCCACTTTAATAATATTTTTCAGTTGTCTTGAAGAAAGAATAAAAAAAGAAACTAAATCCAACAGCTTCTTACTTTTGATGGCGACAATTATTCTGACACTTGTGGCAGATATATTCGGTTGGATAGGAGAAGGAAATACCGCCCTTGCGGTTATGACTGTGGTGGGAAATACCGTGGCGGCGTGTCTTGGATATCTTGCTATATTCTTTTTCATTCTGTATCTGAAAGAAAACCTATATCGAAGAAGTCCTGCGGCAAGAGCTATCGTTATAATATTTGCGGTGGTATGCGTGGCATCGATAATAATGGTTTCGCTGAATTGCTACCACGGAACCTCCTATCATATAGACGGAGATGGTCATTTCGTCCACGGAGCCGATAAAGTGCTTATGATGACACATCTTATTTTCCCCCTGCTTTCCTTCCTCACAATATTCCTTATGGTGTTGACGGCAAGGGGCATAAGCGCAAAGGACAGACTGATATACCTGTCTTATGCAGTATTTCCCACGGCAGGAGTGATTTTTGACTACACCGTTCACGGCTGGTCGCTGACCTATATCGGCTTGGTCATAAGCACTATGATAATCTTTACCAGCATTTATCTGCAAAAGCGCAGACTGATACAAGAGCAGAGAGCCGCGCTTATGATGTCGCAGATAAACCCTCATTTTATGTATAATACCTTGACAACCATCGCATCGCTTTGCGAGATAGACCCCAAGCAGGCAAAAACTCTTACCATCGAATTTTCCTCATTCCTTCGTCAGAATCTGGACACGATGACCTCATCAGAGCTTATCCCCTTTGAGCAGGAGCTTAGACACGTGGGGTGCTATCTGAAGATAGAAAAGGCAAGATTTGCGGA
This sequence comes from Eubacteriales bacterium, assembly GCA_045577415.1. Classification (GTDB taxonomy): domain Bacteria; phylum Bacillota; class Clostridia; order Oscillospirales; family CAG-272; genus SVTX01. Next base: position 29,565 of record JAZNII010000045.1, read on the forward strand.
TAAGATAAACGTGGTCTACGCCATAGATTGTAAGAATTTTGTGCTTCCCGCCCTGACTATTCAGCCCTTGGTTGAGAACGCTGTCAAGCACGGAATTACCAAGAAAAGGGGCGGCGGAACCGTAAAAATATCCACGTACCGTACTGAAAAATCTTACGTAGTGGAGATAAAGGATGACGGCGTTGGCTTTGATGTCGAGATGATGCTGGCTAATAATGACCGAATAGGCATCAATAACGTCCGAAGCCGCTTGAAGGATATGTGCGGCGGAACTCTTGAGATAAAGAGCAAGGTTGGAGTCGGAACACGTATAACGGTTGAAATACCGGACAACAAGAGGAACAGAATATGAACATTTTAGCAGTTGATGACGAATATTACGCATTAAAGCTTATAGAACAGGCAATCAGAGAGTCTGTGTCGGGAGCGGTGCTTTATCTTTGTGACGAGCCTCAAAGCGCGATCGAGACGGCGAGAAAAAATAAGATAGACGTAGCTTTTTTGGACATACACATGCCGGGAATGAGCGGAGTGGAGCTTGCCAAGGCGCTAAAGGACATAAATCCCAAGGTCAATATAATATTCGCGACGGGATTTTCCGAATATATGAAAGACGCTATCGATATTCGCTCCAGCGGATATCTTCTCAAGCCCGTGACCGCGGCGGCGGTCAAGACCGAGATAGAAAATCTGCGCCACCCCGTGGAATGGGATAGCGAAAAGAGAGTCAGAGTGCTGACCTTTGGAAACTTTGAGGTTTTGGTCGATAACGTACCCGTAAAATTTGAGAGAAAGCAGTCCAAGGAGATATTTGCCTACCTAATAGATAAAAGAGGTACGTCTGTGACCTACGCCGAGCTTGCCTCGGTGATATGGGAGGACGGCGAATACGACCGCGTGAGACAGAAAAATCTTCAGGTCTACGTGGCGGGTATGGTAAAGGCTCTCAATAACGTGGGCGAGCAGGATCTGATACTCAAGGGCAGACAAGGAATACTTGTTAATACCGCAAAGATAGATTGCGACTATTACCGTTTCCTTGAGGGTGACGTAAGAGCAATAAATTCTTTCACGGGTCAGTATATGAGCGCCTATTCCTGGGCGGAATTTACCGTTGGGTATCTTGAAAGCCGTGTACATAATATGAAATGAAAACAAAAAACGAAAATTCGGCGTGTTCCGCTTTTGTGGGGCGCGCCGAAATTTTCTTGAAAATTTTTTGCATTTTTTTAAAAACTTCCCGAATTTGTAGTCGTGATGTAGTCATAGGGTGATAAAATACGCTTAGAAGGCTGGAAAAATATGCTTTCAAAGGGAAAAAAGCCTAATAGGGAGGGCTTTAAACAAAAATTTTTTCTACAAAGGAGAAAAACAAAATGAAAAAGAAAAGAACACTTATCGTTGGTCTGCTTCTCGTAGCAGCACTTGCACTCGGCATCGGTTATGCAGGATTTACCTCCGATCTTTCTCTCGGCGGTAAAGCGATCCTCGACGGCGTCAGCGAATCCAAGGTAGTTATTAAGAATATTGAGATCGAAGCCGGAAACAGCTCAGGCGATCACATTGTTGCAACCCCCGGCAACTTGAATACTGAGGCGGCTACCGTTGACGTAACAGGCTTCAAGGCACCCACCGATTACGCTATTCTTACCGTTACCGTTGCTAACCCCCACCCCTTTGCAGTTAATATGACTGCTCCCAACCTTGTAATCAACGACAACGATATCGCAGGCGGCACGTATTTCGATATTACTCTTGATAATTCCACACCTATTCCTACCTCTATCGGAGCCGAGGATGAGATTACCTTCCAGATCAAAGTTGAGGCTAACGTAATTACTCCCGACGCTCACACCACCAGCTTCACCGTAACCTTCAGCGCATCCGCCGGAACCTGATAGAATACTGAAAGCAAATTCGGTTCTTAATTAAAAGATTAATTGAAGAATTAATTAAAAACTAAAATGAAAGGAGGACCGTAAATGAATAAGGATAAGAAAAAACTGTACGTATTATCTGTAATAACGCTTGCGGTTCTCCTTGTCACTCTCTTTGTGGACGTAGGAAGCAGCAGAATAGTTACAGCTTGCCTGTTGCTTCCTCTGACCCTTATAACCGTTCTTCTTATAAAGAAAAGAAGCACGCTGTCCATTAATAAAAGAGAGATCTTGCTGCTTGTGTCGGTGTTGGCGACCGTATACGTCATCGCAAGAGAGATGACAGGACTGTATTTCAAGGTCTACCAAAATCCCTATTACGTAGACGAAGAAATGATAATCAAGTTCATCATACCCTCGGCGGTGATAATAGTTACGGTAGAGATCGTAAGATACGTATTTTTGGCGCAGAAAAACCGATTCGTTGACGTTATCACTTTTCTGTCCTGCGTTGTAGCTGAAACTCTGATGTACTCAAATATCGCGGGCATCAGGAACTTCAACAATTTTATGGATCTCGTCGGAATGACGCTTTTCCCTGCAATCAGCGCAAACGTTTACTACCATTACATTTCCAAACGCTACGGAGCGTTACCGAATATCGCATTTCGTCTTATTACCTCGATGTATATTTACTTCATACCCTATACAACGGCTATGACGGATGCGCTTTCATCATGTATTAAAATCGTTTTGCCGATAATAATGCTTGCATTTATCTCGGCGCTTTACTCAAAAACAAAGAAAAACGCCGTGCAGAAGGGAAGAAAAACCTCTGTCGTCGGCACCGTCCTGATGACCGTCGTTATAATTCTTGTAGCGATGCTTATCTCTTGTCAGTTCCGCTTCGGCGCGCTGGTAATAGCGACTGAAAGCATGACGGGCGAGATAAACAAGGGCGATATGATCATATACGAGCAGTACGATGATCAAACAATAAAGGAAGGACAAGTAATTGTCTTTTCGCAAAATGATGCAAAAATAATTCACAGAGTAGTTAAAATTGAAAATATCAATGGCGAGATCAGGTATTACACAAAGGGTGATGCCAATGAGGATCTCGACGTGGGATATAGAACTGAAGCAGACATAGTCGGCTTGACCGACGTGAAGATCGCTTATATAGGTTATCCGACTCTGTGGCTCAGACAACTAATACCATCTTAAGAGAAAGGAGGTTACCATAAATGTCGGAAAAAGAAAAGAAAAGGCGCTCGAAATACCGTAAAAACCGTGAAAAACTGATATTTACTCAAACGGTCATAGCAATAGTGGTGGCTCTGGCAGTGCTGATCTCGGCGCTTGTTGCCTATCAGCTTGAAAAGACCTATTACATCGGCTACCGTGAGGGCGGAAATATTGATTACAACGTTTTTTTGAAGGAAAACGATTTTTACGAGGAAGATTTTCTTGAAAAGGATCAGTCCTACGTCGCGTCTCTGATAGATAAGATCATAGCCGATTTCAGCTATCAGATCGACATGGATACCGATGACGTAAATTACCGTTATTCCTATACCATCAAGTCCCGTCTTGAGATAATAGACAATACTTCAAGCGTTGCTATCTTCAATCCCGAATACGAGCTTGTAAGCGTTCAGAATAAGTCGCAAAGCAGCTCCAACAGATTGACGATCAACGAGATCGTGGTCTTGGATTACGATCAGTACAACAGTCTTGCGGGAAATTTCCTCTCAACCTACGACCTTACCAATACAACAAGTAATATCGTAGTCACGCTTGAGGTTGACGTCCTCAGCGATTGTAACGCTTTTTCGGGCAGCAGCGCTGAAACGTATTTCTCCGAATTACGTATACCTCTTACAACAAAAACAGTTAATATCAAGATGACCTCCACCATTCCCGATGATGAGGCGAAGATGATCGCCTGCACCAGAGGCGCCGGTAGCGAGGTGTTCAAGACTACAGCTATCGTGCTGGCAGTTGTGGACGCAATTCTTATATTGATACTCGTAGCGTTTATCTTCTTAACAAGAACAGAAGATATTACCTACACAGCGCGCGTCAAAAAGATCGTTTCCCAGTATAAGTCCTACATCCAGAGGATAAAGAACATATTCGATACCTCGGGATATCAGGTCATTGTGGTTGAAAGCTTCGATGAGATGCTTGAAATACGCGATACTATTCAGGCTCCTATACTGATGCACGAAAATGATGACAAGACCTGCGCGAAGTTTATTATTCCTACGGATACTAAGATTCTCTATCTCTTTGAGATAAAGATCGAGGGTTATACCGAGCCTGAACCCGATCCCAAGCCCGATCCTCAGCCCACTACTATCGTTAAGCCCAACATAACCAACGTTGTGCGTCCCGTGGTAAAGGTAGTGGTTACTCCCAAGGTGACCGAAACTAAGGCTGAAGAAATCGAGGATAGCTCCGAACCCGAGGCGGAGATCGAAACCGTGGTTGAAGAACCCGAAATTTTGGTCGATGCGGCAGAGGAGATCCCCGAAGTTGCGGTTGAGACCGAAATCGAGGAAGAACCCGTCGAGGAAGAACCCGTCGAGGAAGAACCCATCGAGGAAGAACCCATCGAGGCAGAACCCATCGAGGAAGAACCCATCGAGGCAGAACCCGTCGAGGAGGAACCCGTCGAGGAAGAGCTTGACATTGAGGACATACTTGACAGTATTCCCGAGGTCGCGGAAACTGCTGAGGAGCGGTTGATAGTTGAAGCTCCCGGAGTTGACGCTATCGATGTTGTATGGCAGGAAAGAAAAGAGAAAAGATACCGTTACGATCCCGACGGAAACACGGTTGACGCGGGAGACGTAGTTCTCGTTCCTACCAGAGACGTTGCAAGCGACAAGGACGTTGTTCGCGAGGCAGAGGTAGCAAGAGGGAACTATAAGGTAGATCCCTCAGAGCTTGAAACTCCCCTCAAAAAGATCATCGGCGTTGTCAGACGTAAAGCAGAAAAGGCTTTTGTCGCAATGATAACTCCCGACGAAAAAGAGCTTGAGGAAAACACCGATAATTCTGAAAATTAATTAATAACACATAGAAAGGAGAGTGTTTATGAAGCTTTGGTTAAAAATAATATGCGGAATAGCACTCTCCTGTATGTGCTTATTCGCCTGCATAGGCTACGCGGGATTTACCTCAAATATGACCATGTTAGGAACTGCTACGTCCGAGCCTCCCGAAGGAGTATTTATTACCAACATAACTTCGGTGGGAACCAATAATGCTACCGCGGTAGTCAACGGATACAGTATGACCGTTGTGAACAGTACTGTCAATCTCGGCAATAATACTAACTCCACGCTGACACTTACAATAACGGTGTTTAACAACACAACGGTAGATCACGGCTATAACGCTATGATATATACCGTAGGTGAGACAACCTACGATAACGAAACTATTGTAGTTGAGCCTCAGATTGAGAGACGAACGGTGGTCGAGGCGCAGGATTATCTTACCTTTGACGTTATCGTATCCTTCAAGAGCGGTGTTTCTATTACGAACAGACAGCTCAATTCCGTAATTACCTATGAGTTTTTGCCACTTGATGAAATACCCGAGGACGAGGACGAGATAGCCGTCAGCGGAGTTTTGGGACAATTCAAGAATATCCTTAACAATAACGTTGTCGGAAATCCCAATAGCTACGGTCAGTTGATCACCCAAATGGATGATTATAATGCTAACGACCGTCACAATGATTCTTATATTGGTAACGTTGACGGTGCTTCGGGAGAAGACGTGACTATTCTCGGTGAACTTTTCCAGGGTCAGCTATCATTGAACATTAACGGAACGGATACTCCCGTAACGCTGATGATAAAAGAGAAAGATGTTGACGGAAACTCAGTCAATGGAGATGAAATGACGATTTATATGACGACTGATGATCTGCAAAAGCAGAATTCTGGTTGGTTTTCTCAGCCGGAATATGCACCCGTATACGCCGCAGTATTCCGAAAGGTAACGCTTGAGGACGGAACCACGACGTGGGAGCAGATAGGTGATATGTATCTTGGCTCGGCAGATATCAAGAGATACAACGGTATGCCGGGAGACGGATCCTTCGATACCGATAACTGGAGACTTGTAACCGAGAACGGTACACGTACCAGCACAACCATTCAGAATATTATTCAAAATCTTGAATAAAGAAAAAAGGCTCGAACAGAGCCTTTTTTCTTTGCAATTTAAAAGTTTAAATCTTTGCCACGTCAAGAATTATTCTTTCAACTATATCAACGACCTTTTCGAGCGACTCAACGGGAAGATACTCAAATCTCGAGTGGAAATTCTCTCCGCCCGTGCAGATGTTGGGGCAGGGCAGACCCATAAAGGAAAGTCTCGCTCCGTCAGTGCCGCCTCGGATGGGAACGATCTCGGGTTCCACTCCTACCGCTTTCATAGCGGCGACGGCACGGTCTATGGTATACATGTTTTTGTCTATGATCTCCTTCATGTTGTAGTAGGAGTCCTTGACGGTGACGACGCACGAGCCTGCGCCGTATTTTTCGTTGATCTTATCGGCAACGGCGGCAAAGACCGCCTTTTTTTCTTCAAATTTCGATCTGTCGTGGTCGCGGATGATGAAGAACAGCTCCGCGTTCTCACAATCTCCCTTCATATCGGTCAGATGGAAGAAGCCTTCATATCCTTCGGTCTTTGCGGGGATCTGATCAGCGGGGAGCAGAGAATTGAAGTCTATAGCCATAAGTGCGGCATTCTTCATCTTGTCCTTCGCGCTTCCCGGATGGATCGACACGCCGAAAAATTCCGCCTTTGCCGACGCGGCGTTGAAATTCTCGTATTCAAGCTCGCCAAGACCGCCTCCGTCAATGGTATAAGCGTAGTCCGCGTCAAATTTTTCCACGTCAAAGTGGTCGGCACCGCGACCTATCTCCTCGTCGGGAGTGAAGCAGATCTTTACGCAACCGTGTTTTTCTCCGCTTGCGATAATTCTCTCGATCGCCGAGACGATAGCGCAAACGCCCGCCTTGTCGTCAGCACCCAGCAAGGTGGTGCCGTCGGTAACGATAAGATGATTGCCCACGTAGCGGTTCATTGAGGGATACTCCTCGGGGGTGAGATAAATGTCCTTTTCATCGTTGAGACAGACCGCGCCGCCTTCGTATTTGACGATCTTTGTCTTGATAGGCGCATCGGCGCAAGCGTCGGAGGTGTCAACGTGGGCGATAAGACCTAAAGTGACGCTACAATCGGTATTCGCGAGGAGCGTTGCATAAAGATAGCCCTTGTCGTCAAGCTCAACGTCTGAAAGTCCTAATTTAGTCAACTCCTCGGCAAGATAGCGGCTGAAAACCAACTGTTTAGCGGTGCTGGGGACGGTCTCACTTGACTCGTCCGACATCGTGGGAAAGGAAACGTATTTTAAAAATCTCTCTGCAATATTCATTCTGTTTCTCCATTTTTTAGATTGCGAGCTTATCAGGCTCACGTTTACGTCCTGAAAGGTGTTTGTTTCTATAATTTTATCACAAAAAGCATTTTGTGTCAATAATTATGCGGCAGATATTGATTTTTGTCGACAAATATGTTAGAATAAAGCTGTATAATTTTAATCGGATAGGAGATATAAAATGAACATGACCGAATTTTTAGATATGCTGAGAAATATCAGCCCCATTCTCGTTTGCCTTTTGGTTTGCGGAGCGAAGATAATCGAGATTACCATTCAGTCCCTAAAGACCTGTATGATGGTCAAGGGTCAGAGACTTAAGGCGGCAGGACTTGGATTTGTAGAGTGTATGATCTGGGGTCTGGTTATCTCCACTCTTATAGGCACTCTCGGAAACGATCCTCTGCTTCTCGTATTCTACTGCGTGGGTTACGCTACGGGACTTTTCCTTGGCTCAACTATAGAGAGCAAGATCGCCCTCGGCACATCCAACCTTGAGCTTATTGCAAGCGACGAAAGCACAAAGAAGATCACCGCATATCTCAAGGAGCGCAATATGGGATATACCGTATTTGAAGGTCACGGCTCCAAGGACAAGATGAATATGATCTTCATCGTACTCTCCCGACGCGAAACTCCCAAGGTGCTTAAGGAAATAAGAAGCTCATGTGACAATAAGGTCTTCGTGGTTGCCAGCGAGGTCAGTAAGTACGCAGGCGGCTACGGAATGGTAAAATAAGAGACAGATAAGTTTCGAGCTTGATCAAATTATAAAAGTGAGGTTTGGCTATGAAAAAATACGTTCTTGCCCTCGACGAGGGAACGACAAGCGCGAGAGCGATACTTTTTGACAAAAACTCAAATATTGTTTCAATGGCTCAGCACGAGTTTCCGCAGTATTACCCCCACCCCGGTTGGGTGGAGCAGGAGCCTATGGAGATATACGCTAATCAGTATGCGGCTTTGACCGAGTGCATCGCCAAGAGCGGCATCGATCCCGAGGAGATCGCAGCGGTTGGTATCACCAATCAGCGTGAGACGGTCGTGGCTTGGAACAAGACCACGGGAAAGCCTATCTGCCGCGCTATCGTCTGGCAGTGCAGAAGAACTGCGGATATATGCCGAGAGCTTGAGGAAAAAGGCTTTGGAGACTATATAAGAGAGACCACGGGACTTCGTATCGACCCATATTTCAGCGGCACGAAGATCAAGTGGATACTTGACAACATCGATGGCGCGAGGTCTCTTGCCGAGAGTGGCGAGCTTTTGGTGGGAACGGTGGACACCTGGCTTGCATGGAAGCTGACCGAGGGCAGAGTTTTCGTCACCGACCGCACCAATGCGTCGAGAACCATGCTCTGCAACATACATACTGGCGAGTGGGACGAAAAAATGCTTGAAATTCTTGATGTCCCGAAGAATATTCTCCCCGAGATAAAGAGCAGCAGCGAGATATACGGATACTTTGAATGTATGGGCGCAAGTCTGCCTATATCGGGTATTGCGGGCGACCAGCAGGCAGCTCTTTTCGGTCAATGCTGCTTTGATAGCGGAGAGGCTAAGAACACCTACGGTACGGGTTGCTTTTTGCTGACCCACACGGGCGAGAGAGCGGTTGAGAGCCGTCAGGGATTGCTTACCACTATCGCCGCGGGAGAGTGCGGCAGACCTATTGAATACGCTCTTGAGGGCAGCGTTTTCGTGGGAGGTGCCATTATTCGTTGGCTTCGCGACGAAATGAAGCTGATCCACGATTCTCGCGACAGTGAATATTTTGCTCGCAAGGTAGAGAATAGCGGCGGAGTTTATCTCGTTCCTGCCTTTGCAGGACTTGGTGCGCCCCATTGGGATATGCACGCAAGGGGAACCGTCGTGGGTCTTACCTCGGGTACGGGAAAAAATCACATTATCCGCGCCGCTCTTGAATCAATAGCATATCAAACCGAGGACGTTATCTCCGCAATGAACGCCGATATGGCGGAAATAGGCGGAGAGGGAGTCAAGGAATTAAAAGTAGACGGTGGAGCATCGGCAAACGAGCTGCTTATGCAGATGCAAAGCGACTATTCGAGAATAGAGGTCATCCGCTCCTCAAATCCCGAGGCGACCGCTGCGGGCGCGGCGTACCTCGCGGGTCTTGCCGTTGGATTTTTCGGGAGCAGAGATGAGCTTAAACGGCTTTCTTGCGAGAACAGACGCTTTACCCCGAAGATCAATGCCGAAGCGCGTCAAAATGCCCTTGACGGCTGGCGCAGAGCGGTCAAGGCGTGCAGAGTATTTACCGAGACGGAGGAATAATATGTCTTACACAAAAAAGGATTTTAAAGTATTATCAAGCGACGGAATACACACGCTTTCGGGTATAGTTTATCTTCCCGACGGCGAGGCTCGCGGATTTTTTCATATCGTCCACGGAATGACCGAATATATCGGCAGATACGACCGCATCATGAGCGATATGGCAGAGCTTGGATATATCTGCTTCGGCTACGACCATCTGGGTCACGGAAAAACCGTCAAGGACAAAAGCGAGCTTGGTTTTATTGCATCCAAGAACGGTCACGATCTGCTCTGCCGTGACGTAAAGGTCTTTTCCGATGCAGTAAGAACCGAATTTGACAAAGAAAACACGCTGCCATATTATCTGATGGGTCACAGTATGGGTTCGTTTATCGTCCGTCTTGCCACGGAAAAATACGTCCGCCCCGATAAGCTGATAATTATGGGTACAGGAGGAGCAAACCCCGCCGCGGGTGCGGGAATTGCGCTTATATCCCTCATAAAGCTTTTCAAGGGAGAGCGGCATATATCTCCTTTCATCTATAGTCTTGCTTTCGGCGGCTATAATAATAAATTCAAAAATGACGAGAACGCAAGCTCGCAGTCGTGGCTCTCGACAGACCTTGAGATTAGGAAAAAGTACATGGACGACGATTACTGTACCTTTAAGTTTACCGTCAGCGCCATGGGCGACCTGATGACGCTTTTAAAGAACTGCAACCGAGGCGCGTGGTTTAAAAATATGCCCCGTATTCCGATCTTGCTTGTAGCGGGCGAGGATGATCCCGTCGGTAACTACGGCAAGGGTATTCGTGAGGTAGAGAAGAAGCTCAAAAAGCGCGGACATAACGCAAGAAGCATACTTTACACCGGAGCAAGACACGAGATACTTAACGATTTCACCTATGAAGACGTGAAAAATGATATACTTGCTTTTCTTAGGGCGTGAAATTATTAAGATGCGTTTGTTAATAAAATGTTAATTTTAAGATTGAAAATAATAAAAAATCTTGACATATAATAAGTATTGATGTATAATTTACCTATGTATATGCGGATATATTCGAATATACAAATAACTATTTAATTTTCATAAGGAGTATTATTATGAAAAAGTTCAACTGGGTAAAATGCTTGCTTCTTCCTTTCGTTACTTGCGGCATTTACAACCTCTACATGTGGGTAAAGATGACCAAGAACAGCAACACCATTGCTGAAGCTTGCGGCGAAAAGAAGATCATGGGCTTTATCCCTGCGCTTCTTCTCGGATGCATCACCTGCGGAATTTTCCTGATCGTTTGGTTCATTAAGTTCCAGGCTCAGCAGATCGCTATTGCGAAGGCTAACGGTACAGCTACAAAGCCCGCACAGAACGCTTTCGTTCTCTTCCTTCTCACTCTGGTACCGATCTACAGCTACATCGTTCTCTGTGACAACCACAACAGAAACGTTGACGCGGCTACATTTGCGGCTCCCGCAGAGGAATAATTCAATAATTGTTTTATTGAAACAAAAAAGCTCCAACCATCGGTTGGAGCTTTTTGTGTTGTTATTTGTATTCCAGCGCCAGAGCCTTGAAAGCCGGCAGAGCGCGTTCTACGCGTTCTTTATCTACGCAATAAGCAATTCTGACGTAACCCTTGACGCCGAAATCGTCGCAGGGAACTACCAAAATTTCGTGCGCCTTCGCCTTCTCAAAGAATGCGTATGCATCCTCCTCAAGCGCCTTGACGAAAAGATAAAACGCTCCGTCGGGCTTTACGCACTCATAGCCGTACTCGGTAAGAGCGTTGTAAAGCAGATCGCGATTCTCTCGGTAGATCTCAATGTCCACCTTAGCGCCCTGACAACGGGCTATAACCTGCTGGAAGAGGCTGGGCGCGCAGACGTAGCCAAGCGATCTTCCCGCGCCGCAGACCGAAAGGTAGACCTCTTGAGCGTCTTTCATTTCGGGGCAGACCGCAATATATCCGATACGCTCACCGGGGAGGGAGAGGGATTTCGAGTATGAATAGCAGACAAGGGTGTTCTTATAATAATTCATAAGATAAGGCACCTTGACGTCGGTGTAGACAAGCTCGCGGTAGGGTTCGTCGGCGATGAGGTAGATAATTCTGCCGTATTCCTCCGACTTTTTCTTTAGTATCTCGCAGACCGCCGCGATGATTTCCTCACCGTAAACGACTCCGCTTGGGTTGTTGGGAGAGTTGATGATCACCGCTTTGGTGTTTTCATTGATCCTGCTCTCAAAATCTGCAACGTCTATCTGCAAGTCACCCTTGCGAGGCTTGCTTACCACGACCTTGCCGCCCGCGTTCTCAATAAATACGCGGTATTCGGTGAAGAAGGGAGCGAAAACGATACATTCGTCGTCCATACCTTCTTCAATGACTGCCTTAAGGCAGATCGAAAGGGAAGCCGCCGCGCCGCAGGTCATATAGATGTGGTTTGGGGTAATATTGACTCCAAAACGCTCCTTGATACTGTCGGCGATGACTCCTCTCACGTTAGCGTCGCCCTGCGCCGATGTGTAGCCGTGAAGCAGAACCGAGCTTTCGCTGTCAAGCAGCTGACGGATGGTGTCGTTGACCTCTTTTGGCGCGGGAACGCTGGGGTTGCCGAGACTGAAATCAAAGACATTCTCAGCGCCTATCTCCGCCGCGCGGGTCTTGCTGTATTCAAAAATTTCTCTTATTATTGAACGCTTGCTGCCAAGCGCGTACATTTTTTGATTTAATCCCATAATATCACCTGATATTTTAAATTCCAAGTAATTTCCTTGCGTTTCCGCTGAAGATTTTTTCCTCGGTCTCTTTTCCAAGACCAAACGATTTGAGTATCTCTACGTCGCCCGCTATATCGCTCCAAGGGGAGTCGGTTGCGAACAAGATCCTGTCCTCGCCGTGCTTTTCGACGATCTTGAAAAATTTCTCCTTGCCGATAAAGCGCAGAATATAAGCGGTGTCAAAATAGACGTCCTCGCCCGCGAGAATATCGTAGACCTCGTCTGTCATTTCATTAGCGCCTAAGTGTGCCAAAACGAATTTGCTGTGTCCCACCCTTTGAATGACCCTTTTCGCTCTTTCGGGAGCGCAACGGACGGGGAAATCGGGGTAACCGTAGTCAACGCCTGTGTGGGCGGTGACGATAAGATCAAACTCCTTGGCACACTGAAGAATTTTGATATATCCCTCGTCGTCGATAAAAGTCTCCTGATAATCGGGGTGAATTTTCACTCCGAGAAATCCTTGCTCCTTGATCCACTTCATTTTGCCTCGGACATCCTCGCAATAAGGGTGAATTCCCGCAAATGAGACGATCTTTCCGCCGCTTTCGGCGTAATTTGCGTTGATCGACAGAGCAAAACGGTTGACACTTTCAAACTGTGCGGGGTTAGTCAGGACGGGGAGATTGACGGCAAGGTCGATCTTGGCATTTTCGATCCTTTTGATAAGTCCCGCCACACTTCCGTCGGAAAAGGGCGGGATATTGGCCTTTGCGGCAAGAAAATCGATGGTTTTTTGCGCAATCTTGTCGGGAAAGGTATGCGCGTGAAAATCGATTATCATTCTTACTGCTTGTTGGCGATCTGCTCGCAGGAAACGGTCTCGATGTTGTATTCTGCAAGGATAGCGTCAACCTTCTTGACGTCGGATGCCTTGAGAACTACGTAAGCTTCGCTATCTTCAACCGAAAGACCGTACATATACTCGATATTTACGTCGCTCTGGTCGATAGCCTTGAGAAGCTCCTGAAGACTGCCCACCTTGTGGGGGATCTTAATAATAGAAACGTCGGAAAGCAGGGAAGAAAAGCCGTTTTCGGAGAGCTTTTCCTTGCCCACCTGTGGGTTATCAACGATAAGACGGAGCAGACCGAACTCGGTGGTGTCAGCCAGACTGAGAGAGAGAATGTTGACGTGGTTGTTCTTCAGAACGTTAAGAACCTCGCAAAGACGACCGGTTCTGTTTTCGATAAATACTGTTAACTGTTTTGCAAACATTATAATCTCCATTCCGCCGCCGGCGGCGGCACAAATATATTTTGATGAATTTTGCCTTTAAGACAAGATCCGCACGTGAAACAGTTAAATTCCTCATTAATAAGGAGTAACTTTCACGCAATTCTCCTTTATCGTTTAAAATTATACCAATTTACGCTTGTCGATAACGTGTACCGCTTTGCCCTCGCTTCGAACAAGAGTCTGAGGCTCAACGATCTTGATCTTGGCGTTGATGCCGAGAGATTGCTGAATGATGTGACCGATCTTCTTGGTGAGAGCCTCGATAGCTCTTACCTCGTCGGTGTAATATTTCTGATCGACCTCTACCTGAATTTCAAGGGTGTCAAGGTTGTTTACACGGTCAACGATCATCATATAGTGGGGAGTGACCTCCTCAACGCCTATGAGCGCTGCTTCGACCTGGCTGGGGAATACGTTGACTCCGCGGATAATGAGCATATCGTCAACTCTGCCCTTGAAGCGGGAGATACGCGCGCTTGTTCTGCCGCACTCACAGGGAGAGCGGTCGATGCTTGTCAGATCCTTTGTTCTGTAACGGATAAGCGGGATGCCTTCCTTGGTAAGCGTTGTGAAGGCAAGCTCGCCCGTAACGCCCTCTGCGACGGGAGTGAGAGTTGCGCTGTCGAGGACCTCGGGGTAGAAATGATCCTCGCAAACGTGAAGTCCGTTGTGATAGTCACAGTCACAGGCAACGCCGGGACCCATGACCTCGCTGAGACCGTAAATGTCGTAAGCCTTGATGCGAAGCTTCGACTCGATCTCGTGACGCATCTTTTCGGTCCAGGGTTCGGCTCCGCAGATAGCCGCCTTAAGCTTTATCTGGTCCATAAGTCCTTCGGATTCAAGCACCTCGGAGATGTGGAGCAAGTACGACGGCGTGCATGCGATCGCAGTCGTGCCGAAGTCTACCATCATAGTGGTCAGCTTTTTGGAGTTGCCTACGCTCATAGGAACTACGGTAGCACCGATCTTCTCTGCGCCGCCGTGCGCTCCGAGACCGCCCGTGAAAAGTCCGTAGCCGTAAGCTATCTGAATAATATCATTTTTGTCGATGCCTGCCATAGCAAAGCAACGCGCAACACATTCTGCCCAGACATCAAGATCGTGACGGGTATATCCGACGACCGTCGCCTTTCCCGTAGTGCCGCTGGAGGCGTGGATCCTTACTATTTGCGAGTTGGGAACCGCGAAAAGTCCGAAGGGATAATTGTCTCTGAGATCGTCTTTGGTAGTGAAGGGAAGCTTGACTATGTCCTCAATGCTCTTGATGTCGCCGGGCATAAGTCCAACCCTCTGCATTTTTTTACGGTAGAACTCTACGTTATGATAAACGTAGTCCACCAGCTTTACGAGTCTAGCGCTTTGAATTACGCTCATTTCGTCGCGGCTCATACATTCTTTGGTTTCGTTCCAGATCATTTAAATCAGCCCCTTTTACGCTTCGTAGCCCTTTATGAAAGCTTCCTTGTTTATGTCGATAGTTTTTGCGGGAACGGTATTTTCGATTACCGAAAGCCAGGTTTCCCTGTCAAATCCGACGTGCTTTGCCGCAAAGCCCAAAACAACACTGTTGAGTACCTTGCTGTTGCCAAGCTCTTTGGCTATAGCCATTCCGTCGATGGAGATGACCTTGTGGTTTTCCACGAGTCCCTCGATTATGTTTTCGGGGTAGGTCTTCGCGCCGATCACCACAGTCATAGGGTCGATTCGGCAATCGTTTAGCACGAGAACGCCATCCTTTTTGAGAAAATGAGAGTAGCGGAGCGCTTCGAGTCGCTCGAAGGCGATGATAACATCTGCCTGACCCTCCTCTACTACAGGCTCAAATACCTTTTCGCCGAAACGGACGAATGTAACCACGCTTCCGCCTCGCTGAGCCATACCGTGAACCTCGGAAATCTTTACGTCAAGACCCTGCTCGAGCGCCGTCTTGCCGATTATTCTGCTTGTGAGGAGCGTGCCTTGACCGCCGACTCCTACGATCACTATATTCTTGGTCATACCGATCACACTCCTTTATTTTTCAACTGTCTCAATAGCGCCGAATTTGCAGTAATTTTTGCAAAGTCCGCAACCGTTGCACATAGTTTCGTCGATCTTGACCGTGCCGTCTGCCTGCTTGGTAATAGCGGGGCATCCGATGCTCATGCACATACCGCACTTGCGGCACTTTTCACTGTCAACTACGCACTTGTTGGGGAACTTCTGTCCTTTGAGAAGAACGCAGGGAGATTTCGTGATAATAACGGTCAGCTCGTCGCTCTGCGTGCTTTCCTTGACGACCTTAGTCAGATCCTCAACGTCAAAAGCGTTGACCTCAATTACGTTCTTGACACCAACCGCGTGACAAAGCTCGACAAAATCGATGGAGTTTGTCTCTTCGCCCTTCAGCGTCTTGCCGGTAGCCGCGTGATCCTGATGACCTGTCATACCCGTGGTGCGGTTGTCAAGGATCATTACAGTACCCGTGGACTTGTTGTAAGCCATGTTAATAAGCGAGTTTATACCTGTATGCAGGAAGGTGGAGTCACCGATGACCGCGACCCAATTCTTGATATAATCCTTGCCCTTTGCCTTTTCCATACCGTGAAGCGCCGAAATGCTGGCGCCCATACAGATGGTGGTGTCAACAACGCCCAAAGGAGCAACTGCACCGAGGGTGTAGCAACCAATATCGCCCGACGCGTGTATCTTCAGCTTTTTAAGCACCGAGAATACGCTTCTGTGAGGGCAACCGGGGCAGAGAATGGGAGGACGCGCGGGAGCATCCTGCTTTTCAAAAACAACGTCGCTCTCGCCGAGAACCGCCTTTTTAAGCATATTTACGCTGTATTCGCCCTGACGGGTAAAGCATTCCTTGCCTTTGACGTCAAAGCCCCAGGCGCGAACCTGCTCCTCAATAACGCTCTCAAGCTCCTCAAAAACGTAGACCGTCTCGACCTCTCTGCAGAAATCCTCAACAAGCTTTTTGGAAATAGGATTAACGAGACCGAATTTCAGCACGCTTGCATTCGGGAATGCTTCCTTAACGTACTGATAAGCGATACCGCAGGTGATAAATCCAAGCTTTTTGTCGTTTATCTCAATCTTATTTACGGGGAAAGAAGCCGCGTCGGATGCCATTCTGTTCTCACGAGCTTCAACGACGACGTGTCTTCCGACAGCCGACGCGGGCATCATAACGTATTTAGGTACTTGACGGGTGTATTCCTTGTCGCTTACCTCGACTCTGTCGCAAAGCTCAACTGCGCTCTGGGAGTGAGCAAGCTTGGTGGTGGTGCGGAGAATTACGGGTGTGTCGTATTCCTCGCTCAACTGATAAGCGTACTTGACGAAATCCTTTGCCTCCTGGCTGTCGGAGGGTTCAAGGACGGGAACGTGCGCCGCGCGGGCGATCATTCTGGTGTCCTGCTCGTTCTGCGAGCTTGCCATACCGGGGTCGTCTGCAACGATGAATACAGAGCCGCCGTTAACGCCTGTGTAGGCGAAGGTGTAGAGGGGATCGCTTGCCACATTGAGACCAACGTGCTTCATACAAGCAAGAGAACGCACGCCTGCGATAGACGCGCCGATAGCAACCTCTGCCGCAACCTTTTCGTTGGGAGCCCACTCGGTGTAGACCTCGTCGTATTTTGCGAGATATTCGCTTATTTCGGTGCTGGGAGTTCCGGGGTATGCGCTGGAGACCTTTACTCCCGCCTCATACGCGCCGCGGGCGATAGCCTCGTTACCCAGCATAATTGTCTTATCTGCCATTATCGTAAAATCCTTTCGGTAGCTATTATTTAACGTTTCGGAGATCCTTGACTCTCTTTGCCTTGCCCTCAAAGCGCTGGAGGGTGTTGGGGGATTCGAGCATTATCTTTGCGTCAAGACCGAGAACTATCTTAAGCTTATTTTTAAGTGTCTTTGAGATCTTTTCAAGAGTTGCGAAGGAGTCGGTTATGTGAGCAAGCTCGACCTTGACGGTAAGCTTATCGAGATAGCCCTCGCGCTCAAGCACAATTTCGTAGTGAGGGCCAAGCTCGTCGATGCTGAGAATGACCTCCTCGATCTGGCTGGGGAATACGTTGACTCCGCGGATCTTGAGCATATCGTCGCTTCTGCCCGAGAGGTTTTCCATACGGCAAAACGTTCTGCCGCACTTGCACTTCTCGTAGAAAAGTCTCGTTATATCCTTGGTTCTGTAACGGATAAGGGGAAGTCCCTCTTTTTTGATGCAGGTGATAACAAGCTCGCCCTGCTCGCCCGCGGGAAGCACCTCGCCGGTCTGGGGATCGATGATCTCGGGGATGAAGAAATCCTCGTTGATGTGCATACCACAAACCTCAAGGCATTCGCCCGAAACACCGGGACCCATAAGCTCGCTCATTCCGTAGTTGGATGTTATCTTGATGTCATCTCCCCAGTATTTGTGCATCTCCTCGCGCATAGCGTCGGTGAGAAGCTCGCTTCCGACAAGCGCTATCTTGATCTTAAGATCCTTTGCGGGGTCAAGACCCATCTCTCTCGCCACCTCGGCAAGACGGAGAGCGTAGGAGGGGGTAGCGACCAGCAGCGAGGTCTCAAAATCCTGCATATACATTATCTGCTTTTCGGAGTTGCCCGTGGAGGAGGGAACGATAGCCGCGCCGATATTTTCAAGTCCGTAGTGAAGTCCGAGAGCGCCCGTGAACATTCCGTAGCCGAAGCAGATCTGCGCTACGTCACGGCTTGTAGCGCCGCCCATACAAGCGATACGCGACACGCACTCGGTCCAGGTCTCGAGGTCGCCCTGAGTGTAACCGACGACGGTAGGCTTGCCCGTAGTACCGCTGGACGCGTGGATTCTCACGAGATCGTCCTTGGGAACCGCAAAAAGACCGAAGGGGTAGTTGTCTCTCATATCCTGCTTGGTGACGAATGGGAGCTTGGAGAGATCCTTCAAGGTCTTGATGTCCTCGGGTTTCACGCCTGCCTCGTCCATCTTTTTTCTGTAAGGCTCGACCTTCTCGTATACGCGAGCGACGGTCTCCTGCAAGCGCTCAAGCTGTATTTTTTCGATTTCTTCTCTCGGAAGAGTTTCTTCTTTTGACCAGATCATTTTATTGTACCTTCACTGAATTTATGCTTTATTTTATTTCGCCCTCAAAAGGCTTGCCGAATGCGTTGTTAATTATTTCGTCGTCGGGTCTCTTGGTGCAGAGACTGACGATAACGGTGATTATCAGCGAGAATATCATACATATAACGCCGATAAGGGGAGAGCAGCCCACGCCGCTCTGAAGCGCAGTGCCAAAGTCGCACGCCCAGCCGTTCTTGTCGAAGCCCAGCACGACTATAAGCGTCGCGGTAAGCACGAGGGAGCTGATTATCGATGTCCAGACCGCAGGCTTTGTTACTCGTTTCCAGATAACACCGAGGACGTAAGGACCCATAAAGCAGCCCGCAAGCGTACCCCAGCTAAGACCCATCATATAAGCGATAGCGGCGACCTCGAATTCCTCGTTGAGAATTGCGAGAATTACCGAGATAGCGACAAACACAAGACACAAAAGTCTCATGATGGTGTTGACCTTCTTGTCCTTCGCATCCTTGTTGATAGCGCCCTTGTAGATGTCAACTGCGATGACCGACGCGCTGGCAAGGGAGACAGACGAGAGCGTTGACATGCTTGCCGAAAGTATCAGCACGGCGATAACACCCATAAGTCCCGCAGGGATAACTGTCTTCAACATAGAGGGAATTACGAGAGAATCCGAAACGCCCTGCGTCTCGGGGAAGAAATAACTGAGCGCGCCCGTGAAATAAGCGGCAAAGCCGATGATCAGTGCAAAGGCTGTGCTGACCACTATTCCTTGGGTTATCGCCTTTTTGTCGCGGATGGCGTAGTATTTATGTATCGTCTGGGGGAGCGCCCAAACGCCGAGAGATGTCAGCAGAGTAAGGGAGATCAGCGAGACGGTAGTGCCGTAGATCCCCGACGCGTTTTCATTTCCAAATGTGATCCAAGTGAGATCGGGGTTATTTACAAGCTCGGAGATGTTCCAAGAAACGTTCTCATGATTCATAAAGCAGAAAATCATGCACACAACGCCGACTATCATAATGATTCCCTGAATGAAATCCGACAGAGCGGTTGCGAAATATCCGCCGAAGAAAAGATAGAGAGCGGTAAGAGCCGCAAGGGCGATCATAACGATCCAGCCTTCAATGCCGAAGACCGTCTCAAAAAGGGCGCTGAGACCGTTGTAGACCGACGCGGAATAGGGGATCAGGAAAATAAAGATAACGATTGCGGAAAAGAGCTTGAGATTTTTGCTTCCATAGCGCTTTTCGAAAAATTCGGGCATTGTTTTCGCCTCAAGACGGCGGGTCATATTCTTGGTTCTCTTTGCAAGCACCAGCCAAGCGAAAAGCGTACCGATGATTGCGTTGCCAATGCCTATCCAAATTGCGGCAAGACCGAACTGCCTGCCGAACTGTCCCGCATAGCCGATGAAAATGACGGCAGAGAAGTAGGTGGTGCCATAAGCGAAGGCGGTCATCCAGCCGTTAAGTCCTTTTTTGCCCGCCAGCAGGAAGTCGTCAACCGATCCCGAGCGGTTTTTCGTATATATAGCCACACCCACCATAGCGAGCGCGTAAATAGCTAAAATCAGATAATCCCAAAACATTGTAAAAGTCCCCTGTGAAAATGCTCTGTTCTCCATAAAAAAGAATAGAAATATTATATCACAAGGAGCGAGATTTGTCAATAAGTAATTGACATTTTCCGATAAATTTCATCAATTTAGAAGACTAAAATCCGAGCTTTTTGAGCATTTGCATATTTATGTGAATATTTGGGGCGAATAAAGACGTTTTTCTCCTCAAAAAGCACCCCTTTTCAGAGGTGCTTTCATGCTTTATTGCTGACTTTCGGTCAATTTTTTTATAAAAGCGGTGATCTCGTTGCCGACGCGCGTCAGCTCGTCGATAAATTCCTGCGCAGTCATACGCAAAATGCCCGAATGAACGGCAGAGAATTGCAAAAGTCTGTCTCCCGTTACCATTCTGATGCTGTAATCTGGCCCCAAATCGTGCATTACCTTTTCAATATAAGCGTCGGCGGTCTGATCTGCCTTGGTGTAGATTACCTTGTAGCCGTCCTTCGAAAATTCCGAACCCTCGCCGTCCTTGACGAGATAGGCATCAAAAACCAACAGAAGCTCCACCTTGGTGTATGCCACGTAGCTTGAAAGGACATCCATAAGCTCCTCTCGCGCCTTTTCAAGGCTGAAATCGGCGGTCTTCTTGAGATCATCCCAAGAATATATCAGATTGTAGCCGTCGATTATCACCATGTTTCGCTGAGGCTTCAGATTTTTGACCCTCGGCGGCTTTTCGCTCTTAGGCGCGGAGATGCTTTTGGGTTCCTTGTACTGTCTGCGCTTGACGGGACCGAATTCGCGGAGCATTATCGCTTCAAGCTCCTCGTCGCTGATGTGATATTTTCTCGCAAGAGAAGCAGCTCTCGGAATAACGGTCTCGCCTTTGTCCGAAAGGGAAATCCCTGGATCAAGGTGCTTATAGTCGTCCACCTCTCTCCAGTTGACCACAAATCCCGCGCCGTGGTCGCAGAACACCGAATGAGGTGTGTTTTCAAGGTCGCTTTCGGGATCGTAAGCAGCATTTTGTGCTATTTCCTCGGCATTGTGACAGGGCTCATATCCGTCGCTGACGCAGGAAAGCCTGCCCTCGCCGCGAGTGTATGAAATGACCTCGCGAGTGTAGTCGTGAAGCGTTGAAACCGGCGCTCTGCCCACGATTACCGTGAGATTTTCGTCGGAGGACTCGATCTCAAATTCCGCGCTCCTCGCTTGCAGGTCGGACATAGCTCTGCCCACTTGATTTTGCGGTATCTCAAGACGGAATTTATAATATGGCTCAAGGAGAGTGCAGCCACCCTTCATAAGTCCGTGACGCACCGCGCGCAATGTCGCTTCGCGGAAATCGCCGCCCTCGGTGTGCTTGAGATGAGCCTTGCCCGCCACGAGAGTGATCTTTGTGTCGGTCAAGATCGCGCCGATCTGGGTGCCTCGGTGATCTTTTTCGTAAAGGTGCGAGAGAATAAGCCTTTGCCAATTTAGGTCAAGAGCGTTTTCGGGGAGTTTTGTGTCAAAGATAAGTCCGCTTCCTTTAGGCTGAGGCTCAAGGAGAAGCTGAACCTCGGCGTAGTGGCGCAGAGGCTCAAAATGTCCTACTCCAATCGCCTTTTTCGCTATCTTTTCTTTGTATAGAATTCTGCCCGCATCAAGGGTGCAATCGATAGAAAATCTTTCGAAAATAAGCCTTTTTATAAGGTCTATCTGTATCTCTCCCATAAGCCTTGCCTCGATCTCGGCAAGCTCCTCGTTCCATGAAAGATGCAAGGACGGTTCTTCCTCCTCAAGCTCCTTGAGCTTTGGAAAATACAGCATCGGGTCGAATCCCTCGGGGAGATTTATTCGATAAGAGAGGACAGGCTCCAGCATAGGCTTCTCACCGTCGCTTTCAACACCGAGTCCAAGCCCCGCAAAAGTAGCAGATAGTCCTAAAACGGCGCAGATCTCGCCTGCGGACACTTTTTCGGTCTGCTCAAATTTTTCACCCGAATAAAGCCTTATCTGACTGACCTTTTCTGCGTGTTTTTTGCCCTCGCAAACGTAGGTCAGCTCGTCGCGCGCAGACAGAGAACCGCCCGTGATCTTCATATATGTCAGTCTCGTACCGCCCGCGCGAGAAATTTTGAACACCCTTGCGCCGAATCTTTCGCTATCGTAGACGGGGGATAGAGAGTATTTGTCGATCGTGTCAAGGAGAAAGCCGATGCCCGTCATGCGGAGCGCCGAGCCGAAAAGACAAGGGAACAGGCGGCGAGATACGATCAATTCGGCAATATCGACGTCATCGATCTCTCTACCCGCGAGAAAATCTTCTAAAAAGTCCTCGTTGACCATAGCAAGCTTTTCGTCAAGCTCGCTCTTGCTTTGCTTTTCGTGAAATCCGACGCAGAGAGGGGAAAGAGTCTTTGAAAGCTCGGCTTCCATATCCTCGGCAAGCTTGATCGACACGTCGGTCTTATTGACGAAAACAAAGGTCGGTACACCGTATATTTCAAGCAGCTGCCAAAGGGTTCTGGTGTGATTTTGCACTCCGTCGGGAGCGCTGACAACCAAAATTGCGTAGTCAAGCAGGGAGAGAACTCGCTCTGCCTCGGCAGAAAAATCTACGTGACCGGGGGTGTCAAGGAGGATAAAATCGCAGTTTTCGCTTGAAAAACGAGCCTGCTTTGAAAAAATAGTGATTCCGCGCTCACGCTCGACCGCATTTGTGTCAAGATAGGTATTTTTATGGTCAACGCGCCCAAGAGTTCGTATTCTGCCCGAAATATAGAGCAGAGCCTCGGAGAGCGTAGTCTTGCCCGCGTCAACGTGAGCTAAAATTCCGATAGTAAGCTTCTTTTTCATGCTATTCCTCCTTTCGTTTTAATCAAATGCGCCCTGCCATAGCGCAGGGCGCGTTGGAATATGTGGCGGAGACGTTATTCTCCTTGAGAAGCGCCTGCAAGGGCCTTTTCCACGGCAGCTACAAGCTCCTCGTGTTTGATGGATCCTGTGAATTTATCGGTTATCACACCCTCGCCGTTGATCACGACGGTAGTGGGGCAGGCTTGGATGTCAAAAAGATCTTGACATTTCATGCCATCGTCCCAACAGATAAGCATAGTGCCGTCGTTCCATTCGCGATGTCCCGACGAGCTATCGATCCAAGCAGTGGCATCAACGCCCGGCATCTCGATATGTAGCGCCAAAACCGTCACGCTTTCGCCGTATTCGCTTGCCACGTCGTAAAAGTGCGGAAGCTCCTCAACGCAAGGACCGCAGGTGGTGTACCAGAAGTTGAGAACCACTACCTTGCCACTATTAGCTTCAAGGTCGAATTTTTCACCGCTTGAAAGTATTGTGGGAGATATATCGGGGCAGAGATTGCCGACAGAGGTTCCGACGGGCGGTTTGACGTTTTCGCCTTCCGAGCCGCTTTCGCTCTCTGTCTGCTCGGTTTCATCGCTTGGGAAGAAAGCATTAAGATCCATGCCGTCAAATGCGTTGAAATATAAGAGAACACCCGAAAGAAGCGCAATCATGACCGCTGCCGTCACCGCAGTTTTTACGGTGTTTTCGGCACGCTTTTTCTTGTTTCTTTCTTCAATTATAGCTTTTTCTTCCTCGGTCGCCTTGGGAGATATAGCCTCCATGGGAGAGTTTATGACGAATTTAGGTCCTTTCATGATTATAGCGCCCGTAGGACACGCGCTGATACATTCGCCGCAGGAAATGCACTCGTGGTCGCCAACGCGCTTTATGTCCATCTTGCACTTGCCCACGCATATTCCACAGTCGATGCAGGATTTTTTGTCAAGCTTCACTCCGATAAGAGCAAACTTGTTGAAAAAGCCGTAAATAGCTCCCAACGGGCAGATAAAGCGGCAGAACATACGGAATATGAAAACGCACGCCACAAGGAATGACACCATGAGCAAAAATTTCCAAGTAAAGAGCGGGCCTAACATACGCAGATAGCTTTCGTTGACCGCGTTTGACAGAAGTCCCATAGCGCCCTCAAGTGTTCCCGCGGGGCATATATATTTGCAAAATCCGGGGAGAGGGAAGCTTCTGAATGCGTAAGCCAAGGGAACTATTCCTACGAAAAAGGCAAGGACAACGTACTTGAAATAAGAGAGAACTCGTGTGAGCTTGCCCTTTTTGAGCTTAGGAGTGGGGATCTTATGTAAAAGCTCTTGAATAAGTCCGAATGGGCAGAGAAATCCGCATATCCAACGTCCGAACAGAACTCCGTAGAGCATGATGATACCGAATACGTAATAGGGTACGGTCTTGTTGCTCGAAGACAACGCGTTTTGTAAAGCTCCCAGAGGACAAGCGCCCGACGCTCCGGGGCAGGAGTAGCAGTTAAGACCGGGGGTGCAAATGTTTTTTAAGGGTCCCGTATAGATCTGACCCGTAAAAAATCCCTTTATGTTCGCGTTGAAAAGCAGAGCGGCGTAGAGCTGAATAAGCCTTCTTTTGGTGGGAAGGCGTTTTTTTATCCAATTAAATACTTTTTTCATATAAAACACCGCCTATCAACCAAGTCCGATGCACTCGGTACATATATTTATCGCCTTTGAAAGAACATCTGCCATGCCGCCGTTGAATATTCCCAAAATGATGAAAATAACCGCTACGGCAATAACGATCACCCTTGTGGAAAGGATCGAATATCTTTCCTTTCTGCACTTGCACTCCGAGCATCCGTTCTTTTCGAGCTTTTCCGCTTTTCCTTCGGCAATAAGAGCCTTGATCGTCTTTATCTGCTTGTTGAGCAGAAGATTTTCAACGTAGACGTAAGCCGAAGCAATAAGCGCGCAGGCAAGGAAACAGGGAATTATCAGATAGCAAAGGTTAATTATGCTTTGGTTGTAATCTGCGGTATAGCTTGCGGGAAGGCATACGACGATCAGCGCGGGAAGTGACAAAAGAGCGCATAAAGTACAAGCCGCCGCCTTCAGAACGAGACAAAGTGTTTTTGCCTTTTTGACGGGTGCCACGTCCTCTTTTTCGCAAGCCGAGAGATCATATTTTGATATAAGTCGGTCAAGAGTAACGCGAGGGTCGAGCTTTGATTTAAAGGAATTTTCGTCAAGAGGCATAAATATTTTAATACAACCGCCCACAGCAACCGCGCCTACGGCAACGTACAGAATTATCTGAATTTTTTCAAACGCCGCCGAGATAGAGTCGGGCGTGAAAGGGCGATTGCCAAGCTGGTAGATGTTATAGCAGGACACTATCAGTAAAATACCAGATACGATAAGCAGTACCGAGAGCAGTATCCCGTATATCAGATATACGATTTTTTTCGTCTTATTTGACATTTGACATATCCTTTCAATAGGTATAACAATATAAATCCACTTTAATTATAATATACTTTTTTGTAAAAATCAAGTCGTTTCCGCACTGTTTGTGAAAAAAATGCACTTTTTTGCATAAAAGACGCTAAAAAATGCTACCGCCGCGGCGGGAGCATTTTTGGGTCGTTTAATTTTTGCTTAAAGATCAAAACAGAATTATTCTGCGTCCTTCGTGAGAGTTATCGTCAGCTCGCCGGAACCCTCGGGGAAGCTGTAATACTCCTCGCCTGTGTAGCCCTCGAGAGTTGCCTTGACCGTATACTCCGCTTCGTCAAACTCAAAGATAGCTACGCCCTCGGCGTCAGTAGGAGAGGGAAGCTTGCATATATCACCGACACAAAGCTGAACGAATACACCTGCAAGGGCATTGCCCTCATTGTCTACAACGGTTACCTTGTAGGTTACCTTTGTGTTTTCGGGAGCAGTGCTATCGGTCTCCTCTGTGTCATTTGACGCTTCGGTTTCGGAAGAAGTTTCTTTTTCTGATGATTCCTCGCTTGAAGATTCACCGCTGTTATCCGTGACGGGAGTAAAATCGCAGGAGCAAGCAAGCAACAGAACCGCGAGAAGCATACAGAAGAATGTGAGAATTCTGGACTTTATCATATTAACCTCCATTGTTAATTATTTTATTGATTTTGTAAGGATGTATTTGACTTATTCGTAATATCCGCAGTAGAGCAACCAAGCGTATTCCTGATTATAGGGCGCGCCGAGAAGCACTCTTGTGAATATATTGGTGTCTTCGTTATCGGACCACCAGCCGTTTTTGTCACCAAAGGCCTTTACCGCTTCGGCAAGCTTTTCGGTCAAAGGAACACGCACGGGATCCGTGGGAGCGGACGTTGTTTCTAAGGGATCCGGCATACCGCACTGCATGAAAAGCTCGTTGTAGCTTCGCTTTTCAACGACGTTGCCGTCGATATCATAGATATACGCGCCCATTCTCTGGTGTGCGCAAATGGTGAAAATGCTTGCGATATATCGAGAATCTGTGGTAAGGTCTATAAAGATAACGGGACCGTCCTTGCTGCCAAGGTGATAATATCCGTCATCGGAATTAAGCACCGCGGAGAGGGAGGTGTTGGTAACGTCGAATGTGACGTATGTTCCTTCCTGAGGATAGTTTTTCATTTCCTCGACCTTATCTGCGTCCTCCTGATAAGGGGTCCAGGGCTGATCCCCAAGTCTTGTCCCCGGGTCTCCCGCATTTTGAATATTCAAAATACACTCGGTCGCGCTCTTCGACTTTATAGCAAAGACGTAAGACGCTCCGATATTAGTGGGATAAATACTAAAGGAAAGTCCGTTTCCGTATTTAGAGAAGTCGCTGTTATCCTTGGAAATATCATTGCCTTGAACGAAGAACGTGCCGCCGTGATAGCTGACGGTAAGATCGGAATCACACTCGTAGGTGATCGTGTATATAGCAGCGACCTCGGGAGTGAAAATGAAGAAGGAGTAATCGTTTGGGGTAAGGGAAACCTTATACGATCCCTCTGTGATGTATTGAGCGTTGTAGTCAGCGTCAATAGGAGAGGAAACGTATATCGGGTCGTCTGCTTCCTTCGCGGTGCGATAAAGCTTTATACTTAAAG
The DNA here is from genome assembly GCA_045577415.1 of Eubacteriales bacterium. Lineage (GTDB taxonomy): Bacteria > Bacillota > Clostridia > Oscillospirales > CAG-272 > SVTX01. Next base: position 56,791 of record JAZNII010000045.1, read on the forward strand.
ATTTATGAGCTGTTGAGATCGCACAGGATGACGCATCATATACGTATTCCTCCGAAAGCAGGGAAAGATCAAGCTCAACGGTATAATCGCCGTCCTCCAGATCGAATGTGGTATACTGACCGTTATAGGATGACATTTTGACCACTTCGCCGTCCTTGAGAACCTTAACTATAATGTCGGTCATAGGATTGCCAAGACCGTCGGTGATCCAGACACCGTAATTGCCCTTGAATCCGCAGGAAGTGCAAACTCCGCCCATGAAGGAGTGACCCTTGGGAGCGATGGGCAGCTGAGACGCGGTGATGGTTCCGCATACAGAGCATTTCTTGCCGTCGGTAGTACCTGCTTCGTCACAGGTAGGCGCCTTGCCGAGAATAGTTTCTTCTGTGTGGTTGTTAGTTTTTGCTATTGCTTGAGTATCAATAGTTTCACCGCACTCGCAAATAAGAGAGATCACTCCTGTTTCTACGCACGTTGCAGGTTTTGTTACTGTCCAAGAGGAAGCGGAATGGACGTGATCGACGCTGATTGTAGGAATAGCTTCGGTGAGAAGAACCAGTTTACAACGGGTACACTCCTTATGCTTTTTTCCTTCTGTTTCGGTGGTCGCGGTGAAATCTATCATCCAGTCGCTCTCTGAATGTCCAAGGGCAGAGATTATATCTTGTGATATGATCACAGCGTCGCAAACAGAGCATTTTTTGCCCTGCGTGAGACCTTCCTCGGAGCAGGTTGCCGCACGTCCCTCGATAATCTCCTCGGTGTGGGCCAGCATTTCGACATCCTCGGTTTCAAGGATCTCGCCGCATGTGATACATTCCTTGTGCTTTGAGCCTTTTGATGAGCAGGTCGCGTCGGCATCAACGATCCAATCGCTTGCCTGATGCTCGTCGCATTCGGCAGATGAGCTTTCGTCGGTGTCTCTGCTTGTCTCCAAGGGAGTCGAAGAAAAGAAATCACAGGAGACCGCGAAAAGGGTCATAACCGAAACTATACATATAGCAAACGCTATTTTCGCATATTTGTTGATATTCATATTTTTCCTCCATAAATGCGGAAAACTGTATTTGTGGGGTGTCGCACACGCGACAACCCCATTTTTGAGTAATAAATCTTAGGGTGCGGGAGTAATGTTGGTACTGCCGAGATGTCTGTAATAATAGCAAAGCTTAGTCCAGGAATTAGTTACTCCCTTGAAGGAATATTTGTCCATAAGCTGTTGGAGCAGAGAAGCAAGCTCTGCGTCAACGGGAACGCAACCTTCAAGCTCAGGTGCTTCGTCGGTCTTGGGAAGCATCTTTTCAAGGTAAGCTGAGATCTCGTCGGTGAGATCCTCTCCGCCGCCGTGATATTTGCCGGCAAGAACCTCCTCAAGCTGATATATCTGCTCCCATTCAGCGTAGGAGTCGCCCCAGAGCTTCTCATAATATTCGAGACAAGCATCCTTGTCTCCGCCGAACTCCTTAAGCTTTGCAAGAACCATCTGGTCGGTTTCATTGACCGAAAAATCAAAGCCTCCGAGCTTGATCATCTCTTCGATAGAATGAGAGAACATACCCGTTGAGGTAGAGAAGTCGGCGTAAACGACAGAGCCGAGAGTTCCGTCCTCGCGAAGCTCGTGATAAAAGCCGTCCTCTCCAAGCTTAACGTTGATACCGCCCGCGACGGTCTCGTTGATCTGCCCGCCCGTGCTTTCGTGAAAAGTAAAATATCCGGGGGATGCAAGATGGAAATGCTCGTAGCTTTCGCCAATGTAGGAAACCGTAAACGTAAATGTTCCTACAGCGTAGATGTCGTAATAAGCGATGTCGATATAATAGGTCTCGCCCGCCTCCATATATTCTACCATAGAGACGTTGACAGTGTCGAGAGTAAGGTTGCCGTAAGGACGGTCAACTATCGCTGCTGTGTGTATGCACTCATAGTTGCTGTTGAAGATCCAACCGTCAACGGGGTCATCGCTCTGGGATCTGATGAAATATACACCCGACTTTTCGGGAACGAACTTGTATTTAAGTCCGCGAGGCATTATAACTCTGCCGTCGTAGGTTACGGTGTTGAATTTTTCCTCGGTCTCGGTGGAGAGTACCGTGTCAAACGCCGCGAAGAATGCAATGCCCTTGACGGGATCCTCAAGCTGCTTGTCGGTGCCGTAAGCATCGTAGTAGGAGCAAGCCTGAAGCCACTGGTTGGGATTGTTCTTTTCCAATCCAACTATGTCGGCAGCCGCTTCAAGTATCTGCTTCAGCTCCTCGGTAACGGGGGAGAAGCCGTAAAGAGTACCGTTTATAGAGTGGTTACAATAGTTAACAAGAGTTTCATAGAGATTAACGCCGTCCGAGACCAGCTTGCCGTCGTATCCGAGCTGATTAAGAGACTCGGCGCTGAGCTGAGTTTCCGCCATCAGGTTGACGAGAAGGAGGGGACCGTTAGCGTTGCCTACATGGTAGTAGCCGTCTTTTTCATTGAATACAGGAGTAATATACTGCTGATAGCCAAGTCCGTTAGCGTTGGGCTTGGTAGCCGCCTGACGGGGAATATATGTGGGGGCGTTTACCTCGCTTGCCGAAACCTTGCGGAAATTGCGGAGATATACGGTGTCATCGCCGGTATCGGTCGAGTCGTCCTTAAGATATATGAAAGAAACTGTGTATTCGCCGTCCTCCGTAGCAACGTAGGGGAAGCAGGTAGTCCAGTCCTCGCTGACACCCGAAAGTCTGTAAATATCCTTTTCGTTAACAAGGATATAGAGGATGTCAACGCCGATCTCGGACTCCGCGAACCAATCGATAGCAAGAGCCTCACCCGCTCTCAGGCTAACTGTCGCGTGGAGAGTTGCAAAAGAAGCATCCTTGTATTTGTTGGCGGGATATACGCAAGCCGTGCCATTCTTCTCGCCGATTATGAAGGGCCAAGAATATTCAGCGTCGTCAGCCTCGGTTTCGGGATAATACGTTGCGGTAAAGCCTGCGCCGTTAAGGACTGCGCCTATCTCCTCGGAGGAGGGCATCTCAACGTCGGGCTTTTCTGTGGGAGTAAGCTCCTCAATGGAGGTGATGAGCTTCTGCTGATAGTTTTCTGCGGAGAAATGCTCAAATGCCGCAACGAAAGGTTTTTCGCTGGTAAGACCGCCTATCTCGATAAGACAAATAGTGCCGTAACGGTCAACGAATATAGACGTAGGATAGCCCTGAAGATTGAAAGCTGAACCCAGTCTGGAATAGTCCTTTGCCACGGGGAAGGTAAGACCCATGGTAGCCTTGAAATCTCTGACGGTTACGTCGTTGTCGCCTGCATAGTTGTTGAGAGCTATGACCTCAATCTCGTCGCTGAATTTCTCATAAGCGCTTTGCATATAAGGAAATTCGTTGATACAGGGAGAGCAGGTGGAGTACCAGAAATTGATAAGCACGCCCTTCTTGGTCTTAAGTGCCTCGGAGAGGGTAAACGTGCTTCCGTCGGTAGTGGTAACGGTGAAATCACGGATGATGTCGCCAAGCTCGTACTGAACGCCCGTAAGGTCGGAATCCATAATTACAGAGGAGGAGAGAACTATATCCAAGGCTTTGCCTTCAAAGGAGTAGCTATCCTCAACTATATATCCTTCCAGATCGTCTTCTGAAAGCTTGACTACATAGCCGTCGGCAGGCTTGAGAGAAATCTTTCCCATACCCTCATCGTCGGTCTTGCCGTACGAGATCAAGTCATCTCCAAGATATATGTAGAAATTAAGCTTGGACATGGGGCGACCGCCGATAGATCTGATGCTGACGGTATATTCTACCTTGCCGTCATTGTTTGTCTCGCCGCTTTGAGTATCGCTCTCGTCCTCCGAAGATTCGGAGTCAAGGGTGTCGGTCGTTTCCGATGAGGTCTCACCGCCGAATATGCCACTAAACATAGCGCCTATGTTGCATCCCGTAAAGGAGATGGCAACAGCGCCGAGAGAGATAAGCATAGCCAGCGTGATAGCAATTTTTTTCAGGTTTTTTCTCATACAAAATCTCCATTTCGCAAAATTTACTCTTTAGATTACCATATATTCCGTAAAAAATCAAGAGGTACAAAAAATATTACACTTTTTTCACGATAAAGTTACAAATAGCGCCAAGAAAAGTATCGAAATGCGGCTCAAAAGCACTTGAAATTGTTATGAACATATGATATAATTATAAGTGCTTGCGCGATTATACTGTTAATTATATTAATATATAATCAAACAAATAAAATTCCCACGGAAGGAAAAATCAAATGGCAAAAAGAAAAACACTGATGAAATGGGGAAGCGTTGCCACCGTTTCGATACTTATTCTGGCTATCGCCGTATCGGTATTGGTCAACTTTGGCGGAAGCCCCTCGGACGAGGTATCCTCTATCATCAACACAAGCGACCGAAACATCAATAAGAATCTTGGTCAGTTTATCGACAGCTCGGTAATGTATAAGCTCCCCGATACTGTCAAGGAAACCGACGACATATCGGTCATCATTCAGACTAAAAAGGACTCGCTTCTCGACGCGTACGACAAGGCGGACACCGAGCTTTCTTTCTCGCAGTTCGTGTTCTCGGACGACGCAAAGGCGGTCACCGACAATATCATCAAAGAAAAGGACATCATAACCGATGCTTTTGACGAGCAAGGCTTTGATTACACTCTCGGAGCAGACTATAAGGCTATCTTCGGCGGCTTTGAGGTAATTATCAAGGCAGGAGATTTCGAGCATCTCTGCAACGCTCTCGGCGACAGAGCTACGGCTATCGTGGGCGACGAATACAAGCCCTGCGAGACACAGCTTGTTGAGAATAAGGTAAATGTTTATGAAACGGGTATCTTCAACAGTTCCTCCTTCGGCTATGACGGCACGGGAATGGTCGTTGCGGTCCTCGATACGGGTCTCGACTACAACCATACCGCGTTTTCGGTAAATAACTTTACCGCGGACAGAAACAAGCTCGGTATGACGTACGCCGACGTCGAAAGCTTTATTTCCGACACCAAGGCAAGCAAGCTCCATTCGGGACTTACCGCGGCGGACGTATATCTGAACGAAAAGGTACCCTTTGCCTTTGACTACGCGGACTACGATCCCGACGTTTACCCCATGACACCTCAGGCAAGTGAACACGGAACTCACGTTGCGGGCGTTATCGCGGGTAAGGACGATGTTATAACGGGTGTCGCTCCCAACGCCCAGCTTGCAATAATGAAGATATTCTCCGACGTTGTCTCCACCGCGAGAACCTCATGGATACTCAGCGCGCTTGAGGACTGCGTTATCCTTGAAGTAGACGTTATCAATATGTCCATTGGTACAAGCTGCGGATTCAGCAGAGAAATGGACAAGGAGGCTATCTCGGGTGTTTACGACCGCATCCGTGAGACGGGAATCAGTATGGTCGTTGCGGCATCCAATAGCTTCAATTCGACCTACGGCTCGGAGAAGAACGGTAATCTCGGTCTGACCTCCAACCCCGACAGCGCAACGGTAGGCTCTCCTTCCACCTACGAGGGCGCTATGTCGGTAGCATCCATCAGCGGAGTAAAGACCCCTTACATACTCTACGACGGCAAGATCATTTACTTTACCGAATCCACCGACCGCGTTGCCGAGGAGAAGAATTTCTACGACGATATTCTTCCCGAGGGAGTCGATTCGATGGAGATCGAATATGTCACCATTCCCGGCGCGGGACGTTCTGCCGATTACAGCGGACTTGACGTTACGGGCAAGATCGTGCTTGTGCGCCGCGGAGCTACGACCTTTGAAGAAAAGGCAAACGTAGCGCAGAGCAAGGGTGCAGCAGGCATTATCATCTATAATAATGTGTCGGGTGACATCAAGATGAATGTCGGCGACGCTACGCTTGGCGTCTGCTCGATCGGTCAGGACGACGGTGAGATGCTTGCGGCGGCAGGAAGCGGAAAGATCACCCTCAGCCGCACTCAGACCTCAGGTCCCTTTATGTCCGACTTCTCGTCCTGGGGACCCACTCCCGACCTTGGCATCAAGCCCGAGATCACCGCTCACGGCGGTATGATCTATTCGGCAGTTCCCGGACAGAGCTATGACCGTCAGTCGGGTACGTCTATGGCATGCCCCAATATCGCGGGTGTGACCGCGCTTATCCGTCAGTACGTGGTGCAGAATTTCCCCGAGATCGCAAACGATCCCGTAAAGGTAACGGCTCTGGTCAATCAGCTCATGATGTCCACCGCCGACATAGTTTATAACGTAAACGGTCTGCCCTATGCCGTAAGAAAGCAGGGAGCAGGTCTTGCGAATCTTGACAACATTGGAAACACAAAAGCTTACATCATCACCTACAGAGACGGTGAGGAGATGGACAAGACAAAGATCGAGCTTGGCGACGATCCCACAAAGAGCGGTGTCTACACTCTTACCTTCTCGGTCAAGAACTTTGGAAATGCGGCTCTCTCTTACGATGTATCGGCATACGTTATGACCGAGGGTGTCAGCGACACCAAGACCAATCAGGGTGAGACCACCGTTGACGAGCTTGGATATATCCTCGACGGTGCAAACGTGGCTATCACCTCTTACAGCAACGCAACCGTAAACGGTATGAACCTGACCGTTGGCGCAGGTCAGACCGCCGACGTAACCGTAACCATCACTCTCTCCGACTCCGATAAGCAGTACCTTGACGACTTCTTCGAGAACGGTATGTACGTTGAGGGCTTCGTGGTTCTTGACGCGGCAGAGGAGAGCGTTGTGGACCTCAGCGTTCCTTATCTCGCGTTCTACGGCGATTGGACACGCGCGCCTCTCTTTGACCTTGATTATTTCGCAACCAACAAGGACGAGCTTGACGACTCCATCGACCTTCTCGACAAGACTCTTCCCGATGCATATGCAACCAGACCTATCGGTAGCGTTCAGAGCGACTACGTAAGCTACCTCGGCTCATTCTATTTCGTGCAGGATCCCGCAACCAAGCAGATCAGTGCCGACAGAAAGTATGTCTCTCTCTCCAATCAAGAGGGTTCGGTCCACGAACTGAGTAATGTCTGGGCGGGACTTCTCCGAAATGCGTCCAAGATAGTCGTAACTATCACCGACGCATCTACGGGCGAGGTCGTATTTGAAAAGGTGGACGAGGATGTCCGCAAATCCTACGGCGACGGCGGCTCGATCTATCCCGCAGACGTAAAGATAGGATTTGACGCCTACGAGCATAATCTTAAAAATAATACCCAATATAACGTAAAGCTTCAAGGCTACCTCGATTACGGTGACGGAGGACTTGAAACCAACCTCAATAATACTTTCGAATTTCCCCTTGTAACCGACTTTGAAGCGCCCGCGGTCACTGACTGCGAGTTCTACACCGAATATGACCGTACTGCTGAAAAGACCCGTCTTTTCGCAAAGATCGCGGTATACGATAACCATTATTCCATGGCTTTGCAGGTGGGTTACGTCAAGCAGGACACCGACGGATATATGCTGGAGACCTTCGATCAGTACCTTACTCCCGTATATTCCGAGGCTAACTCCACCTCCTACGTCGTTTACGAGCTTACAGATTACGTTGACGACATCAGACGTGGCGCTGTCAATAAGAACAGCTTCACCGTTGCGACGTACGACTACGCGCTCAACACGGCTACCTACGAGATAGCTCTCCCCGATGATTTCGAGGCGTTCTATTTTGAGGAGGAGAGTCTGACTCTGAGTCCTAATCAGGTCTATACTCTCACTCCTAAATCATATCCCGATACCCAGTGGACCGAGCTGCTCACCTATATCTCCACAAACGAAAAGGTTGCTCACATCGTTAATAATAAGGTGGTCACGGTAGCTCCCGGTCAGACGGTTATTATCGCGAGAGATCCCGTTACCAATCAGCAAACGACCTTTGAGCTGACGGTTCTCGGCGAAGGCGACGAGGGCTACGTAAGATACGATAAGCCCGTCACAGACAACTTCGTGCTTACGGGATATAAGACCAATAAAGCCTACTACTTCCTGTCAAGCGACGAGCGAGACATCGGAAGCACGGGCGACGAGATGAAGTTTGTCGGCAACGGATATTCGATGGAGATGTTCCCGTCGGAGTCTGTCACTCTCCGTTATAAGCTTGACGCATATTTCCCGAATGACACAGAGGTGGTCGCCGTATCCAGTAACGACAACCTCGTGCAGGTTGAAAAGGTGAACGGAGAGTGGGTCATTACCGCGCTTGCAGAGGGATACGCGTCGGTATCGGTTGACGTATTACTTGACGGTAGCGGCACTTACTACTCTCAATCCATTGATATTGAAATAAAGGATCCCTACATAACCACAGGTCCCTCGCTTACCCATTATTTCGGTATGGGCGGCAGGGTAGAGATACCTGCGAGCTTGGCTATAACCGATATAGGTCAGTTTGCGTTCTCCAACTTTGACTACGTTGCAAAGGGACCCGGAGATGAGATAAGCGAGGATGATCCCACAACCACGAAGCAGTGGTTCCTTGGAGACGACACCATTGAGGAGGTAGTCATTCCCGAGGGAGTTAAGACCATCGGCTCTTACGCCTTCGCAAATCTTACCGCTCTTAAAAAGGTAGTTCTTCCTTCCACCCTTGAAAGAATAGATTTCGGAGCGTTCTACGGTTGTTCTGCGCTTACCGAGGTAGAGGGAATTGAAAAGGTTAAATTTATCAACCGCGGTGCCTTTGAGGGATGTTCCTTGAGGGGAACCGTTGAACTGACTAACGCGGTGGCTATCGCCGACAGAGCCTTTGCGGGCAACACCAAGCTTGACGGCGTGGTGCTTGGCAAGAACGTTCAGTCTGTGGGCGCGTACGCATTTGCGGGCAATATCGGTCTTGATAGCGTTAAGATCGAGGCGGAGATCATCAAGCTCGGTCAGTACGCATTCGACGGATGCGAATCCATTAAGGAGATAAGCATCAACGCGGCGGTAATTCCTACGGCGGCGTTCAACGAGTGTAAGTCTCTTGAGATTATCACACTTGGCAAGGATGTCTCTGTCATCGGCGAGTACGCGTTCAGCAACGCCGCGGCGACCAAGATAATCGTTGACAAAAATAACAAGACCTTTGCGTCTGCGGAATCCGGAGAGTATCTGACCAATAAGGCAGGGGATGAGCTGCTTTTGGTTGCCCCCGGCATAAAGGGTGAGCTTAATATCACCTACGGCAAGATCACTTCAATAGCAAACGGCGCTCTTTCGGGCAACCTTAATATCACCTCGGTAAATATACCAAGTGTGACCAAGGTTGGCAATTACGCCTTCGCATACTGTGAAAGGCTTACCGAGATCAAGCTTGGAGAGCTTGAGAGCATCGGCGACTACGCGTTCTACAGAACCGGAATAGATACCGTCCCCTCGCTTGACAAGGTAGATAAGATAGGCGATTACGCTTTCGCTTATACTAAGGTTACATTCTTGACCGTTCGAGACGGAATGACCGTCGGTGAGGGCGCGTTCAGAGAGTGTAAATCGCTTGCAACCGTAGTGATCGGCAACAACGTAACTATCGGCGCGGACGCTTTCCGCCTTGACAGAGAGACCAACTTCACCGAGGAGCCGGGTTCTTATCGCGGTGAGAACGGTAGGCTTGTTTACTATTACATATACACGTCGCCTCTGCACAGTCTTACCATCGGTAACGGTGTAAATATCGGCGACAGCGCGTTCATGGGTGCCGCTGAGCTTGTATCCGTTCAGCTTGGCGACGGCGTAGTGATAGGCAATAACGCATTCTATAACGCGGTAATGCTTAAGAATATCGACCTTTCGGGAGCGGTATCTATTGGCGACGGAGCGTTCTCGGGCGATGTGCTTTACGAGTTCGCTGACCAGAATATGTACGAGCCTCAGATCGATGAAAACAGAGAATACGTTTACAGATATTATGCTTCTAAGCTTGAGACCGTAGATCTGTCTAGCGCATCTTCGCTTGGCGAGGGCGCGTTTGAGTTCTGCCGTGAGCTTAAGACCGTAGATCTGGGCAGTATCACGGATATTCCCGCAAGAGCCTTCAACCTTTGCGTAAGTCTTGAAAGCATTGATCTTTCGGGTGTCAAAAAGATAGGCGAAAGCGCATTCTGCGAGGCGGCACTCACAACCGTATCTCTTGACAGTGTGTCGAAAATCGATAAGTATGCCTTCGTTTACAACGATAAGCTTACCGAGGTAAGCTTTGGCTCTGCCGACGGAATCAGACTGACGGTCGAGCTTGGCGAGGGAGCATTCTCTTACTGTAATAACCTCAGCGAGGTTCACGCATCCACCCTGATCCGAGAGGTAGGAGATTACGCCCTCGCGTATACCGCTATTACCGATATAGATCTTTCGAATGCCGTATCTATCGGCGACGCGGCTTTCCTTAAGGAGACCTTGACCGATTTCAATGTAGTTCTCGGTAGCAGGCTTACCGATCTTGGCGAAAACCCCTTTGCTATGTGTAAGCTTCCCGCGTTTGAAGGAACGGTCAGTGAGAAATTCAACGGCGAGACGTTTACAAAGCCCACCGATACCTATGACATCAGCGACAGTGTTAAGGTCATTGGCGGTAACCTTTACATAGTAGTTCCTAACGGTCTGGAGCTTGTCTCCTACGCAGGCGACGGCGAGACAGTAACCGTTGCGGAGGGAACGGTCAGAATAACCGCCCTTGCCTTTGCAGGGTCGGATGTGAAGCAGGTAGTGTTCCCCCACACGCTGAAGTCCATAGGACATAAAGCGTTCTACGGATGCGATAAGCTTTCGGTGGTATATTTCGCAAGCTACGACGCTCCCATTCTTGAGGAGGAGTACGATTACAGCTACTGGCTTTCAGCGGAAAATCTTCCCGCAACGGGCAAGTATCAGTACCAGGATGCATACACGGGCGAGATAGTCTATTATGACGGACTCGGAATAGTTCCGTACTTTATGTGGAACGCAACCGAAGCTCCCGCGGTCATCTATTACGGCGCGAACTTCGTTGATTACGTAGGACGGGTCGATACTACGCTGACCATGGTCAAGCCCGCAAACGGTATGGGATACGATTCCTTCATTTACGGAAAGTATTTCGCTCTTACCGTAAACGGAGCGGCGGCGGCTGACGAGACCACCCTTGCGGCTATTGAGGCTATAAACGCTATCCCAGATGATCTCACGCTGGCAGACAAGGCGTTGGTCGAAGCGGCAAGAGCGGCATACGACAGAATATCCTCCCTCACTCAGCGTTCTCTTGTTACCAATTATGATAAGCTGCTTCAGGCAGAGCAGAAGATAAAGAACCTTGAGTTCGTTCAGGGCGGCGACAGTGGCTCGGACGAGAGTGACCCCGATAATAACGCAGGCAACGGATGGTTTGATAATATTGATACTAATACCGTGATAATAATTCTTGCGGTGGTCGCAGGCGTTGCTGTACTGATCGGCGCGGCGGCAATTCTGTTGGCGTTGGTGCTTGTCATATTGCTTATAATAGTGTCAATAAAGAAGTCAAAAACGAAAAAGAGAACGAATAAGGTCTCCAAAAACGCGAAAGATACGCCTTCAAGCGTAGAAATCAAAAAAGTTCAGCCGTCACCAGACGAAGAACTTAAAAATTCCGTGGGAAATGACGAAAATGCCGAAAATAATGGCGAAAACGTCTGATTTTAGCCTGATTTGGAGGAATTTTATGAAAAAAAGAATTTTTAGCGCGCTTTTCGCAACCGTACTCATCGCTTCGGCGGTGAGTATGGCGGCGTGCGGTAATGACGTTTACGGCAACCTCGCAGGCGAGGGTTATACCGTAAAGGTCACGTACGAGGACGGAGGCGCGAGAGTAAATGAAACGCAAAACGTCAATATCGTTGAGGTCTTTAACGCCAAGGACGCGGTGACAAGGAACGGTAAGACGGGAATTGCGCTTCTTGCGCCACAGGACGCAAAAAGGGGCGAGGGAGCGTTCAAGCTTACCAAGTCTGACGAAAAGACCTTGTATTATCAAGT
>JAZNII010000046.1:0-4232 GCA_045577415.1 Eubacteriales bacterium
GCGGCGCGAAGATAATGTCCCTTGCCGATCCTACCAAAAAGATGAGCAAGTCCGACGAGAACACCAACGCCGTCGTCTACATTCTTGACGACAAGGACACCATCATCCGCAAGTTCAAGAGAGCCGTCACCGACTCCGACATCTGCATCCGTTACGCAGAGGGCAAGGACGGCATCAACAACCTTATGACTATATACTCGGTCTTTACAGGCAAGACGCTTGACGAGATCGAGCGCGAGTTCGAGGGCAAGGGTTACGGAGACTTCAAGATGGCAGTTGGCGAGGTCTGCGCAGACGCGCTTGCTCCCGTTCAGGAAAAATTCAACACCTTTATGTCTGACAAGACTCAGCTTGAAGCGCAGATGAAGAAGGGCGCTGAGGAGGCTTCCTACGTTGCCCGCAGAACGCTCTCCAAGGTTCAGAAAAAGCTTGGATTCGTTCAGATAAGATAAAATAAAACATTGCCGTGGGGCAAGAAAATCTTCTTTAAAAAAGTTTTTCTTGCCTCACGGCAACGGCCGTACAGAGATCTCAGATCTCTGCCTTTTTTATATAAGGTATCGGTGAAACAGCTGCTGCGGCGATAGCGGTTATTATGATCTCGGGAACCATAAAGAGACCGTTATAGAACGCCGAATATATCAAGGACAGTGCGTTTCCGCTGAAATGATCGAGAATAAAACCGCCAATAGCGTAAAAACCGTCCTGCGTAAAGAACCACTCTGCCCATGCGCCATAGAAGACATATCCCGACACAATATGCGCGACATATCGCAGAGCAAGGGCAAAGATCACTCCTACAACTAGGGAAACGGTCTTATTCTTTATTTTGTTGCGGAACAGACCGCCAAGTCCCAGCACGGTATAGGCGATAATATAGTCTATAATTATGATCGCTACCGCCGCGCCGTAACCCATGAAGTCATCGGAAGCAGGCATAAAGAGCGCCATAACGGTGCCACTCGCCCCTTGTGTAAGCGAAAGGATGATCTGAATTGCCGAATAGCAGCCTGCGGTGAAAAGTCCCCATTTAGTGCCGTACATATAAGCAACGATAACTATGGGCAGCATGCTTGCCACGGTAAATCCGCCGCCAAAAGGCAGATTAAGAAAAGGAATGTAAGCGCAGACGATAGCAAGCACAGTCGAAAGCGCCAACATAAGAGCCGAAGTGGTAAGTCTCCTTGTTTTTTGTTGATTCATAATGAACCCTCCTATAAAAATAAAAAATTCATCCGCACGAAAAATCACGGTGGGATGAATTTTTTATGAGCGGAGGGTGACGTCAATTCCCTCATCACAAGCTATTCAATCAAAATCTTCCTACGCCGGTATTATCCGTATCAGGTGCAAGGGTTCGGAATACTCCGTCTCAGCCTTTTCGTTTCGCGCGCAAAAACGTAAAACCATTCGGCACCCCTGATTTTTTATGCGGTTTTGAGTTGTCGGTTAGCTCTCGCTTGCCAACGAGAAAATTATAGCACAGTTTTTGAGCATTGTCAAGGGTTTTGGGGGATTTTTTATTGATGGTTTTATATCAACTTTTCATTTCCGCTGATGGAAAGAAAAGTAATATTAAACTTTTATCATCTAAAATTCAATTTGTCCTTAGAAATAAGTACATGCAACGCCCTCATATACTCGTATCAAAGCTTTACGAGGGGTATGAAAATGATAATCTTTACAATAATCATCGCCGCGCTGACAAAATTTTTAAGTCCGATACTTGGCATCGGAACTCAACAGAAATTCCCGCCTGCGCTGTCTCAGGAGGAGGAACGCCAAAATTTCATAACCATGCGATCAGGTGGCGACGCGGGTGAGGATGCAAGACAGACGCTGATACTTCACAATCTCCGTCTGGTGGCGCACATTGTTAGAAAATACTATTCCCAAAACAAAAACCAAGACGATCTTGTATCTATCGGCACTATAGGTCTTGTAAAAGCGGTGGACACCTTTAACATTGAAAACGGCGCCAGGTTTGCCACCTACGCATCCAAGTGCATCCAAAACGAGATACTCATGAGCTTCAGGGCGCAAAAAAAACATTCTTCGGAAATATCTATAAACGAGACCATCGATGTAGACCGCGACGGCAATCCCCTTTCATATATGGACGTGATATCATCTGACGAGGATCTCTCCGAGGAGGTAGATCGAAAGATAATGACCTCAAAGGCTCTCTCATGCATCAAGACCGTCCTCTCTCTCCGTGAACGGCAGATAATCATTATGCGGTACGGTCTTTTCGGGACCGAGGAGCTGACACAGAGGGAGATAGCCGAGCGGTTGGGAATATCCCGCTCTTACGTCTCGCGAATAGAAAAAAGCGCCTTGGAAAAGCTCCGAGACGCATTAGGCGGTTAAAAAAAGCTCCCGATCGGGAGCTTTTTTATTGTAATATCAGATGCTAAACTCAAAGAGAGACTTTCTCTTCCTATAGTAGAGGGTTGCAAGCAGAACCAACAAACCGCTTACCGCAAGGAGAGAAACTACCGTAACGATGGCAATAGTCATCTCGCTATTTACAAGATACTTCTGAACAAACGCAATGTCTGCAAACATATCTCTGCCATCGGGAAAATGAACGCTGGGAATAAGCACTCCGTCGAAAAGCTTGCCGGTAAACAGGTTATCAGCGAAGAACGAGCTGGTAAAGAGCTTATAGTAGGTGTTGATATAAGCGAATATTCTTACACCGAAGAAGCTTGCATTGGTAAGAACTGTGGGCTTTAGCGAAACGAAATTGGTAAGAACGTACTGGAAGAGCCAGCCAAAGACGATAACGTATCCGCCGATCGCCATAAGGAACGAGTTAAGAAGCACCAACGCCTTTTTCTCAAAATACATAAGAGCGTTTCTTGCCATAAGTCCAACAACTGCAACGCCTACCGAAAGATAGCAGATAGTCAGGTGTCTTATGTGCATTGCGGGAGCAAGACCGCCGGTGAGACTAAAGAGACTAGTACAGAACGTTGTGAAAAGCTCCATAACGGGAGCCATAAAGCCCATGCCCATGCCCTCAAGCTGAACGGTCCATTGAGCGATAAGTTCGGATATTGTAAGCGTATCGTAAAGTCCGCACATAAAGAACATAATGAGCGAGCATACCGCGATGATAGCCATTATTATCACTACCACAGGGATGAAAAAGTTTATTATGAATTTATGCAAACCGAGCGAGTATTGCGAAACACCGGAAGATTTAGATGCCTTCATTTTGAAACTCCTTTGAGTCAAATTATAATTCAATAAATATTATAACCTATAAAATCCAATTTGTCAATAACTTTTGGCAAAAAATGAATGGCAAAAAACAGTTTTGGTGAAAAGTAACAAAAAGCGCTCTCGGTTTTTCACTTTACTCTCAAAAACGAAAATTAATAAAAAATTAACATTTTCATCGTCCGTATCCGTCTCTTATCCTCTTCTCTTTCCTTTAAAAGCCACGGCGGCAAGATAGCCGAAGATCAACGCGGCAGAGATACCGCCTGCGGCGGCGGTCAACGCACCCGTAAGAGCGCCAAGAAGTCCCTGTTTATCTACCGCCTCGCGTATTCCCTCGCTGATAAGATAGCCAAATCCCGTCAAGGGAACGGTCGCTCCCGCCCCTGCGAAATCCACCAAAGGTTTATACAGACCGATAGCGCCGAGTATCACGCCCGCTACCACATAGGTCACCAAAATTCTTGCCGGAGTAAGTCCTGTCCTGTCAATGAGTATCTGCGCTATGACGCAGAACGCACCGCCTACCAAAAACGCGCGTATCAGTTGTAAAATAATATCCATTTTTCTCCTCCTTTGCGCCTCGCGCAACATCATTCGCCAAAGGCGACATCATTTAGCTTCGCCCGGATCATTTGCGGCAACGCCGCAACATCATTTGATACTTGCTTCAAGCATCAACAAATGCCCTACCGCAGGTATGCTTTCGCCCTGCTTGATGCTGTCGGGACTCATCATCGCTCCTGATGCCACGAAAAGAGTGCGCTTGAAGCGTCCCTTTTCCATTTCGGGTATGACATACGCCGACATAACGCTCGCCGAGCATCCGCAGCCCGATCCACCCGCGTGGGTATCCTGACCTTTCTTGTCGAAGATCAATATTCCGCAATCGGTATAATTTTGTCCGAATTCATAGCCCTCTACCGCCATCAGCTCTCGCAATATAGACGCTCCCTCGTGACCGAGGTCTCCTGTGACGATAAGGTCATAATCCTGCGGCTTTG
>JAZNII010000047.1:0-13529 GCA_045577415.1 Eubacteriales bacterium
TTACTGCTGCCGTCCAGAATATGAAGAAGATTGCTAACCTATGTTGGAGGGATACCTCCAATTTCCTCATGTTTTTGCTATTTCTTGGCAAAAAACAAAGCCTATCTCGCGCTTGAGATAGACTTTGTCAGTAATCTGAGCTCTGCAAGTTTTCTTGCAGAGCTTTTTATCACTCCTCTGTTGCATTAGCAACGGGAGCTGTATTTTTTTCGGTTTCGGAGTCGGTATCATCCTCGTCCGCTGCCTTATTCTTGCGCTTCTTCTTTCTTTCGCCGTCCTCGTCTTCATCCTCGTCGTAGTCCTCGTCGTCCTCGTCGACAGGTCTGGGCTTAACGGTTACGAAAGTCGATTCAATTCTGTGGTCGGCAACCGATTCGACCTTGATAGTCAGATCGTCGGTCTCAAGATCAAGCTGCGCGCCGTCGTCGGGGATCTCGCCGAGAAGACCGAAGATATATCCGCCAAAGGTATCGCAATCCTCGGTATCAAAGGTGATGTTCAATGCCTCTGCAACCTTTTCAAGAGAAGCAGAGCCAAGTATCTTCCACTCGGTCTCGCTGACGTTTACGATCTCCTCGACAACTACGTCCTCCTTGTCGCCCATATCGCCGACGAGAAGCTCAAGCAGGTCGTGGATCGTGATAACGCCGCTGGTTCCGCCGTATTCGTCTACAACGATAGCGAAATAGTTTCTGCTCTCCTTCATATTGGAGAAAAGCACGTCTGCCTTCATGTTTTCGGGAACGAAATAAGGCTTTTCGCTTGCCTTCGCGATAGCGTCCTCGGTGTTTTCACACTCTATACGGAAGAAGGTTCTGGTATTAAGAATACCGATAATATCGTCGGCATCCTCACCGCAGATGGGGTAATATCCGTGTCTTGACTGAATGATCTTCTCTCTCCACTCCTCAAGGGTATCCTCGCGGTAGAGCATATCAACGTCACGGCGGTGGGTGCAGACCTCGGAGATAAGAATATCGTCAAATTCAAAGATATTCTGTATCATCTCGTTTTCCATGCTATCAATAGCTCCAGCCTCGCTGGAGGTATCGAGCATAATTCTGATCTCCTCCTCGCTTGCCGCTTCCTCCTCCTCGTTGGGGTTGATGCCGAACATACGGAGAATGGTGTTTGTAGTTCCGGTCAGTATCCAGACCAAGGGAGCGAAGATAAACGATACAAAGCGGATAAATCCCGCAAGACCGAGAGAAAGCTTTTCCGCGTTCTTTATTGCGATCTTCTTAGGCACAAGCTCTCCGCAGACTATGCTGAAGAAAGAAAGCACCAGCGTAATAAGGACGACGAATACTTCTTCGGGTACCGCGATGCCGTTGCTCGCTACAAACGAGAGACTGTTAAACCAGGCGGTAATATCCTCGGCAAACGCGTCTGCCGCAAATGCAGAACCCAAAAATCCCGCCAAGGTGATGGCTACCTGAATAGTGGACAGGAACTTGGACGAGTCCTTGGTAAGCTTTTGAAGCATTCTCGCTTTCTTTCTCGTCTTTTTGTCGCCCTCTTCCACGATCTTTTCAATTCTTGCCGAATTTATTGACAAAAATGCCGCTTCGGCACTTGCAAATATGGCGTTTAACGCTATAAGAACAACCTGTAATAATATAGGCACTATGTAGTGTTCCATTGTAATGTCTCCTGTATTTCCTTTTCTACAATAATATTAAATGTTTTTCGATAAATTTCAAAACGCAAAAAAGCATAGACCCACCGCCGTCCCCTATCATTTCAGAGACTTGACACCAGGCTATGCCGCACGATTTATGAAATATAATGAAAAACACGTACAACAGTTACATTACACATACAAGTAGTGTCCGTACTATCGCCGTCATCCATTTTTATATACCTTCCTTTTCAAAATATTTTAAATTAATAATCAAATTGCCTTTGAATTATTTTGTTCATAATAACATAATACGCCCAAAATGTCAAGGGAAAAGCGGTCTTGTTAACCGTTTATTTACAGTATTGATACAAAAAATTCTCTATTTGAGAATTTCACGCAATATGTCAAAATTTTGTTGGTAAAATTTCCCGTAATTGCCGCGAAAAATTTATTAATTCTCTTGACATTTTCTTCGCAAAATGGTAAAATAATTAAGTATAAGGGAGTAATCTGCGCGAAAGCGTGATAAAGTCAACATCACCGACGGGTAAAACCGCCATGGCTTTATTCTAAAGGATGAGACTTATCTGCAAGGCGGATAGGTCTTTTTTTCTAGGGCAGATCTCCGCGAAAACAAAAATACATTGAAAAGGAGTTTTCGACACACATGAAAGAGTATCTCAGATCCTCTGCCGAGGTTCTCGAAGAGGTCAAAACATCGACCGACGGTCTTACCGCAGACGAAGCTGCCGCAAGACTTGAGAAAAACGGCAAAAACAAGCTTGCCGAGGGCAAGAAAGAATCCCTCATAGTCAGATTCTTCAAGCAGTTAGCAGAGCCTATGACCATCATCCTTCTGGTGGCGGCGGCTATTTCAGCAGGCGTGGAGATCTACAACGGCTTCCAACACGGCTTTGAATTCCCCTCCGACGTTGTCATCATTCTCGCCGTAGTCCTTATCAACGCTATCCTCGGAGTATTCCAGGAAAGCAAGGCAGAAAAGGCAATTGAAGCGCTTCAGGAGATGTCCAAGGCGCAGAGTAAGGTCATTCGCGACGGCAAGATGATCAGCATCCCCAGCGAGGACTTAGTAGTTGGTGACATAATCGTCCTTGAAGCGGGCGACGCAGTTCCCGCAGACGCAAGAATCATCGAGTGCGCTTCTATGAAGATAGAGGAAGCGGCACTGACGGGTGAATCTGTTCCCGTTGACAAGAAGGAAGAACCTCTTACGGCAGGAGAGAATGGTGACGTTGCTCTCGGTGACCGCAAGAACATGGTATTCATGGGTTCCACCGTGGTCTACGGACGCGGCAAGGCAGTTGTTGTCGCTACCGGTATGGAGACCGAAATGGGTAAGATCGCAGACGCGCTCGCACAGGCTGAGGAGGGCAAGACTCCCCTTCAGATCAAGCTTGCAGGTCTTTCCAAGATCCTCACCTATCTCGTTATCGGTATATGTGTAGTTATCTTTGGCGTTCAGCTTATCCGTGACGGTATCGGCTTTGAGCCTATCCTCAACTCCTTCATGATAGCTATTTCCCTTGCGGTTGCGGCTATTCCCGAGGGACTTGCGACCGTCGTTACAATAGTTCTTTCCATCGGCGTTACCAATATGTCCAAGCGTAACGCGATCATCCGTAAGCTTACCGCGGTTGAAACTCTCGGATGCACACAGATCATCTGCTCCGACAAGACCGGTACTCTTACCCAGAACAAGATGACCGTCGTTGACCACTACGGCGACGACGAAAACCTCCTTGCAAACGCTATGTCCCTCTGCTCCGACGCAGAGTTTGACACCGAGGTCGGCACCGCAGTAGGCGAGCCTACCGAGTGCGCTCTCGTAAACTACGCCGAAAAGCTTGGTCTTTCCAAGAACGTAAAGAAGAACGAGTTCGTCAGAATCGGCGAGGTTCCCTTCGATTCGGGCAGAAAGATGATGTCCACCGTCCACAAGACCGCGGACGGCACTCTCATTCAGTTCACCAAGGGCGCTCCCGACGAGCTGCTCAAGCGTTGCACCAAGGCTCTTATCGGCGGTGAGATCGTTGATATGACCGAGGAGATCAGGTCCGATATTCTCAAGGCAAACAAGGCTATGGCTGACAAGGCGCTTAGAGTTCTTGCCGCTGCTAAAAAGGACCTTGACACCGAGCCTTCGGTTTACGACAGCGAAAGCGTCGAATGTGACCTCTGCTTCGTAGGACTTGTAGGTATGATCGACCCCGTTCGTCCTGAGGTAAAGCCCGCTATCGACGAGTGCCGAAGCGCAGGTATCCGTCCCATTATGATCACGGGTGACCACAAGGACACAGCAGTTGCAATCGCAAGCGAGCTTGGTATTATTACCGATGCAAGTCAGGCAATTACCGGTGCCGAGCTTAACGAGATCTCCGACGAGGAGTTTGAGACCGCAGTTGAGAATTACAGCGTATACGCCCGCGTTCAGCCCGAGCATAAGACGAGAATAGTAAATGCTTGGAGAAAGAAGGGCAAGGTCACTGCTATGACGGGTGACGGCGTTAACGACGCTCCCTCCATCAAGAACGCTGACATCGGCGTTGGCATGGGTATCACAGGCACCGACGTAACAAAGAATGTTGCTGACATGATCCTTGCAGACGACAACTTCGCAACCATCGTTGCGGCAGTTGGCGAAGGAAGAAGAATTTACGACAACATCCGTAAGGCTATTCAGTTCCTTCTCGCCTCCAACCTCTCCGAGGTCCTTACCATCTTCTTCGCAACCCTCTTTGGATTTACCATCTTCGCTCCCGTTCATCTCCTCTGGATCAACCTTATCACAGACTGCTTCCCTGCTCTGGCTCTCGGAATGGAAGCTCCCGAAGCAAGCATCATGAAGCGCAAGCCCCGTGACAGTAAGGAAGGTATCTTCGCAGGCGGTCTCGGCTTTGCGGTTGCGTATCAAGGCGTTCTCGTAACAATCATTACCATAGCATCCTACCTTATCGGACGTTATGTGCTAGTTGCTTCCGATCCTCATGCAGCAGGTCTTGTTGGAGAAGCTCTTGACGCTTACGGCGCACAGGTCGGAACCAGCATGGCGTTCCTCACCCTTTCTCTCTGTGAGATCTGCCACGCATTCAACATGAGAAGTCTCCACGGATCTATCTTCACTATGAAGAAGCAGAACTGGTGGCTCTGGGGCGCAGGCATCCTCTCGTTCATTCTCACAACCGTTGTTATCGAGGTTCCCTTCCTCGCAAATGCTTTCGAGCTTGCTCAGCTTGATCTTCCCGAATATGGCATCGCATTCGGTCTCGCTATCCTCATCATCCCGATCGTTGAGATCATCAAGGTCATCCACAGAGCGGTTGACAAGAGAAACGATAAATAATTGCAAAAATCCCCGACGAAATTTTCGTCGGGGATGCTTTTTTTCTTGACAAAATCTCTTTTGCCATTTATAATTAACTTATATCAAAACAAATTCTCAAAGGAGAACGAAAAATGTATAACGAATGGTCACTTGACGTTTTTTACAAGGGAATTGACGATCCCGCCCTCACAAATGATATGCAGAAGCTTGAGGAGAACGTCGCTGCTTACAAAAAGGCAGTCTCATCTCTCACTTATGACGATCCCACTGCAACTCTGCGCAAGATAATTGATCTAAAGGAGACTACCGTCCTCCTCGTGCGCCGTCTGGCAGGATATTTCAGCCTTCGCCGCTCGGTCAACAGCTCGGACAGCGAGGTTTCGGTATATCAGACAAAAATCCAGGCGCTTATGGCAGGCACTGCCAAGGAAAACGTTATGTTTGAGAAATACGTTGGCGGCATTGAGGATCTCGATGCCGTGCTTGAAGCTGATGAGGTGCTGAAAGAGTACAAGTTCTACTTTGGCGAGATCAAGCAGTCGGTTTCTCACAACATGGGCGACGAGGCAGAGGCTGTATTCGCAAGAATGAACATTTCGGGCGGCCGCGCTTGGGGTGACCTTTTCTCTTACCTCACCGCTACCGTTGAGGTAGACTACAAGGGCGAGACGACCACTCTCTCCGCTATACGCGGACTTGCCGAGAGTGACGACGTAGAGGTCAGAAAGTCGGCTTACGAGGCAGAGATCGCTTGCTATAAAAAGTTCAAGGATCCTATGGCATTCGCGCTTAACAGCATAAAGGCTCAGGTTAACACCGAGGCAGAGCTTCGCGGCTATGAAAATCCCCTTGAAATGACTCTTACTCACTCAAGAATGAAAAAGGACACACTTGACGCTATGCTCGAAGCTATGCGCGAGTATCTGCCCAAGTTTCAGGAATACCTTAAGCACAAGGCTAAGCTTTTAGGCTACAAAAACGGTCTGCCTTGGTACGAGATCTTTGCTCCTATGGGTAAGGCAGGCGGAAAGGTATTTACCGCCGAGGAATCCCACGCATATCTTGTTGAGCATTTCGAAAGCTTTGCTCCCGACCTCGCAGAGATGGTTGACGAGGCGTTCAAGAACGATTGGATCGACTTCTACCCCAGAGCGGGTAAGGTCGGCGGAGCGTTCTGCTCCAATCTTCCCTTCCTTAAACAGAGCCGTGTGCTGACCAATTTCTCGGGTAGCTTCGGCTCGGTCGTCACTCTTGCTCACGAGTTAGGTCACGCATACCACGGCATGATGATACAGGATCATCGTCCTCTCAATACAGGCTACACTATGCCCGTAGCCGAGACCGCGTCCAACTTCAATGAGCTTATAATCGTTAACGACGCTATCGCAAAATCCGAGGGCGAGGAAAAGATCCAGCTCATCGAAAGTCAGCTTCAGGATTGCGCGCAGATCATCGTTGACATCTACTCCCGTTTTCTCTTTGAGGACGAGGTGATCCGTCGCAGGAAGAATACCTTTATGTTCGCAAAGGATCTTGAGGAGATAATGCTTGGCGCTCAAAAAGAGGCTTTTGGAGATGCGCTTGACCCTGACTGCATGCACCCCTATATGTGGTGCTGTAAGAGCCACTATTACAGCGCAGGGCTCAGCTACTACAACTTCCCCTACGCATTCGGAGGACTTTTCTCCCGCGGTCTTTACGCAAAGTATCTTGAAGAGGGCGAGGCT
Organism: Eubacteriales bacterium; assembly: GCA_045577415.1. Classification (GTDB taxonomy): domain Bacteria; phylum Bacillota; class Clostridia; order Oscillospirales; family CAG-272; genus SVTX01. The sequence goes on from JAZNII010000047.1 coordinate 6,695, forward strand.
TTTCTTCCCAAGTATCGCGCGCTTCTTAGGGCGACCACCGTTGATACCGTCGAAAACGTGGCAGGTATTGCGGGCATCGATCTCACCGAACCCGAATTCTGGAGAAAGAGCCTTCAGATCATCGCCGACAAGATCGACCTCTTTATTGAAGAAACCGGTAACTAATAGAAACGAAAATGAAAAGATCAATTTTGCTTTCCGGCATCACGATCGAATACGATCTTGAAAAAAAGAAGATCAAAAACGTAAATATACGAGTAAAAAGCGACCTTTCCGTGTGCGTCTCCGCGCCTATACGCATATCGCAAAAGCGGATAGACGAGATATTGACCGAGAAATCGGAATTTATCCTCTCTGCCATCAAGAAATATGAAGACAGGCTCCAAGAGACCGAGACCTGCCGAATGGACGGCGAAGGAAACCAACTTATCGCGGTCCTCGGCAGCCCTTTACCCGTAAAAATCATTGGGGGCAAGAAAAACAGAGCGGAAATATCAGGCGGCGCGGTTTTAGTAACACTAAAAAACATCTCTGACGACACCGCTTGCAAAAAGGCGATCTCAACGGCGCTCGACGAGCTGTGCCGCAAAACCGTTACAGAAATCTGCGAAGCCGTGCATCCCCAATTCGAGAGATACGTCTCGGATCTTCCAAACGTCAAATTCCGTCACATGAGGACACGCTGGGGCAGCTGCACTCCGAAAAAAAATCTGCTTACCTTCAACTACGCTCTCATTCACGCGCCGATCGAGTGTGTCGAATACGTGGTGTATCACGAATTCACTCATTTCATACACCCCAATCACTCAAAGGCATTTTATACAGAGCTTTCGCGCCGCGTTCCCGATTATAAGGAAAAGAAAAAACGGCTCGAAGCCGTTGCTATCTCAAATTGAGTAGATTTTTAATTTGCATCTGTAAGGGCGAACACTGTTCAAGCCAAAATCTAATTAAGTTAAAGCGGGCGACCATTGGTCGCCCACTTTACTTTTTGTAATAATTGTCCTTAATGAACCGGTCCCTTATTATTACTCAATCTGCTATTTTGATAATTATATCTCCCGTATCAGAATTTATCTCACACATACCGCCGTTCATAGTTTTGGGAACTTCCTCTTTTCCCGTATCGGTGTGAACGAAAAATATCTTTTCCGAAAGCAGCGTACCCTTAACGTCGCCCGTCGAGGTTCGGACCACAACGTTTTCGGCGTCGCTATTTTCAAATCTCACGTCGCCCGTATCTCTCAGAACCGTGATGTTTTTAGCGGCTATGACGTTTTTCAAGCTTATATCTCCCGTCGTTCCGTTTGACGAAAAGCTTTCACAGGACACTCCGTCAAGATAGGTCTTTCCTGTACTAACGGAAGCTTTCATGTCTCCGTCACAAGTAATGCTCGACGCGGTTATTTTTCCCGTAGTTACAGCAAGATCTATTTCCCCTGCCGACGTTTCTTTAAGACAGATGTCACCTGTACTCGTCTTTATTTTTACAAGCCCCGTAGCGGATGCAAGGCACTTAATGTCACCGGTACTGACCTCGATATCAATGCTCTCGAATTTGAAATTCTCGGGAATATCAACGGCACCCGTGCTTGCCTTAATGCAAAGCGAGCCGAATTCACCCTCGGGAAGATATACTGTTATTTTAGGAGCGGTAAATGACATGATCATAATTCTATCATACCATTTTCTCGTATCTACGCACTCTATGATAAGGTCTCCGTCCTTTACGTTTACCGAATGCTTCTCCTTTTCCTCTTCATAGCAGACTACTCTGCAAGATCCATCGTCCGAAGGCAGAAAAATTATGTCAGCAGTATTAGTATTGATAGAAATACTGTCGAAATTTTCAATTATTTCGTGTGTATTAGTCTCGTATTTCATAGTATCCAGTCTACTCCAATCCCAATTATTTGCAGTCATAGCCGCAACGATCATGATAAGCCCAACGGCAACAAGAGAAGCCGCCAGGATAAGCCATATTTTAGTTGCTCTTCTCATGCCTCCGTCCTCCTTCTCTTTATCAAAACTGTAACGGGCAATTTAGAAAGCCACAATACCCCTTTTGTCGTCTGTTTGCAACCGAAAAACATAAATATTGAAAGTCCTGCGCAAGCCACCGACGCCCCCAAAAGAAATATTCCCGAAAGGGCGTTGCCGAAGATCATTAAGATAATGCTGCCAATTATACCGCCAACAGCAGAACCGACCAATGCTCCGAATACCGCCCATAACGATATTATAACGCTACAAACCACGGCGTAAAGCGAAAGCACCACCGCAAACGCAGATATCAAAAGAGTGATCCATATCGGCGAGCCTACAGCCAGAAGCACTATCTCCCAGGCTTTTATTTTTCTTCCGTTTTTGATTTTTTTCTTTTCGGTTTTATTTTGAAAAAGCTCGTCTCTTATCTGCGCCGCGATCTCGTTCACAGAGCCTACCGCTAAAACGGCATCCTCCTCGGAAAGCCCCTCTTCTTTTCTGTCATCTATCATCTCGGCGTAAAAGTCAACTCGCTCCGAGACCTCGTCCCGGGGCAAGCCCTTCAGCCTTTCGCAAAGCTTATCCAGAAATTCCTGCTTAGTCATTCTCACCGTCCTCCTTCGTTACAAACCTATATATTGCCATCACCTCGCGCCACTCGTCCTTGAAATCCTCAATGCGCCCAAGACCCGCCTTTGTGATCTTATAATATTTTCGAAGCCTGCCGCCGTGCTCTGCGGTACGCACTGTCAGCATTTCCGAGGCCTCTAAACGCTTCAATATGGTGTAGAGCGTGGATTCCGACATTTCTATATAGGGCTTCATATCCTTAATGATCTTATATCCATACGATTCCTCGTTTTTTATGGCAGACAGAACGCAAACATCAAGCAAACCGCGTTTCAACTGAATATCCATGCTTTCTCCTCTCCTACATAATACTTTGTGTTACATAATACATCATATCACGAAGTATTGATTTTGTCAATAGGGTGTAAAAATTTTTTACAAAAATAGGCGGAAGAAGTCTTCCGCCTATTTTCAATATTTATTCTTCTATTGCTTCAATATAATACGTCACGGGACGGAAGCCGTCATTACAGCTCACCATCGCCGAATGTGGATCCTTCATCCAGCCGTCGAAAAAGTCGCCGCCGCCCTCGGCAAGAGTTTTTACGAACTCGTACATACATCCCCACGCCACCGAGCAAAGCCCCTCGGGCTTTTCGACATTTACCGACACGAAAACGTCACCCACCGTCATCTCACAAGGATTTTCCAGAGGATTTTCGTATTTTTCCATGAGGTCGGGATATTCTGTCCGCCTGATCACGGTGATCTTAACCTTTTTCATATTATTTCTCACTTACAAGCCTTTCCATGGGCTTTCTTTTTTTCTCGCGCAGCTTGTCGTCATCGGCGGCGTAGCCTAAAGTAATGACCAGACGCACAGGCTTTGAAAGATCGCATATCTCGCGTATCTTCTTGTCGTCAAGCCAGCCGAGGATGCAGGTGGAAAGTCCCTGCGCCGTCGCTTCGGCTGTGATATAAGCGGCAAGGATGCCTATATCAATAGAGCGGTAGTCATTTCCCTTTACCTTTGATCCCAGTGCGGCGCTGGCAACGTAATCCTCCTCGGATATGACAAGCATGATCGGCGCGTCAGCGGCAAACCTGTTCATTCCCATGCCCATGACCGCCTTTGCCACACCTTGAGCGGTCTCACCACGGCAGACGGTTATATGATAGGGCTGACCGTTACAAGCCGACGGAGAAAGCCTTGCACTCTCCAATATAGCACTCAGCTTTTCTTCTTCGACCGCCCTCTCGGCGTTATATTTTCTACATGACTGCCTATTTTTCGCTATTTCACTGAAATTCATTTGTTTTCCTCCTCTTTAAGCTCTTTTGCCACGTCCTCCATGCCCATAAGATTGACGAGGTCGCCGTAGCTTTTATCGTATTGCGCCTTCGATATCGCTCCCCTTGAAAGGAAGGTGTCGAGGGTCTTTTTCTGCTCTATAAAGAGCGCCTTTTTCTTTTCGTCCATTGATCCTCTCCGTATATCAAACAATGAATTTTTTAAACTCTCGCAGAATCAAGTCAAGATCGTCGTCGGCGTAATAGAAATGTCCGGATCCGTCAAGCTCGTATACCGTGATGCAGGAATTCTTTCGCAAAAGCCTTGCGGAGCGGTTGGAGACCATTTCGTCACGCCTCGACTGACAGGCAACGCAGGGAGTTTGGAGAAGCTTAAGATCACGTCTCGTCGCGCTCATCTTTGCGAAAAGCTCAAAATAACGCGGTATCCAGCCTACGTAGAGAAAAATATTCCTTGAATGTGCTATTCCGCAGCAGCGTTTCGCCGCCACGATGTCAACGTCCTTCTCTTTGACCTTGTCAAAATATACGCTCATTACCGTCTTAACCATTCTGGGTCTGATACATAGCCGCAGGGGCGACTGCAACCAAAACATTTTCACGATCTTTTCGTTGCAAAGCGCCTGTTCCATAGTAAGGAGCGTTCCCATAGAGTGCGCGACCACGTATATCTCGTCGTGACCTTTCGCAAGCTCGTCGACTGCGCTCTTTACCTGCCCTCTCCACTTTTTCATTGACGCGCGCGAAAAATCCGCCACACCCTTGCCGTGTCCGTCGAGCAGAAGATTCCAAACAGACACGTCATCGGGAAGGATCGGGATCAATTCGTCAAAATGGTCGGGCGTTCCGATAATTCCGTGGACGAAAAGATAGGCTCTTTTCGCTCCCTTTATCATCCTTTTATATTCCTTATGATCCATTTTCTCACCCCCAGACTACCCTGTATTCAGTATAACATAAAATTGCGAATTTTGCAACAGCTAACCTCAAAACCGCATCTAAAATCAAATATTTTTAACTTAAGCGTAAAAATTTGCCGTTATCGGGAATACTAATAGAGCCAAATAAGGCAATCTATTTATAAAAAAGGAAATTAAATATGGCAAAGATCATTATTATCGGAGGCGGCGTTTCGGGACTTTCCGCGGGGATATATGCGCAAATGAACGGGCATAGCGCCGTAGTGTGCGAAAGGCAGGCGGTGGCAGGCGGAAATCTCACGGGCTGGAGACGCGGAGACTATGAGATAGACAACTGCATACATTGGCTGACAGGCACCAACCCCGCCACCTCTACCTATAAAATGTGGGAGGAGCTTGGCGCTCTCGGTGACGTAGAGGTATATCACGGCGAAACCCTTTACACCTGCCGCAAAAATTGCAAGGAGCTATCCCTAAGTAAGGACATAAACCGCTTGAAGCGCGATATGTTATCTATCTCCTCCGAGGACAAAAAAGAGATCTTATCCCTGATTTCCGCCGTGGAGCTTATGCAAAGGCTTTGCTCTATCGGTGGAGAAGATCACAACGAGGGGCTTGACGGCGTCAAAAGCATTTTTCGCTTCCCTACTCTTGGAAAATATTACTTTCTGACCGCCAAGGAGCTTTCTGAACGCTTTAAGCATCCTCTCTTGCGAGAATTTATCGGCACCTTTTGGGGAGACGATTTCGGCGCGCTTGCGCTCATATTCGTTTTCGCTCATTTCTGCGGCGAGAACGGCGGCATTCCCAAATACGGCTCTCGCGGAATGGCGGGACGTATGGCAAACCGTTTCAAGGCTCTCGGCGGCGAGCTTCTTTTGAAAAAAGAAGCCTTGAAAATAGTTTCCGAGAACAAGAAAGCAAGGTCTGTCAGATTTGCCGACGGCACGGAGCTTGATGCCGACTACGTGATCATAACCACCGACCCTGCCGTAGCATTTGCAGGTCTTTTAGACGCTCCAATGCCCCCACAGATCAAAAAAATGTACGACGACCCCCGACTGAAAAGATTTTCGAGCGTGCAGTGCGCGTTTTCCTGCAAATCAAGCTTTCTTCCCTTTCGCGGCGACTTGATTATCGAAGTTCCCAAAAAGCACATCAAAAATCTGGGATATGACAGACTTGTGCTTCGCGAATTTTCTCACGAGAAAAGCTATGCCCCCGAGGGAGAGACGGTAATCCAGGCTATGGCTTTTTGCGACGAGACCCGCGCCGGGGAGCTTATTCGTCTCCGAGATCAAGACAAAACCGCATACAACAAGGAAAAGCAAGATTTTGCCGACACGGCGGCAAGCTTGATCCAAAAGGAGCTTCCCGAGCTTGACGGTGACTTGAAACTCATCGACATCTGGACCCCCGCCACCTATCACCGTTACACCGACTCTCAGATCGGCTCTTATATGAGCTTTATATTGCCCTCAAAGGCGATACCTTCCCGCAAGAGTAACAGAATAAAGGGACTTTCCAACGTGATTCTGGCAACTCAATGGCAACAGTGTCCCGGCGGACTGCCTATTGCCGCTTCTGGAGGCAGAGCAGCGATAGCAACGATAAACGCGCTTGAAAGACGAGAACGCTCTGCAAAAGCGCAATTCTCTACCCCAAGAACCGCCACACAGTCAAATTTTTTACCCTGACAACAAAACACAAAAAAGGCTACCGCCGTAGCGGTAGCCTTGAAAAATTATTTAATTTTTACTATACGTCAAAGATGTTTTAGCAGATATTACTGTGCCGTGGGAACCTGAACGTTGATGAAGTCGGCAATCAGAATGGATCGACCGTCATATGTTTCTGCGTAGAACTCAATGGTAACGGTCTGACCTGGGTAAGCCGAGAGATCAACACCTGCAGCACAATTGAACTTGGAACCCTTACGGCAGTCGGTCTCTCCCGATGCGGTAAGACCGAGATCATTTGCAAAACCTTCAAGAGTAGTGTTGGTAAGCATCTGATCGCCGGCGGGACTCTCTACGTCTGTCTGGTTG
>JAZNII010000048.1:0-7054 GCA_045577415.1 Eubacteriales bacterium
ATTAACCCTAGTCGGAAGTTCTTTTGCCTACTTTTCTTTCAAGAAAAGTAGGGCGAGGCTCGGTCACGCTCGCGTTCTAACATCACACCGTGATGTTATTCATTGCGCTCGCGCCGCTTCGCTACCTCGGCGGTGCGCTTCATTGCTTACACCCCAAACGAGATGCAAAAATTCCTTGGTTTCAATATTTTTCATAAAAAATAAAAAATTTTTAAAATACTATTGATTTTTTAAAATCTTTGTGTTATAATATTACAGTCGCGTGGAGAGATGGCTGAGCTGGTCTAAGGCGCACGACTGGAAATCGTGTGAACGCTAATACCGTTCCGTGAGTTCGAATCTCACTCTCTCCGCCAACAAAAAACGCACTTTTGTCTACCGACAAAGGTGCGTTTTTTGAATGATGTTTGCCTTCGGCAAATGATGACGGCTTCGCCTAATGATGTTCGCTGCGCGAATGATGTGTGCCTTACGGCACATTGGGCAAACATCGCATCATTGCGAGTGCAACGAGCAACATAATTTTGAGCGAAGCGAAAACATCATATCGGCGTAAGCCGATGCATCATTAAAGATACAAGGCTATGCCTTGACTTATTTTTGAAAGTGTGATATAATAAACTCACCAAAAACCGAGAATTTGACGAAGGGGTGATTCTATGCAAACAAAAGTAATTTACGTTCTTTTTTTAATAGTAACTTTAGCTCTTGTTTTTTCGGGTTGTGAATATTACGATGATGAGTTAATAAGTGTAGTATATGATGCTCCAAATGAAGCTGGTATCATATCATATGAAGCCGGAATCAGTGTAAAACAAAATGCCGCAAGGCTTAATAAGTTGGAGTATCAAATCGAAAAAGCGGAAAATAATCAAATCACAATAAAATTCCCCGAAACAGTAAAAAACGATTCGGGAACGGAATATAAAATACAAGAGTTTGGTGGAAGCACAGGTACCAACGCTCCGCTTGTGCATTTTCTATTGATTATCAATATTAACGAAGATCTTATAGAAAATAAACCTGTTTCTCTTACCATAGATGTTGGAACGTTACCGCTCGATGTCACTCACTGGATGGATATAGAAATCCATTGCAAGGGCTCTGTCTTAACGATTCAGGTGCAAGATGTTAAGTTTATAAGCAACCAACCGCTTATTTATAGTTTGCTTGCAGAAGAGATAGATGAAAATGATGAAAAGTCTTATGTAATGTCTTCGGAAAAATGGTATCAGATTCCAAATAAAAATTATCAAGGTGGCGAAACAGTCATTATTAAACTCAAACACCCGAAAAACGGAATAAGCAGATCACTACGTCTTAGTAATAGAGAGTTACACCCTACCGCTACATATGATGATTATATCGAGTATGAGTTTGTAATGCCTTACCGTGATTCAACACTTTCTTTAGTAGATGTGAAATAGTCCGTATAACTGACATACAAATTCCAATTTGTCGGGCAGGCAACAGATTGAAATCACACACCTTTTCACTGTTATTTTTCTTGCGAAGTCGCGATTTGGCGATCGCGCCGGAGGCGCGAGAGGGAGCGAGCCGACCGCTCGCAGTGCGAGGGAGAGGAAGGCGAGCGAGTGGCAGCTTCCCCGTGAGCGCAACCGAACGACGAGTGAGGGCAGCGAGAACGGCTGGAGGCAACAGTGCAACGCCGCGCTTGCGCGGCTAGATGAATCTCTCCTTCTCCGCCAACGAAAAGGACACCAAAAGGCGTCCTTTTTTCGTTAACGGAGTGATTTTAAACGATCGCGGCGTGATCCGGCAAGAGAGAAATCTCTCCTTTTCGTCGGTGAAGCATCTTTTTTGCTATATAGCGGATATTTTTGGTAGATTTGTCGAAAAACATGCAAAAATACAGTGAACTATCTTGACAAGTGTTAATGTTTGGTATATAATTAAGTTGCAAATTCAAAAATACAAAGGAGCGTATTTATTATGCAACTGTTTTTTCAAGAGAAGTTTTTGAGCGGTAAGATGGTAATTTCCGACATGGAAGGCAATCCCGTATACACCGGTAAAAAGCACTGGTTCTGGGGCGATATCATGCTCAAGGACAACAACAAGAAGAAGATCGCTAAGATCAAGGAAAGAAGCGGCATGTTCAACAAGGGCTTCCACATCTACGAGGGCAGAAAGAAGGTTGCTCAGCTTAAGAGAAAGTTCTCTCTTGTTAACCAAAAGTTCAGCGTCAAGAAGCTGAATTGGGAAGTAACCGGAAACTTCATCGCTAAGGAATACACCGTTAAGAAGGGTGAAGAGGTTATCGCAACCATTAAGAGAAACAAGCTTCTCGCAATTACCGAGGGTTACACTGTTGACGTAGTTGATGACGCAAATGCTGTAAAGGTTATCTGTATCGTTCTCGTTCTTAACACCATTCTTGGCAGAAACAAGAAAAAGCTCATCAAGAAGTAATTCATAATACCAACATGTAATAAATACATAAAAGCCGCCGATATTTCGGCGGCTTTTTACTCCGTTATATTATATTTTTTTAAAGATAAATTCGCCTGATGTAGCTTTTGCCTGAGCGGAGCCGTTTACGGTATAACCTTCGGGTGCGATAACGTCACCGCGAGCGCCCTCGGGGTATTCAAGACGAAGGGTGATGTTGCCGTCGCTCGTCTTGTCCCATCTTGTGGCAACTCTTCCGCAGACAGAATTATGATAAGCTTCCGCGAAGCTCATATCGGTGGGGAAAACGGGAGCAATATCGACTCTGTCCGCACCGCTGAGATTGGAATTTACGCGAATTCCCGCAAAATACTCGATCATAAGTGCCGAAATGTCGCCCCAGAAGTGGTGATTGAGGGATTTGCCTGCCACTACGATGAACTCCGAAAGGGTGGTCATTCCTTCCTCTATCATAAATCCGTAAGAGGGAGCGTCGGGACGGGTTATCATCTTGATTGCGAGGTCGGAGTAGCCGTAGTCGCAAAGCACGCGGAAGATCACTCTGCCGCCAAGGACGCCGACGCCCATGTGGTCGTCCTTTTTGTGTATTTCCTCAAGCATATAGGCGAAAGCCTTGTCCTTTTCTTCATCACTGTCGCAAAGGTCGTAGAAGATCGCCATAGCCTGACAGGATTGGTGATTCCCGAAGAATATCATCTTTTCCTTGTCAACAATAAGATTTTCTCTGATAGCCCTTCTCATCTCGGCGGCAAATCCGCGGCAATAGTCGGCTTCAAGAGAGAGACCAAGCTTGTCGTAGAGATACGCCGCTTTGACGGCAAGACTATAAGTGATAGTGCTATTGGTGAAGATTATAGGCGCGCAGTAATCGTTGTATCCGGGACACCAGTCACCAAGACCAAAATTGATAAGACCCTTTTCGTCGCGTCTTGAACGGAGATATTGGAAATATCGGATCATCGAGCCGCTTGCCTCTTTTGCACCGCGGAGGTCGTCGCGGAGAACGGCTGTGTAGTAGGGAAGATCTATAAGCGCGCCGTCCCAAGGAGGACCGTTGTGCTTGAAGCCCCAACCGCCGGTCGGCACGATTCCGGGGAGCGAACCTTCGTGAGTTATAGCGCGTGTCAAACACTTTTCCCACATAAGGTAGTTGTCTTCAGGCTCAAAATTCATGATAGTCTGCTCGGCGGAAAGCGCCGCATCTGCTGTCCAGCCGTTTTTCTCTCTGTGAGGGCAATCGTTGGGGAAATGCTGGAAGTTTCCGAGAGTTGCGCGGCGAGTCATCTCGTTGAGAGTGTTCAGCGTTTGGTTTGAACACTTGAAATTGCCTCGGTCGCCAAGCTCGGTGTTCATTACTACGTATGTGAGCAGCTCGGGAGTTGCCTGCTCCTCGGTTATGCCCTTGACGAGAGCGTAACGGAAGCCGTAATAGGTAAAGGTGGGAATGTGAGTTTCGGTCTCGCCGCCGTGACAGATATATTCGGTTCTCTGAGTATATTTAGGCTCGCCCATCTGACTGGGGGCACGTAAGAAGGTTATGTTGAACTGCGTAAACTTGCCGTCACGAAGCCATTCGCCGTGGTCGATGACGATATGCTGACCGTAATTGCCTTTGACGCTGAGTCTCGAAAGTCCCACGCAGTTATAGCCAAAGTCATAAAGATAGCCGTCGTCCTCTTTGGTGATAGAGATCGCGCGCATCTCGCCGGTAGCTACGATAGGCTTATTGCAGGCAAGCATCGGCTCGCCGCAATCACGCCCCACGGGGATGGCGGGAGTCCAATCGGAAAGATCGCATCCGATCTTGTTCCAGTTAGGTATCTCTCGTCTCGCATCATATTTTTCGCCCATTCGGTATCCGTCAAAATAGATAGGAGAGGGATGGCAGAGGAGATTTTCGTCGGCTTCTACAACGCTTTTTACGCCGTCTGTCTCTATCTCAAGGGCGAAGGCGAGCTTGGGAGCGGAATTCCAACGAGCCTTCTGAAAATCCCACATAAATCCGTCAAAGGCGTTCTGCATACCGTTGCCGAGGATAAAGGCGAAGACGTTTTCGCCGTACACCATCAGCTCGGTCACGTCGTAGTTGTCATAAGGAAGCACCTGGTCGGGATTGACAACATAGGGCGACAAGTGTCCCTTGGTCAGCCGCTTTCCGTTGATGTAAAGCTCGTAAAAGCCGAGACCGCAAACGGTTATTTCCGCCTTTTGGGGGATTTTATCGAAAATCAACGCGCGACGCAGGTAGGGCGCGGCAACGTTCTTTTTTGTAGTGGATTTTTCTGTCGTCGCAGACACGAATCTGGTTGAAAAGATCATAGCCTTTCTCCTTATTTTTATTTATACAATTATACAACACGCGGACAACCGTGTCAATAAAAAGTCCGATATTTATAATTCTATTTGACAAATTTACCCAAAGGCACGAATAAACAGTGCTGTTTTAGTCAAACACAAAACACGGCGTTTAAAAATAAACTAAAAATTAACAAAATTCAACAAAAAAATCTGTCCCCAAGAGATTCTTGAGGACGGGGGTTTTCGTCTTACAACAATAGACCCGTCGATTTTTCGACGGGTCTATTGTTTTTATTTTGCTTTGTACGCCGCGGCTCTCCCAATTTTCCCCGCTTCCTCGAAAAATCCCCAAAAGGTAAGGGTCTTGACTACCGAATAAGCGTCGCGTCCGCGAATACCCGTGGCGCGGGAGTAGTCTTTGACGCAAAACGGGTCGGGGAGCGAGTCGGGAACAAATATGCGGTAATCCTCCACGCATCCGAATACGTAAGCGCGCAAGAGGGAAATAGGAATAAGCTCGTATTTTCGGTATCTTGGACGGCGGCGAGCGTCCTTGACGGTGTTTTTCTTATACTGCTCGGCTTCGATCATAAGAAGAACGATAGAAAAACGGGGATTGTCTATAAAATCTCTGAAATAATAGAGATCTCCCGCAATATCGGTAAATTTACCCCTTTGAGGGGATTTTTTTCTTCTTTCTATCTCGCCCGTCTCTGCGCTTATGTAGTTTATCCACTTGGTCTCGGCTATGGGATGGATAACTACAACGTTATACGCGGTGTTTTCCAGTATCCACGCTATTTTTTCTCGGAGGGGAGAAAATGGACCTGTTTGTATTTCGTATATAGTGTCACCGTCAAGGACGTCGGCTACGAAACGGCGTTTTTTCTTTTTATTATCTTGTCCGTCGCCGTCCGAGCTTATACAGAGCGCGCTGCCGTCAATTTTTACCTCGTGACAGCTCTCGTCGGGGCAAACGAAGCGTTTTATGGCCGCGTGCATCTGCTTTTCGCCAAGAGTTCCGATGCCGTCATAGTAGCTTTCATCGCCGTCTTGAATTTTGCACGCCTCGCTCAAAACGTCGATCACTATTTTGCGAAATCGCGCCGTGTCGGACTTAGATAGCTCAAAAATGGAATTGTTGTCCTCAATTTGCATAAAAAGGTGGTCGCCTTTCAAAAATTTTATAAATGAAATCGTTTTTTGCGTATAAACTAATTTTATCACATTTTTGAAATTTGTCAACAGACGTTTCATTTATTGTTACTCATTAAAATTCGGTTTGCGTGAAGAATAATAGTGCGGCAGAAAGACTGTTGCAATTCATTAAAGGAAGAAAAGACATGGAAAATATCAAAAATAAAAAAAGAGGACTTCGGTCATGGGCTATGTTCCTTTGCGCGGCGATCATGCTCACCGCCTGCATGGGGCTTTTGTCTGTGGATGCTTCCGCCGCAGACCCTTCGTACAAAAATGTAAGTCTGATCCCGGGCGGCATACCTTTTGGAATAAAATTCAACACCGAGGGCGTGGTGGTCGTAGGCTTTAGCGATCTTGACGGAATGGCTAAAACGCAAAATCCCGCCTATCAGGCAGGACTGAGGCCCAAGGATATAATTACGAAGATAAACGGACGGGCGCTGAGCGGAGCTTCGGATCTGACCGGTGCTATCGAGAGCTGTGGGGGGCGTGAGATAAGCTTGACCTATACACGCGGGGGACAGGAAAAGACGGTAAAGCTTACTCCTACCTATTCAAAGTCCGAAGGCAAATATAAGACGGGAATTTGGGTGCGAGACAGCGGAGCGGGAATAGGTACGGTTACCTATATCGTGCCAAGCACAGGCGAATTTGGCGGCTTGGGTCACGGCATCTGTGACGGCGAGACGGGCGAGCTTATACCTATGGAGAGAGGCGTGGTCACTGACGTAAAGATCAACGCGGTAAAAAAGGGAATAGTCGGCACTCCTGGTGAGATAAAGGGATATTTCGGCGTCGATAAGCGCGGAAGTCTTACGAGCAATACCGAATGCGGTGTGTTCGGAGCGTTTTCCAAGATCCCCGAGGGTTTAGGTCAAGCGATGCCGATATGTACCCGTGATAAAGTAAAATGCGGCGAGGCGGAGATAATGTGTACTCTTGACGAGAGCGGCAGACAGAGCTACAAGATCGAAATATCTTCCATAAACCGAGGAGCAGAAGGCTCAAAATGCTTCATCGTTAAAGTGACCGACCCAAAGCTCATTGAAAAGACAGGTGGCATAATTCAGGGTATGAGCGGTTCTGTAATTTGTCAGAACGGCAAGATCGTCGGCGCGGTCAC
>JAZNII010000049.1:0-4553 GCA_045577415.1 Eubacteriales bacterium
GTTCCAATCTAATCATATTTATGTTTATTTGAATCCTCAAATTGTGTGTGATACACCATTCAAGAACTTTTATTGTTTGAAAGTTTTTGAGATGATTTTCCCCATCCTTTCAAGAGTGAGTTAATCATATACGGGGGGCAGCCCCCTGTATATGATTAAATATTTTGTTTAAGAAATATTATTATACGCCGAAACCCCAGAGGTTATCGGCGTTTTTAGCAACAGAGGGAATGCGATATAACGGAAAGTTCTATTTATGGGGGTTAATGATAGGGTATAATCGAATATTCTTATTCTTGAAAAAATAATCTTTTAGAGAGCAAATACATGGTGATAACTCTACTATTCGTTTTGCTATATTATAAGAGGAACCGCACGCAAGATGTGCGATTCCTCTTTTTTTATTATTGTAATCCGTCAAGATTGATTTTGTAAATCAAATCATTTTTCAATCCACCGTGTTCCACAAACATCAGCATATAGATAGGGAAGTAAACGATTTTTCCGCTAACGCTCACATTATCATTCTGGAAAACGTATGCAGCGGGGATAGCATAGTCTTCGTTTGCCATAACGGTGGATAGAGCGGCATGCTTCATATAATCCTTGCCCGACTTGATCTCGATTGGAAGAATATCACCGCCCATTTCAACAAGAAAATCAAGTTCACCTTGTTTTCTGCTATTGAAGTAGTATAGATCAAACCCGTGCGCACGTAGTTCTTGAGCAGCGGCGTTCTCGTATATAGAACCGAAGTTGATGTCTTTTTCGTGATTGAGTATCTTGAGTTGTATATCGTCCATATACATTGCCGCGAGCAAACCAACGTCAGACAAGAAAAGCTTAAACAGGTTTGTGGATTGAGAAAGTTTCAGCGGAACGGTCGGCTCACTTGCGCAGAACGTGGGAAGCGCAACCCCTGCATCCTTAAGCCATATAAAGCTGTTCGTATACCTTGAAAATTTGAAATTCTCATTCAGATTTTTCAGAATGAATCTCTTGTTTTTGGAGTTCAATTCGCTTGGAATGAGGTCGAATATTTCTTCAATATAAAGCTTATGATTGGGATTGTATTGACTGATATCCATCTTATAAAGATTGATAATAGATTTCTGTTCACGCAGTACCTCTTGCAGATTGTTAGTTTTAAGATATTTGTTTACTGCAGCAGGCATACCGCCAACGATCAGATACAGTTCAAACAACGCCATCATTTTCTTGTGAACCACAGCATCGACGGGTGTTCTTTCCTCAAAGCACTTGCGCAGAGAATCAATGACTCTTTGCGACACACCGTTGGCAATTGCAAACTCCTCAAAATCCATAGGATACATATTGATTACGTCCATATATCCCACGGGAACGGAGCGAATGTCTTTTAGCTCAATACCGAGCAGAGAGCCGCTGAGAATATAACGGTAGCTACCTTCCTCAACCAAAAATTTGATTGCCGTAACGATTTCCTTACAAGCCTGAACCTCGTCAAAAAAGATTAGTGTGTTCCCCGGAACCATCGGTTTATCCGCAATAGCCGACAAGCGAAGCAACAGATCTTCACTTCCAGCTGCGTTTTCAAAGAGATTTGCGGCTTGCTTATTTTCAAGAAAATTGATCTCTATCACGTTTTCGTAATGTGTCTCTCCAAAGTTACGGATAATAAATGTTTTTCCGACCTGTCGAGCACCTGTGATAAGTAGGGCTTTTTTTTCGTTGCTTGAATAAAAATGATCTAATTCTTTTTCGATTTTTCTTGAAATCATATATAAAATTCTCCTTCGTCCGTTTTGCTAATAATATTATATGTTAAATTGTCCGTTTTGTCAAGGCAAAACAACGCTGATTTGTCCGCTTTTTGAATAATATTTTTAATTTTGTTTGCAGAAATCAAAAATGTGCCTCCGTCTTTATGGGTACACGAGTAAAAACGTGATAAAAAAGAAGGGAGTATTCAAAATGAAAAACGAAAAAGTAACCATTAAAGAAGATGTCAGCTTTGATCCCTATGAGGAGATTGCTAACGCAATCGTAATTCAGCTTGTAATGACTATAAAAAAGCGTACAAGCAATCGTTGCATAAAAGCGGAATTGTAGGTGAAGCAGATGAAGAACTCGCAGAATTGGAAGAGTTCTTTCGCTCCGATTGGTATAAGCAACTTACCGAAGTTGACGGAGAATATCTGATGGAGCGTATTCGAAACGATGTCTTGAAGCAGGAGAAGAAGTCCTGAGCGCTCTATATATAATAAGAGGAAGGGAAGTGAATGCAAACATCGAAAATAATGAAAAGACAAAAAAGGTTAAGATTACTGTTACAAGAACCTTTGGCACTCATTGTCTTCTTGAAATCTATACCGATTATGTTGCAAAAAAAATCAAGGATATTCTTCGTAAAGAAAGAGGCAAAAAAGATGAAGAAAGATCCTAAAAAAATAATTTGCACATTTGACGTATTCAAGTTGAGGTTGTATAATAAGAGCACAACCATCGCTTTGCTCGGAAAGAGAGGTAAGAATGAAGAGTAAAGAGCAAAGCAGATTGATCGGAGCGCTGTATTGCAGACTCAGCGACGATGATGAAAAAGACGGTACCAGTGTTTCGATTGAAACACAAGAAAAGATACTAACCGATTTTTGTAAACAAAATAATATCTGCATTTACGATGTTTATATAGACGACGGATTTACAGGAACGAACTTCAATCGTCCGGATTTCAAACGTATGATGGAGGATGTGAAAGCCAAGCGCGTTAATGTAGTCATCGTAAAAGACTTATCCCGTTTTGGAAGAAACTACTTGCAGGTGGGCTCATACATAAGTGATGTATTCCCGCAGATGAATGTACGCTTTATTGCCATTGGTGATGATGTGGACACTGACCGTGGAGATACAGATTATGATTTGATGCTCCCAATCAAGAACGTATTTAATGAATACTATCCTGCTGACTGCTCCAGGAAGACCAAACAAGCGTTTATAACAAAGGCTATGAACGGCGAATATATTGGTTCTTTTGCCGTTTATGGATTGCTGAAATCTCAGGATGACCATCATGTTTTGGAAATCAATCAAGAGGTTGCGCCTAATGTGGTTTGGATTTTTGAAATGGCAGCATATCAAGGTTATGGTTACAACAAAATTGCTCGGGTATTAAAGGAGCATAAGATACTTACTCCCTCCGCATATCGAGCGCAATTGTTAAAGAGACCGTATGACAAGGATCCACATGATTGGAACCTTGCTACCGTTCATAAAATACTGAACGATAAAACTTACTTGGGCTTTTTTATCAGCGGTCGGCGTAGGAAAGTATCGTTTAAGAGTAAGCGCATTGTAAGGCAAGGGGAAGAAGATTGGATTATGATTCCGGGAATTGTTCCTCAGTTAATCAGTCAACAGCTTTGGGATGATGCTCACGCTAAGCTTGATAGCAGAAAGCGAACAGGCTCAAGCGGATTTAATAATATCTTTGCGGGACTGATTAAATGCGACAAGTGCGGACATGCTCTTGGCATTGCAAATGCTTCTGACAGAAAGAACTACTATGTTTGCAATACCTATAAGAAAAAAGGTCCTGAAGTATGTTCAAGCCATTATATCATGTACCACGAGTTATATGATGCAATTTTGCACGATATTAACGAAGTGCTATTTATGGTGCGGGAGAATAAGGAAGAGTTCATTGCTAGGGTTCTTCATAAAATTGAGAACGAGGATAGCGAGGAAGCTCGTATAGAAAACGAGATCAAGATGCTTGAGACAAAAATCGCGGAGCTTGACCGAAAGTTTGAGCAACTGTATGATGATAGGTTCAACGGAATTCTTTCCGACCGTAAGTTTCAGGATTTGTCCGCAAGGTGTGAAGCCGAGCAGGACGAAGCGAGAGCGAGAAGGGCAGAGCTTGTAAAGATACACGATAATTCTCAGGCTACAGCCTATGGTACAGAAAGATTCATTGAAATGGCAGAAGCATTTGAAACTCTGACGGAGCTTGATGATGAGGTTCTCAATCGTCTCATTCAGTCCGTTATTGTTGGAGACCGTATCAAAGAAAACGGCGAAACAAGGCAGAATATTAGGATCAATTACAAATTTATCGGAGAAATCGCATAATAAACCGCTTCAGTTATATGAAGCGGTTTGCAAAAACTATACAAAGTTAAAAAACTTGTAGAAACCTATTGACAAACCCCTACAAAGATGCTATAATATATGAGTAAAGAATATATGAGTTCCCCAACTCATAGGGCTTATAATTAAGAGATTCTTTGATGAGGTTGTAACGCTAACTAAATCAAGGGGTCGCTGGTTCAAGTCCAGCAGGGGGAGCCATTAAGCCATTTAGATCTTATTTGCACCTTTAGCTCAGTTGGTAGAGCAACTGACTCTTAATCAGTGGGTCCCGGGTTCGAGTCCCTGAAGGTGCACCACCGATCTAAATGGCTTTTTTGGGCTCTTTGTCAATAGTTGGGGTAGAAAAAATCTGACGAAAAGATAAAGAACTATTAAAATGCATAGGAAAAGCGTCACGAAGCGAAGCGGAGTGGCGCTTTTCC
>JAZNII010000050.1:0-3743 GCA_045577415.1 Eubacteriales bacterium
GTTTTTAGATTACATAGCGAAAAACAAAATATCAATTTGCATTAGTATACCCGGTATAGAAACATTTGTTGAACATACGGGTGTTGATAACGTTGAGCATGTCCTATCCTTGTTTGAAAAAACAAAGATCAGAGGAATTCAAGCTACCGCAAACATCGCCGTAACTAAAAAGAATCTTCCCGAACTGTACGAGAATATTGCTTACGCTCTTATAAAAGGTGCGGACTATGTTTTGCTTAATAGGTTTTTACCCGGTGGTCGAGGACTCCAAAATCAAGAGTATCTATTGACCAAGGAAGAAACCAATCGAATGTTGGACATTGCGGAAACTGTGCTGGCAAAGGCCAACAAATACGGTCATGTAGGAACAGAACTACCATTGTGTGCGATTGATCATCCCGAAAGATATAAGCATATTCAGGTAAGTAATCTTTGTTCGGCGGCCAAAGGCTTTTGCGTTGTTGATCCGAGTGGTTATCTTAAGGTGTGTAACCATTCTCCTATCCGCATATGTCGATATGATGAGCTTGAAACACTCGAACAAAACGAATACTGGATGCAGTTCAGAAATAGGGATTATCTTCCCGAAATGTGTAAAGATTGCGATAAGAAATCCAAGTGCGACGGTGGATGCCGCGAAGCAGCTCATGTGTTTTATGGCAACACTAATGATAACGATCCGATCTTCGATACGCAGCCTTAATTTTAATGCCGAATTATATCCTCAAATCTCAATATCTGCATCGCTGTAGTCAAAGAAAACGCTCGGCGAGAAAAGCAGCAATAGAAGGTGGTCTGTCCTACATTTTGGGACAGACCACTTTTGCGTGAAAAGTTTGCACAGATTTGCAAAAACAAAGCCGAAATTTACAGATGTTCTTTTTCTGCCGTGGGTCAAAAGAGCGCAAAAGTGTAGATAAATCAAGGGTTTTCGTGATTTTGCATCCACTCTTATGGTCTTGCGTATATGGTAGGCGTATCAAAAGTGGAGCTTTTTGCAAAAATCCTGTGCCGTTCATATTCTCTTACTTGAAAAAAGCCGCAAAATATGGTAAAATAGAATACCAAATAAGAATCACGAAAGGAGGGTTAACGATGACGGCAGAAAAGAAAAAATATGAATTTATGCGTATCATGGCACTTGACGGCAGTACCATTTACAGAAGCAAAGGCTTGACTGCGCTGAAGGACGGCAAGACCAATCCGCATACCTTCTCGGGTGTTCTTGACGATAGCCTTGAAAGCATCAAGCTCCGAGAGATCAACGCAAAGCACGAAGCCGAGATAGGATATCCCTATCTTGAAGATAAAGCCTTCTGCCGAGCCATTGTTTCCGTCTCCTTCGAGTATGCTATCAAGCAATATGAAAAGCAAGGACGAAGATATGTTCTCTACGGACAGACGGTTACCGACGAGGAAATGACCGATCACGTGTGCATCCGCACTCTTGACGGAGAACCCACACTCGTAGCAATCGAAACACCGCTGAATCAGGACAGGCACTATGCTCCCGTAGAACAGCCGATCTCCGCAGAGCTTCTCGGCAAATACTTTGTGTACGATGCAGAAAAGCACGAGTACAAGAGAAGCGACAAGGAAATGCCCTCGGTTGTGAAGAAGGAGAAAATCCGAGAGCATCTGTATCTGCACGGCTTCGACATTGACGGCACCCATTATGTTCGTTATAAGCGAAGCGCAGGCTCAAGCCGTGACGGTCGCTGTTTATTCATCGCCGAACCGCTGTATCAGGATATGATGGAGTGGAGCGCCTGCGGTCTTTCTGCGGATACTGTTTCGGATCAGGCATCGTGGCAGGCGTATATTGCTTTGACTCTTAGTAGCATTGAAAGCACGATAAGGCTTCCGAAAAAAGCGATCCTCATCATTCCCGATAAGGTGAGCAAATTCAAGACCACCGCTGTGTGCGTAAAGGAAGATAAAGCTCTCGGACTTACGGCGGTCGAGGAAGAAACCGAGATCGAGAACGTGATATGGGATGGCGAAGCCCTCCTTGATGTGAGTGAATTTGAGAGAGCCGGATATGTCGATAAAGGCATGATGCTACTTCGTAACCGCTTCTTCAAGACTTGTGCGTTCAACACGAATCTGCAAAAGTGGTTCAAGGATAAAGGTATCACCACCGTCGGACAGCTTGCAGGCTACACCACCGCGCGAAAGGTCGAGGACATCAAGCTCGTCATTACAGAAAGCAGCCTCAAATACCTCAAGTTTATGCCGAAAGGTCAGCCTCTCAAGAAGTCTCTTGAAGCATGGCTTGATGCCGTATACGGCGGCAAGACCACATCCGAGTTCGGCGTTGTTAAGACGGATAAACCGCCCTCCAATATGGAAGGTCGCTTGGCATACACCAACTATCAGCTGATGAACACCCTTACAATCACGCCTACGGGAATGGAGCAGTTGCTCGATGCCTCGTTCTATCACCTTTACAAGATCTACAGCAGCGCAATGCACCTTCGCTATCAGATAAATTTCCTGTCGGAAACAGAACCCGATGACCTCGCGGTTATGACGGCAGACAACTATCGGCGCAAGGTCGTGATGGAGATGCTGTTTAGAACGCCCGAATTCGAGCATACGGAATTTTATAAGGATCTGAAAACCGACGTGTGTTATTATTTCAAGCGCAGGCTGAAGAAAGGCAGAGTGCTTGTAAACGGTAACAACCAAACCATCTTCGGAAACCCTTACGAATTTTTGTGTGCGGTAACGGATAAGACCTACGAGCCAACAGAGCCAATGCTACTCGGCGACGGTGAGGTTTATACCAAACGCTTTGAGGACGGCGAGATGCTGACCTGCGCGAGGAATCCGCACATCACCCTCGGCAATATCCTCATAGGAGTCAACCGCAGAAAAGAAGAAATAGACACCTATTTCAATCTCACAAGAGATATCGTTTGCGCCAACGCAATAAACAGTAACCTACAGCAAAGGCTCAACGGATGCGATTACGATTCGGACTCCATGCTCGTAACAAACGATCAGTTCCTCTACCTTTCGGCAAAGACCTGTTATGAGAATATGGGTGTTCCCGTATGCTGTGTTGCTCCCGTAGGCAAAGCGGAGTATTCTTCTTCTGCCGTAGATCTCGCAAGGCTTGACCTTGCCATTGCGGAAAACAAGATCGGAGATATCGTTAACCTCTCGCAGTTCCTCAATAGCCTGCTTTGGCACAATGTTAGTAACGGCGCAAGCATCAATGATATCCTCCCGATATACAATGAGATCTGCATCTTGGCTGTGCTGTCAGGCATGGAGATCGATAAAGCAAAGAGAATGTACGCTGTGAAAACAGGCAAGGTGCTTCACCGCTTGGAAAAGCGCAAGCAAGAGTTCAAGAAAGCAAACGGCGGCAAGCTCCCGAACTTCTATTACTTTATCACAGGGCAAGAAGAAAAGATCGAGAAAAATAATACCGCAACGCTGAACTGTCCGATGTCGATCATTTACGATTTCGTTACCAAATACGAGCCATACAGATTACCGAAAAGAAAGGTGAAGCTCTCAGATCTCTTCACCCTTGATGAAAGCGACAGCGATAGCAACGACTACCACCGTAAGAAAAATATCATCGTCGCCGTGCAAAAAGCAGAGGATGATATCCGCCACCTGCGCAACAGGGAAAGCAAATCCTCCGACGATGCGAAAGCCATTCACCGTGCGGAGATGCAAGAGATACTCGATGAATGCTTGAAGGTCGTCGCACGTAATGTTTCGGG
>JAZNII010000051.1:0-15498 GCA_045577415.1 Eubacteriales bacterium
GCATCTTTCCTCTGCCCCGCATCCTCATAATGCTGGGATCCGTCTAATTCAATTACAAGCTTTGCTTCTGCTATGTAAAAGTCAACGATATACTGACCTATCACTTTCTGACGATGAACTGTCAATGGCAAACCTTTCAAAAAATCATACCACAGGTGTCTTTCTTCCTTGGTCATATTTTTCCTAAGATTTTTTGCGTTATCTGTAAGTTTCGGATTACTGTTTGTGTTCATAAAACACCTCATCCACCATCTTCGATGGTCCCCCTGTCTCGCTGCGGCTCGGTCACGCCGCGGGTCTGACAGTCCCCCGGACTGTCATTCAACACGCGCCCTTCGATTCCCGATTATACAAACGAAACAAAAGTAGATGGAACAAATCCATCTTCTTTTATTTGGCACCCGCAACGGGTATCGTACCCATAACTAACCCTTAGGAGGGGCTTATTATATCCATTTAACTATGGAGGCGTGATATTTAATTGTGTGCCGAAGCACAAATATTATTGTAGCACACTTTTTCTCTTTTTTCAAGTCCCAAATCAGATATTTTTGAAAAATTCTTCGCGGAGTATTGAGCATACGCCGATGTCACGGCATTCGCCTTTGATAAGCATTCCCTTTCTCCGCACACCCTCAAAGGTCATACCGTTCTTTTCCATTACGCGCAAGGACGCCTTGTTTTCGACCATAAATTTACATTCGATCCGCTCCAAAGCGAGATTTTCAAATCCGTATTTTATTACTCTGCCTACAACCTCGGTGGCAATTCCCTTTCCGTGGTATTCGGGATTTATAACATAGCCTATTTCCGCGCAGTCGTGAGCGAAGATAAAGCGTGTGAATCCGCAAGTGCCGATCATCTTGCCGCTATCCTTGCATACTATCGCCCAATCAAAAAAATCCCCTGTTTTATATCGGTTCTGAAGATACATAAGATAATTCAAGGTTGCCGCCTTATTAGGGTGAGGCGACCAGGTAAGATATTTTGTAACGTCATATTCCTTTGCATATTCGTACATATCGTCGGTATCGTCCACAGAAAGTCGGCGCAGGAAAAAGCGCTCGGTCTCAAGCGTAGGGATCTTTGAAAATATACTGTATATCAACTCTTTTTTCATTTCTGCCTCGTAAAAATTCGTTACATAAATTATATTACATTTTGCAACCGTTTACAAGTCAAATTTTGGAAGTTGTGTAAATTTTTTTGTTTTTATATGACAAATCATTTAAAATATGATATAATTAGTCATATTGATTTGCAGAACGGTGAATTATGGATTGGTTACAACACGAGTACCTTGTTCCGGTGATTATCGGCAACGGTCAAACGGCATACAAGGCGGCAAAAAGAATATATAAAATAACCGGCATAAGAACGCATATTTTTGCCGACAGCTTTACTTTATGGCAAAGGCTGTTTTATTACTGCCACAAGGTCTCACCTATGTCTCAGGACTTACTTGAAATGAGCTTGATCTCCTTTGCGGAATCTCTTGAGGAATATTTCTTTCCTGTTATAATTTTCTGCGACGGTGAGACACAGGATTTTATCAAAAATTATTCTAAAACGGTAGAAAGCGCGTATATTACGGTTTCCTACGATGATCTTATTAAAAACGAAAGGAGAACGCGGCCATGA
Source organism: Eubacteriales bacterium (assembly GCA_045577415.1). Lineage (GTDB taxonomy): Bacteria > Bacillota > Clostridia > Oscillospirales > CAG-272 > SVTX01. The sequence continues at coordinate 1,642 of JAZNII010000051.1, forward strand.
TGAAGATAAAGGATATTATTCTTAGCCTTGATTGCGTGTCGTATAATATACCTCACGGTATGCGAGGACGCACTATCGTTCATCTTTGTCACAATTCCCGATCCGCTTCTCCAACCTGTCTCTATTTCTGTAAGCGCGGCGTTCTTTGCGACGGACACAAATACGCCCGAAGCGCTTATGAAAACGGAGCAAGATTTTTCGTAGTCGAGCGCGACGTCGATCTTCCCGACGACGCGGCTATCATTACGGTAAAGGATTCCTCGGAAGCGCTTCGCCGTCTCTCGGTCATTTTTTACGGCGACCCTGAAAAGGAGCTTCGCCTTATAGGAATAACGGGAACCAAGGGCAAGACGACCGTTGCTCTTTCGGTCTATAACATCGCTTTGGCAAGAGGTATTAATATCGGCTACATCGGAACCAACGGCATATATTACAACGGGAAGGTATTTGAGACTGCGAACACCACTCCCGACTGTCTTGAGCTTCAGATTGCGCTCCGCGAGATGCGTAATAACGGGGTTACCGACGTAGTTATTGAGGTCTCCTCTCAGGCACTTTGGCAGCAGCGTACATACGGTTTGAATTTTGATATATGCGCCTTTACTAATTTTTACGAGGATCATATAGGCGGAGTTGAGCATCCTACTATCGAGCATTACAGAGATTGCAAAAGACTTCTTTTCACCGATTACGGCGCTAAAAGCATAGTAATTAATTCAGATTCTCCCGAGAGCAGATATATGATCGACGGAATATCCTGCGAAAGAATCGTCACCACGTCTGCCAAGGGCGATGAGGGCTGTGACATTTTCGCTCAAAACACGCAAAGAACCAAAAACGGCGTGTTGCCGGGTGTCGCCTTTCAAATGTTTTCGGGCAACGGTTCAAGCATACCTCTTGATGAACACGGGCGCGAGATGTTTATTCCTATTCCGGGTCTTTACAGTGTGGAAAATGGGTTGCTGACCGTGGCTATCTGCTCGCTCATGGGAATAGATATGGATTTTATAGCCGAACGGATGGCGAGACTTTCGATCCCCGGAAGATTTGAGACGGTCGAGCTTGACAACCGCCCCGAGACACTATTCGTTATCGATTATGCCCATAACGGCGCAAGCCTTACGGCGGTTCTCCGCTCTTTGCGAGAATATGAACCCAAGCGGATCATCGTGCTTTTCGGAAGCGTTGGCGGAAGGACCTTTGGCAGACGTGCCGAGCTTGGACGCGCGGCTAAGGAAGGAGCCGACGTTATCATACTGACCTCAGACAATCCCGACAATGAGGATCCCAGCGAGATAATCGATGGAATAAGGGTCGGGCTTCGCGGCACGGACAAGCCAGTTTATATGATCACCGACAGAGCTGAGGCTATCGCGAAGGCTTATGAGATTGCGGAAGCAGGAGATTTCGTCTTGCTTGCGGGCAAGGGACACGAGACATATCAGCTCATAAGAGGCTCCCGTGTAAGCTTTTCCGAGCGACGTGTGCTTAAAAGTGTTAACGCAAAGTATTATTTGGTAAATAAATAAAACAGCAGGTCAAAAAGCGGACGAGGATCTATTCCCCGTCCGCTTTTATCACAGATCGTTTGTGTCTTATCCTTTTGAGCAGGTGTCAGTTTTTCAGCATATATCCTTTGCCGCGGATCGTGTATATTAGCTTTAAGCCAAGCCTGTTATCAATTTTTTTGCGGAGATGGCAGATGTAGACGTCGCCCATATTTCCTTCCTCGGCTCCCAAAAGCGCGTATATCCTCTCGCGCTCTACCAACTGGTATCTGTTGTCGCACAGCAGGGATAAGACCTTATATTCATTGTCGCTGAGCGGTATAAGCTGATCCTCCCAAACCGCCGCCTTGTCGATGTCGGATACCGATAAAAAAGCGGTGTTTTGGGATGTCTCCTTTTTCGTATAGCCTCTTTGGGTCAGACTTTTTCGGTCTCCTCCGAAAAGCAAGAGAAAATCACGCATAGAAAAGGGTCTTTTGAAAAATTCCTCGCAAAGACAGGCGCTTTCGTAAATATCATTTCTGTTACTGCGCGAAAAGCCTATCAATATGGCGTTTTGGGAATATTCAAGAAGCTCGGATTCGGAAACCGAATCAAGGTCAGCAATTACGTAGGAAACGTCGCCCTCTCCGAGCATATCAACAGAGTCTACTATCTCGATCCCAAGCGATTCAAGCTCGATAGTCAGCATACGGGCGAAACGGTTATCGGCTGAAACTATCTTGGCAAACTTGCTCATAAGCCGCCTCCTTTTAATTCGAAAATGATAGCTTCAAGCTCCTCGGTCGAGCGTGTTTTCATTATTCTGTCGCGAATAGACGCCGCGCTTCGCACACCTTTGATATAGAGCGCCGCGTGCTTTTTTATCTCTGCCGCCGCGGTGTACTCGCCCTTGCTATCCCTTATAAGACGTATATGCTCAAGGCAGGTATCAAGTCTTTTTTCAATGCTTGGCGAAGTAAATTCCTTGTTTGCGAGTCGCGACGCGATCTCGTCAAATATCCAAGGATTACCCAGTGATCCGCGACCGATCATCAAGCCGTCGCAACCTGTGACCTGAAGCATTTTTACGGCATCGTCAGCAGAATAGACGTCGCCATTTCCGATAACGGGTATTTTGACGGCATTTTTGACCGCGGTTATAATATCCATATCGATTCCAGGATTATACATCTGCTCTCTCGTCCTCGCGTGGACGCAAATAAGTGACGCGCCTGCCGCTTCAAGTCTTTTTGCCATCTCGGGGGCGTTCTTGGAGCTATCGTCCCATCCCGCGCGGATTTTCACGGTCACGGGAGTATGCTTTAAAGCCTTGACGGTCGCCTCCACGATTTTTGCCGCCAGCTCGGGATTTTTCATCAGCGCGCTTCCCTCGCCGTTTCCGACTATTTTGTGCATAGGGCAACCCATATTGATGTCGATAGCCACGGGCGACGCCTCGGATACGCAGGACTTATAATTTCGGGACTCTATCATTGCCGCCGCCTCGGCTACGAACTCGGGTTCACTGCCGAAAAGTTGGATAGCCATAGGGTTTTCTTCATTTTTTACCGCCGCTAACGGCGCGGTCTTTGACGGCGACATCGTGTTCTTTTTAGACATTTGCTCATAGCATAGCGCCTTTGCCGACACCATTTCGCTGACTGTATATTGCGCGCCTCTTTCGCGGCAGATCTTTCTGAACGAATAGTCGGTAAAGCCTGCCATCGGCGCTAACATCAGACCGTTTTCAAGGGTTATATTTCCGATTTTTATACTCACTTTAATTCTCCAATTTTAATATTTTAACGCTGAATATATTTTATCATTTTAATTAATTAATGTCAAGGGTAATCTAAATTTTAGCAGAAGATTATTATACACACAGAAAACACTTGGCTCATTTTTTGAACTGCCCCAAATTATGCGGACAGTACAAAAAACTCCACTCTGGTAGAAAATAATAAAAATAAATCAACTAACTGACTTGTTGTGTGTACCCATATTTTGTGTTTACCGCAATGAACGTATTCAGCTCAAAACAAAACTGACACCACTCGAAAAGCGATGTCATATTAAGGAAAGAAATCAAAGTAGCTAATTCAATGCAAAAAACACTGTAAAATTGAAATTTTTCAGTAAAACCACTTGAAATATTGTCCAAAATATGTTACAATAAAACCACAATACAATAGCTGTAATAAAACAAATACAAACCCGACAGCGATTTGCGATGCAATTATTGTTGCCGAGTTGTTCTTACACAGATGCGAGGAGTCGGTGTGAGAATATTTGGCTAAAAAAAATATCAGCGCATAAGGATGTCGGGAGGATTACCCGTTGTCTTTATGCGCTGTTTTATTGAAATAAATTCTTCAAGGAGGGATTGGCCTATGATGAAAAGATGCAATCACAACGTTCACCCATTCACCAACCGCAGAGTCCCTCTGCTCTTTCGATGTTTCGGCATATAGGTTTCTCCTATATGCAACCCGCCTATTGCTCTAAAAAATTACGAAAGGAAGAATAGTATGCAAAAGATATTTGTAAGTAAAAAGTGGATAGCGTTTTTCCTGTCTCTCATATTGGTGGTTGGCTCGTTTCCAATAAACGCCATTGCTCTTGAGCCTAATACCGCTATTGACTGAACAACAGCAAATGATTCATCTGAATTGATTGCTGATAGTCAAGAATACACCGACGATGAAGTAATCGGTGAAATAGTAGAAGTAACTTCATTACGAGAAGAAAATGCAAAACATTTTCGCCTTGCAGACGGAACATATGAGGCTGTTGTCTACACGCATCCTGTTCATAGGAAAGATGAGAATGGTGTTTGGCAAGACATTGACAATAACCTTTCATTAGCGGATGATGGTGGTTCACAAAAATATCGGACACCCGATTCACGTCTAAAATTTACTGAGTCGTTCAAAGCCAACGAGGAATTGTTCACTTTGAGTGAAAATGGATATTCTATTTCAATGATGTTAGTTAGCAACAATACATCATCTAACCTTTCGTTGACAACGGAGAATTTGCAATTGGGTACAGAATCCAATTCAACTGTAAATAATGCTCCAAAACGTACAGTTGGAAAATCATTTGATTCGATTGATGACGCAGCAACGATCAACAATAGAAGTTCCATAGTTTACAATGGAGTTAGAGTCAATACTGCTATTGAATACGTTCTGCAAGGAAATGATCTCAAAGAGAATATCATTGTTCTGCATGATGATGGAACATTGAAAGTGACATCGAAAATCTATAATGGTTCTCAATCATCAAGTTATTCTCTTACTCATACATTTACTTTAACACTGGTTGTTGACGAAGGCATATACTTCTTTAAAAACAAAGAAGTTGGCAAATATATGCAGATTGATGATAATGACGGTTCAGCCTATAACACCAGTGGTGCTATAATGGAATTGTGGGATTTTGACGGAGGAGACTACCAGAAGTGGCAATTAATTCACATTGGTGACGGTTATTATAAAATCCTCTCCGTAGAGAGCGGAATGGCCTTGTGCGTACAAAGTGGTTCGACTGATGAAAATGAAGTTGCGTTAGTCCAAGAGACATATTCGAATTTGAGCAGAAAAAAATGGAAAATCACAAAATCATCTTCGGGTGCCTACATTTTACGCCCAAAATCAAGCGAAGGATATGACACAGATTGGTGTATGTGTGCAGGCGATCAATTTTTATGGGTGACTGACGGCTTGAATGTTGAACAGAAAGCATATGTCAATAATAGCAGTTATAAAGATGAATGGATTCTTGAATTGCTTGATTCATATAAAATAACTTTCTACGGTATATCAAATTCGGGTCACGATCATTCAAGTTGTTTGGAAACCGTAAAGGGAAATTTGTACGATGATGCTTTTAATAACGTAACATTGAAAACTGGTGCGATAAGTTCAAACGATTGCCTATCGGATCTCAAAAACACAAATGTATTCACGAGTAGAAGCCATGGTCATTTAATAGTTTGGGCTGGAACAACTACAGCTGCTTCAACAGGAATAATATTGAATGACGAAGAAGGAACAGGAATGGTCGCATTGTATAGTCATTTTTGGAGCAATATGACATCAGGAAGTACAAGTGTTGCCGCGACTGATTCTTTTACAGGGTTGAATATGGTGTTGTTTATTGGGTGTGAAACTGCATATGATGGTGTAACTGGTAGGAATCTACCCGCTATAGTTTCAAGCCAGGGAGCAGAAGTCGCAATCGGTTTTTCTGAAAATATCAACTGTAGTGATGCTAATAAATGGACTAAAGATTTTTATACGTACTTGTTGGAAGGTCATACTGTACAAGAATCGGTTGATTATGCTTCTGGTAATCGAAGCGCAGCTTCTGGATTAAAGAGTGCTGTCGTTTGTGGAAACGGAAACTACAAAATAAGTGAATAAAGGAGAACAATATGAAAAAAATAAGTTGTATTTTGATAACTTTAATGCTATTAGTCGCATCCTTTACGGGATGCACAAAAAATGATGGATTATCAAATGGATTATCAATCAAAATATGCGGATATTCTGATTCAATACCAGAAAACCCACACAAGTTAGAATATCAAGATTGGAGCCAAGACTCATTTGTTGATTCTACTACTTCCGAAAATATTGAATTAAAGATCGGAAATGTTGAGGTTGTAGGAAACTATGTCGAAACCGAAAAACGATTTTCTGAATTTTATGATACACATAAATATAGAGATGAACAGAATCGCTATTTTTCTTTGACAGATGATGGCAAATTGAGTACTTATTTCTTTGGAAATGATCCTTCGCACGAGGAAAAAAAGTATGCATATACAGAATCGGAATGCATTGAAATTTCAAACAATTTTATTTCTAACATTACCGATGTTTCCGATTATACTGTGTCCTCTGTCTTTGATGAAGACAGAAAAATGTATACAATATCATATATAAAATATGCGGATGGTTTTAAATGCTCTGATCGGGCAGAAATAATGATCGAGGAGACAGGCTATATATATAGTTTTTCGTCCACGATGTTTGGTCGGATATCATCGGACGCAACAACAAATTTTGATTGTGGCATTATCCAAGATCAAATCATATCAAAACTTGATAATGAATATAGCAGTGCTAAAAAATCCTATGATGAGGTTTCTTATGAAAACTTTGACTATGAGTTGACTATTGACAATGATGGAGAATACGCCTTAATATGTTCGGTTGATGTAAAATGCACTCGTTCCTATGATGGTTATGATACTGTTGTTTCTGAACGTATTCAGCTACTTATTCAGTAGAATTTATAAGAACCCGCAATGTGTTAGGCTGCCGATTCGCTAAATACTATAAATAAAACGAAACAATTCGTTGTTACAAAAATATTTAAAACCTTCAATAGAGGCGGGAAGTTCGAGGACTTCCCGCCTTCACTTTAATCTATAGTAAATCCAAATGAACCAGCATTAATTTTAGCACTTCAATAAACATCAATTATAGCTCATTATAGAGTATTGTGCCTCATAGTACACTTTTGCGAACCAAGTGTTTCTTTTATTTGATCAGATCATTTACAATGACGCCTGCCATGATAAGACCCATAGATGAAGGAACGAATGAAAGGCTTCCGGGGATCGCCTTACCGCTCTCACGATCGATGACACCGCTCTTGCGGGGTTCTTCCTTTGAATAGATGACCTTATATTTTTTGACACCGCGAGCTTTCAGCTCCCGTCTCATAACTCTCGCCAGAGGGCAAACGGTGGTATCGTTTATGTCGGCGACCTCAAAGCGCGTAGGATCGGTCTTGTTTCCGGCACCCATTGCAGAGATCACGGGAACGCCAAGCTTATAAGCACGCGTTGCTATTTCAAGCTTTGCCGCGACCGTATCGACGGCATCGGCGATATAGTCGTATTTAGCAAGATCGAATTCGTCGGCGTTTTCGGGCAGATAAAAGACGTTATACGCGCCTATTTCGCAATCGGGGTTGATGTCGAGCATTCTTTCCTTCATTACCTCGACCTTTGGTCGTCCGACGGTAGAATGAAGCGCAATTATCTGTCGATTGATATTTGAAAGTGAGACCGTATCGCGGTCAAATATATCTATATGACCGACACCGACGCGGCAAAGCGCCTCGCAGATATATCCGCCGACACCGCCAACGCCAAACACAGCAATCTTCGCGCCCTTAAGCTTCTCTATCGCTTGCTCGCCGTAAATGTATGCGGTTCGGGACTGTTCTTCTTTTATCTTCATTAGATTTTTGCTCCGATTTACAATTTTCCTATTCATTTTAACATATTTTAAAAAAATAATCAAGTCTACTTTACAAAAAAATGAAGTTGGTGTATAATTAAGTATAATTACTTTGCTGTGAGGTGTTTATGATAGACGAAAGCAAGCTTATTGAAAAGGAAAAGTCCAGTGAGCTGATATTTGACGGAAAGGTACTGCACCTATACCGTGACGAGATAATTCTCCCTGACGGAAGCGAGGGCATTCGCGAGTATTGCAACCATAACGGCGGCGTTTGCGTTCTTCCCTTGACTGACGAGGGTGAGGTCATTCTTGTTAAGCAATACCGCTACGCTCACAGAAAATGCACGCTTGAAATTCCCGCGGGAAAGCTTGAGGTCGGCGAGAGAGACGATATCCGCTCTGCGGCTCTGCGTGAATTGAAGGAAGAAACCGGTGCCGAGTGCGATGAACTGATATATCTCGGTGAGATGTACCCATCCCCCGCTCTGCTCAGCGAGGTCATTTATATGTATTTCGCCCGCGGACTTAAATTCGGAGAGCGTCATCTTGACGACGACGAATTCCTTGAGTGCGAAAGAGTTCCCCTTGAAAAAATGCTTGAAATGATAAATGACGGAGAGTTTCCCGACGCAAAGACCCAGGTCGCCGCTTTACGCGTCTGGAAGATGCTCTCCGAGGAGAGAAAATAACTGTAAAAAACAGACCTTTTGACATAATGCCAAGAGGTCTGTTATTTTATTTCAAAAACTTGAATTTGCTTCTTATTTTGACGAAATAGAAAACTATAAGTCTGTTTAAAGCAATATCGTAGATCACAAAGACGAAATTTACAAGAACGTATACGCCGATAGCCGCATATAAGCCCCAACCTTCATCGCCGAACATAAGCATAAAGGTTTCGTACAGGTTGCCGTTGTAAAAGACAAAGGAAGCAAACACGAGACTTAAAATAAGAGCGAGATTAAGCAGTAAAAGCTTCAACGTCCATGCGATAGGTCGCTTTAGTCTTTGGAGCTTATCCTTTAATATTGGATAATATCCGAAAAACAGTATATAGAACCATCCGCCCATGCCTTGCGGCATAAGTATTACAGAAAGAACACCCGTCACGGCATAAATCAGCCATGGGTACGCTCCCCCGAATTCAAGCACGGCAAAAACACAGAAGAATGATGCCATCGCGGCCATAGAAAGGTCAAGAGCTTCTATAAGCGAGCCTATGAAAAGCAACGCTACTCCCATTGCCGATAAAATTGCGCTTGCGGTAAGTCTTTTTGTTTTTTGAGGTATTCCTCTTTTCACGTCTCACACCTCGTCAAATACATCTGATAAGGTCTCCGCCCATACATTCACAGCAGCAGTCAAGGCAAAGAAGCGACGAGCAGACATCACATCCCGAGCAACCGACATCGTTACCTGTCATGCCACCCTGCCCGTATCCGCGAGCTTGCATTGTAAGTCTGTCTCTTGCGGCTCTGTATTCGGGATTAGCGGGGTCCATGGTGCAGGCGGTATTTATCATTCTTTGAGCGTCAACGAAATATCCCTTTTTGATCAATATGCAACCCATAAGATAGTGCCACTCGGCGGCGCGGTCGCCTTCGTTTATCGAATTAAGCTCAGCCTCAGCGGCGGAAATATTGCCGTTATTGATGTTGCGGCGTACCTGACCGTAGTTATATCTGCTATATGAGTTACTTGAAGAATTACTGCCGTATCCGCCGTGATTGTTACCGTACCCCGTACCCTTTCCCGAGCGTATCTGTTGGATCTCCTCGTATGCGGAATTGACCTCCTTCATTTTCTCCTCGGCGATCTCCTTCATATCACTGTCGACATATTTATCGGGATGATATTTTCGGGCGAGCTTTCTGTAAGCGTCCTTGATCTCATCATCCGTGGCGGTGGGTTGGATGCCCAACACCTTATAAGGGTCTTTATATTCAGCCATTTTCGGATTGTCCTCTCTTATCTTTGCGTTTATTTACGAATTTGGATTTGCCGTCAAGACGGAGAACTCTGTCCGCTACGTCGGGCATTCCACGGTATATTATATTCTTGATTATTCCCTCAATCGTCGCGCACTCGCTAAAATCAATAAGGTCGAAAGCGGGTTCAGCGGCAAGAAGCTCAAGACGGAGAGAATTTGATACGTCTCTTTTTTGTTCCTCGGTTAACAGTTCACCGTTATAAAGATATATAAGGGGGTTAAATCTGTCCTTTTTAAGATCGTCCTCGTGGTCGTCGCAGGCATCTACAATATATATCCACCTACCGATGTGACGACCGATATTACGCATGACTATTTCGTCGTTTCCCTCAAGACCGAAGGAAAGAATATCCGCAAGAATATCGCCGAAGCAATCCGCGGGAACGTCAACCGAATTAAGCTTTTTGCTTTCGGTCTCGGCAAGCTTTTTAAGACAGTTTTCAATTCTTTTGTCAAGCTCGGAATAGTTTTTGAGAGCTTTTTTACGCATACTTTTTGCAAAAGGCTTCAAAAGCTTTGCTTTAAGTCTTTTCCTTCCGCGCTCGTCGGAAATATCGTCAACGGTTTTGCCATAAACCAACAGTGCTGACGCATAGGCGCAATAGGAAAGCGAATCACAATTTTCAACGTATGCGCGTTTTTTAAAAGGGTGAGCGATGCATCTGCCTCTCTTGATCTCGGGTCTTTCGCCTGATATCGCAAGACGGAGCAGAGCCAAAAAGACCATATCGTAGCTGAGCGTCATTCTCGAGCATTGACCTGTACACTTTCCCTGTGAGCGGCAAAGTCCGCAATAGACCGCGCGGTAATATTCATTTTCGCGTACACGCAACTCCGGCGTGTCGGTGCGGATATAGCCGAACATAAAATACCCCTCAAAATATAACAATACATTATAATGATACATTATTTTAAAGAAAAAGGCAAGTGTTATTTGTAAATATTTATTGATCTTATGTGAATTCTGTGTGATAATACGCAAAAACGCTATTTTTGAGCATTGTTGAATTCCAACAAAGCGCGCGTTAGGAAAAAAGCAAAAATTCATAATATATTTTTCTCAAAATCTCTTGAAAAATCGGGAAAAATAGGTTATACTATATTTTGGTATAAATTAGAATTATTTTATGGAGGAATATTAATTAAATGGCACTTACACTCAACAAATCGGCTAAATTTGACGGCGTTAAGGGTCCCGTTCTCACCATCGTTATGGACGGCGTAGGTCTTGCTCCCGACACTGTTTCCAATGCGGTTGCAGGCGCTTACACTCCCAATCTCGACGCTCTTATGGCTAACTACCCCATGGTCGCTCTCAAGGCTCACGGAACCGCTGTCGGTCTTCCCTCCGACGACGATATGGGTAACAGTGAGGTCGGTCACAACGCTCTCGGCGCAGGTCAGGTCTTCGCGCAGGGCGCAAAGCTTGTTACACAGAGCATCGAAAGCGGCAAGATGTTCGCTTCTTCTACATGGCAGGAGATCGTGGGCAACGTTAAATCTAACGGCTCTACTCTCCACTTCCTCGGTCTTTTCTCCGACGGTAACGTTCACTCTCACATCGACCACCTGAAGGCTATGCTCGCAGAGGCTAAGGCAGAGGGTATCGCTAATATCCGCGTTCACATTCTTATCGACGGTCGTGACGTTGGTGAGACCAGCGCCCTTGAGTACATCGATCCCTTTGAGGAATATATCGCTTCCCTTTCCGACGCAAACTGCAATATCAAGATCGCAAGTGGCGGTGGAAGAATGAAGATCACTATGGATAGATATGAGGCTGACTGGTCTATGGTTGAAAACGGCTGGAAGACCCACGTTCTCGGCGAGGGCAGACAGTTCGCAAGCGCACACGAGGCAGTTGAGACATATAGAGCAGAGCTTAAGATCATCGACCAGGATCTTCCTCCCTTCGTTATCGCAGAGGATGGCAAGCCTGTAGGAACTATTGAGGACGGCGACAGCGTTATCTTCTTCAACTTCCGTGGCGACCGCTCCATTGAGATCTCCAAGACCTTCCACGCTCCCGAGGGCGCGTTTGACAAGTTCGACAGAGTTCGCGTTCCCAAGGTAGTTTACGCAGGCATGCTCGAATACGACGGCGACCTTCACATCCCCTCCAAGTTCCTTGTAAATCCCCCCGAGATCACCGAGACAATGGGAGAATATCTCGCTAACACCAGTGTTAAGCAGTACGCTATCTCCGAGACCCAGAAATACGGTCATGTTACTTACTTCTGGAACGGAAATAAGTCGGGCAAGTTCTCCGACGAGCTTGAAACCTACGTTGAGGTTCCCTCCGACGTAGTTCCCTTTGAGCAGAGACCCTGGATGAAGTGCGCGGAGATCACCGACAAGCTTATTGAGGCTCTTGAGGCAGGCGAATACGACTATTACAGAGTAAACTTCCCCAACGGCGATATGGTCGGTCACACAGGCTCCTTGGCGGCTACAAGATGCTCTATGGAGGCTCTTGACCTTCAGCTTGGCAGAATCCTTGCAGTAGTTGATAAGCTGGGCGGCGTTGCTCTTATCACCGCTGACCACGGAAACGCTGACGAGATGTTCGAGATGGACAAGAAGGGTCAGCCCAAGGTAGGCAAGGACGGCAAGATGAAGGCAAAGACCAGCCACACCCTCAACAAGGTTCCCTGCATCATCTACGACAACACCGATGCAAAGAACCACTACACCGTCAAAGCAGACGAGGGCAACTTCGGTCTTTCCAACGTTGCTGCAACTATGGTTAACCTTATGGGTTACGAAGCGCCCGCAAAGTGGGACGAGAGCGTTATCGAGCTTAAGTAATTAAAAATGTTTAACGGAGAGGTATTTGCCTCTCCGTTTCTATATTCAGAAAAACGGTGGACGTTGGGCGTCCACCGTTTAAATGTTATTTCCTTTTCTTGAAGAAAACTACAACCGAGCTAATAATGGAAGCTGCGATAAGTGCAAGCGCGGGGGTGGAGATAAGTGATCGATCATGAATTGCTTACAGAATAATACGTCACTCGGTTTATTTCGTCAATTCCTCAAGTGGCTTTAGCATTTTATACTCAAAGGTGCTGTAAACTATATCTCCGTAGCGTCCCGTGTGAAGCCAACGCGACTCACCGAAGATGCCGAAGAAAAGCCAAAGAATAGGGTGAAACTGCTGTTCCTCGCTTGCAGCCTTGGCTTGCTCCTCGGTAAAGTATCGGTCAATATACACATAATTATCTGCGTTGTCGGGATTCTCGCGTATTTCGAATGAACAGTATATACCGAGATCGTTATACACCGTATCATTCTCATGACCGTGATACAAAACGGAGTAACCTGCCTCCTCGTAAGCCGCAATAATTTCCTCGCAGGATATTTCCTTCTGCTAGGAATTACCGCAGCCAACAAGGGACAAGACAAGCAAGATAAACAAAAAGATTGATAATATCTTTTTCATTTACTATGCCTCAACTTTAAGTTTTATTTCTTCTTTTTAAAGAATACCACTACGGAGCTTACGACAGAAGCTACGATAAGAGCGAGAGCGGGAGTAGAGATAAGCGCTTCACAACCAAAAGAAAAAAGTCTTGCCATAGTTAAATCCTCCTGAATATTTTGTATTTAAATTATAGCACTAAAGTCTTATTTTGTCAATACATCTGCAAAAATAAAGGTGGCGCCTGCATGAACAAGCGCCACAAGTGTGTATTATTAAGTGATTTCTAAGGGATCAGTCCCAATTCCACCAAAGATCTGTTGTATCTTCGCATCCGTTGAAGTATTCAATGTACCAACTCTGGTTACCTATGTGAACATAGTAAACGTCGGTGCCTTCAAATGCGTCTGGGTTAATGGAAACTACGGGACGTCCGTAAACCTGCTGGGGTACGTAAACCTCGTCGCCGACAAAATCACCGATACCCACTACGACATATCCTGTGCCTTCTTCGTTAAGCTCGTATGCAAGACCGCTGGAGTAACCGTCAAAATCACCGCATTCGGTACACTCACCGTTTACATAATTGTGTTCTGCGTAAATGATGTCGTAGTTCTCGATTACATTGTAGCAAACGCTGCAGTAGGAGTAAGCGGTTTTGCCGTTACCAAAGCAGGTTGCGGGAACCTCGGGACA
>JAZNII010000052.1:0-66127 GCA_045577415.1 Eubacteriales bacterium
CTGAGGCACAAGATCCTCCAAGATTACCATTTCCAATCTGCTTTGCTTTCCGCTTCTTTCCGTAAACATAGGTGCTCCTCCTCGTTCTTTTTTACACCTATATTATACCACATTTCTAAAATCCTGTAAATACGACAAAAAAGCCCAAAACCTATGTCTTGGACTCTTTGTCAGTAATCTGTGCGGAGAAAATCTCCGCAGTTAAATTCAATACTCTTATTACTTTTATTTATAATTAACTCTTATAAATTCAGCAAGTTTGGGAGTAAAGTCTGAAGCCCAAAATTCTTGACTTGGATGAATACCATCACCGGTACCAGATAACTTATCCTCGTTACAAATCGCACCATATCCCGTAAGGTTATATGCATCAAAAACTGGTATATTAAACTTTGCACAAACTGTTTTCATTGCTATTCCAGCCTCTTCAACCGAGAAAGACCCGGAAGCTGTAGTCCATTCGGTAATTGAATCGGCTATGGGCAAAGGAGTAACAAAAACAATCAAAGAATTCGGATATTTGTTTTTAAGCTTATAACACAAACTATTCAATGCGCCGTAAAAAGTCTTTTCGCTCATATCATTCACATTGCCCAAAGGTGTTCTATAAGCCATATCAAGCGAAAAGGAAAGTGCGTCATTTGTGCCACCCATAACAACTATGATGTCAGCATCGGTCATTTCATTATACCTAACGGTAAAAGAAGAATCACCCTCATTCGCAATTTTAGTGCCGCCAATACCATAATTATTAACAACAGAACAGCCTAACTCTTCTTTTAACAATTTCGGGAAAGGATAAACCATTTGAGAGCCATCGGGATTAGCACCGTAAGTAAGACTATCACCTAAACAGTTAATAGTTATACTCGAAAAATCTGCCGGAACAAAATCAGTATCAGAAGATTCTTCAGAATTAACGGAAGATTCATCTTCAATAGTAATACTCTCGCTTTCAGTTTCAGAAGAAATTTCAGTATTACTTTCGGTATCATCATCAAAAATCGTTGAACCAAAATCAGATGAATTATTACCGATGTTTCCTATATCAGTACAAGAGATAACAAAACCAATAACAGAAACAATCACTAATAAAACTATAAAATACGGAAAAATCTTTTTCATGCTTATTGCACCTCATAAAAATGTTTTCTATATTATAACACATTTTTATTTAGCAATCAATAATTAATTATAAAGAACAGCTCTATAATTAGCTTCATAGGAATTAACAAGAACTATGCAGAATTCTTCTGCGCCTTCAGGAATTTCAATGTCACGAATCCAGAAATCGCCTTCTTTATACGTGTCATCATTATAAGTCCATTCGTAGTTCATATTGTTGCCCTTTGCATCGAAGAACTGAATAATAGTAGTTACAGAAGCTTCGTTAACAGGAACCCAAACTCTCAAAAAATCATAATTCGAAACCTTCTGAATAGCGGTTACGGATACATTATCTTGAATTACAAAAGTTTCCTTGTTGTTGCTGTAATAACAACCAGCCTTGTCAACTTCTACAGAAACTTCCTGTGAGGTAAAATTCTGTTCTTTGTTAACAGAAATCTTGTACTTGCCAGCGATTCCAGCTACTTCGTAGAACTTGATCGCGTAATCTTCGATAACATGACCGTCCTCGTCCTTAGGAGCTTCGGGAGTGATCACAATTCTGCAATACTTTGCAAAACGGTGGTTATCACCCTTAACGTATACGCCGTCGGTCTGGCTGTTGATCTTGTCGGTCTTGTCGATGAACTGCTTGTTAGCATCGTAATAGTACACTTGATATGTACCGATTGTTTCGAAATCGGGCTCGATCTCAAGACCCTGGCACTCGATCAGATCCTTGGTATAGATCGACTGATCGGACTCGATATAGAATCCGAGATTGTTCAGAGCTCCGCGCTTGAACGCGATTGACGAAATTGTTTTCTTTTCTTCCTTTGCGATCGCGCTGATCCCGGCTATTGCGCCGACACCCAGCACTACTACAAGCGTGATGATCAATACATTCTTCCACGGAATGTTTCGGAAAAATCTTTTCATGAATTTTTAACCTCTCTTTTTTTATAAAAATTTATAGGCAGAGCATCCCGATTCGGAACACTCTGCCTTGGTTCACTTGATTGTTATTTTGCCGTTTGAAAAAATGATCTCATTTTTACACCGGACACATTTTAGCTGAAGGTAACGTAACTTCTTATCCTCGTCAGCTACAAAGGCAAGAAGCTTGTTGCAGCAGGGGCAACGTAATTCTTTCAAAAACACTAATTGGTTCAAAAAATCACCCTTACTGTTTATTATTGGGATGTTCGTTCAGAGCGAACTTGGCGTTCTCAATAAACTTGACCGCCTGAACGAAGCCGCTGAAGTCAACGGACACATCGAGAATATCACCGTACTGGGGTACTGCACCCTCAAGCTGATCAGGAGAGATCCAAAGCTCTCTAACAGCGAACTTGCTACCGATTGTATAAACACACTGACAAACTACGCTATCATAGGGTTTACCGGTTTTCTTGCCAATTCCTGAACGTCTTTCTGCACTCATTACGTAAACTTTCATTTTTCTTTCTCACTTTCTTTTATTAATTCATTTTCTTTTTTCAACTTTTTAATCTCTTTTGTCAATGATCGATATTGCCGTTCTTTTCTTACTTTAATATCACGATAACACGGCGGCTCTATAACCGGAACTTCTCCGGTATTGGGATCTGGAGCGAAGCCGTAAAAATCATTGTCATTTAACGTGCATAGCACATCAGAAACGTCTTCCAAGAACGAATTGTCCTTATAACCGTTATTTTTGAGTATTGACATTGATGCGACCGTAGTGCATACGCGCCGCTTGGTCTTTTCAACGTCAGCATGGTGTTCGTGCTCACGCCAGAGGTCAACAATACATTTTTCGTATTCCTCAATATAGCACTCATTAATTCTGCGCCAGAAATAACAAAATCGTTCTTCTTCTGTGCCTTTCTTCTCCACGAAGCACAAAGAAGTTGACGTTAAATAGTTGCAGATCTCACTACGTAAATTTAAGATCGAGAAGATCCTAAACAAAGGCAAATCGCCTTTTTGATAAAAGCCTTTAAAAACTCCGTCTTCAAAATATGCTTTTTGATATACGTCAATAAAATTGTCGATCGAAGAATAAAACTTACGTTTAGTCTGATATTCCACATTCATTATCAGAGTGACTGGGGGAAGGTATTTATCTACCTTTTCCCGGAGCTCGTCCGTATTGTCTGATTTTATGTAACAACTCTGCCGAACATCCGAAAGCTCTTTTTTAATTTCATCATCATAACCGTGCTCCAGGTACCAATCGATGCGACCGACAAGAAGACCGGTAACGTAGCTTTTCATCTCATAAGCCCTGGTATAAACATAATGATCGTATGAATTAATGAGCTTGTCATTATACCACTTGTCAATGAAAAATACCTTATAGTTTTTTTCAATGACCTCGCGCGACTTGTTGTAAATTCTTACAAAAATATCGTTGCTCTTACGGTGACCGAATGAAAGATAATCAATTTCGATTTTCTTTCCGATGTCACCGACCTTGTGATATGTGCGAAGCTTGGTCTTGAGCTTTTTAATCAAAAGCCCATCGTTAAAAAATTTATACGGATTTTGAATCAGGTTAGTATGAAAAGCGTAGTCAATACGGTTTTCCTTAACTTCATTGACCTTGAGGCTGAAAACATCAAGAAGATTTTCTACAAAGCTGAAAGATCTGCAGACCACCTGGCTTGTCCCGACTTGAACCAAAAAACGAGAACGTAGTTGTACCACTATACGTGGTGTGAGCGAATTTGGAAGAAAAGATGATATAAAAACATCAAACTCCTCATCCTGGCGTAAACAATATTCGTAATGAACAAAGCGTGTAGTTTCAAAATTAAGTCCAAAGAACTCGACGTTCTTGGAAGGTGACGTTACTTTCAGAGATCTGCAAAATTTGAGCTCTTTAAGTAAAGCCTCGATCCCAGGAGGACAATCATTAGAATCGTCTAATATTGAAACCGTGTAATATAACGTATCTACATGAGCGCACACCTTCTCTCTACTCAAATTAAAATAACGGTCTTGTTCTTCCGGGGAAAACTCCCCGAAAATCGGAGACGCTTTTATTTCTTTCGGTATCATAAAAAGCTATCTCCTTTTGAAGAATTTATTCATAAAAGCTGTTTGGGGAAATAGGCATTTGCCCAAACGACTTTTTATGTCAAAAAGTTAATGAATATAAGGGAAACCACGCAAAAATAACAAATTATGCAGGGGACGTATTACGTATTACAATTTCGTCCCCTCAACGGTTTTTCGCGCTTTTTTTGACCGTGAATTCACGGTCAAAAAAGCTAAAAAATCGCTTGAAATTGTTATCAATAGAATTGTACATTAAAAATTCGGCAAATTTGTTCTTTTCCCTATTTACAAGCTATATTTTTTGTGGTATAATAATATATTACAGAAAACTATGAAAAGGAGAGGTAAAAATGTCTGAAAACGATAAAAATGACCGTCAAGATCTTGATTTTTGGAATTTGGATAAATATATAAAAAAACGTCCCTCTCCTGCTCCCGTAAGGCAGTTTTCAAAGAACGCTACCGAAGCGGTAACGATCGAGACACAGGGCAGTTCTCCCAAGGTGTCTGTCAATACCGCTAACGACAGCTCTCATTTCTCCGATAGCAGGCTTTCCGTCAAGAGAGAAGCTGATACCGATAGCACGATAACACGCTTTATCCCCCCTCACAAGGACCCTGCATTTGCCAAGAAGTACGTTATCGTTGAATATTTCCCCGAAAATCCATTGATAAAAAGCGTCAGGGTATGCTCCGAAAAGCCCGGAGAAAAGGTTTTCGTTGACACCAATCTTTTTATAAGAGAAAGGCGCGCCCTTCTGAACAGAAAGGCGGCGGAGTCTCCCTACGTCCCCTATTATTCATACTCTCCTCGCTACTCCCAGATGAGCCGCGCTCAGCTAAGCTATTATCTTTGGTGGCGAGAGAACACACAGAACGGAATTTTTCTTAAAGCCGACGAGTCCTATATAATCCTTTACGCGTACGAGCTTGCGGCGACGGGAGAGGGCGAGGATAAAGAGGCGGCGCTTGGTATGCTCTGTTCTCTTTTGCAGAACTACACCGATCGAGACATCAACGCCGTGTACCGCTTAATGATAAGAGACCTTATCTGCGATTTCTGCCTCGTTCACGGAATTCCATCTCCCACTCACAAGCTTGGTGGCCTCGGCAATCAGCTTTTGTCGGGCGCGTTTCTGCCCGAATTCTTCATTGATCTGTCCGACCGTAACCGTTCAAGCGTTCTTGAAATGGGAATTGCTTCGATATCAATGTACGATTACAGAAGAAGCAAATTCTATTCCGACGAAACAAGCAAGCTTTTCAAAAAGGCGATGAGCGGCGCTGTTGCCGCAATATTTTCCGATGACGCGGCGTTTAAAGCAGTCATGTCCTTTACCGACGGCATTTACGGTTGTGTCACCGCCGAGCGCCGTCCCTTTGCGAGAATGATAAATATCGTCAACAAAAGCGTAAAGCTTGAGATCACTTATTACCAGCTTTCGAATATTCAGTCAGCAGTGACCGACGCAATGCGCTACTCCGAGAACAAGCTCCGCGAGTATATGGGTATCAAGAATAAGCTTCATATTATGTCGATAAACCCCCAAGTCAAAGCTGCTCTTGACGCTTATTTTTCCGAAAACTATCCCGCTATGCCCATAGTGGACAGACGGCGCAAGGCTAATGCCAACTCTGAACCCGTAGTTAATGAATACGACAAATTCTACGACGTTCCCAAGGCGGAAATATCTCCCGAACACGCTTTGGAGATAGAACGTGACTCTTGGAGTACCACAAAAATATTGACCGAGGCGTTTTCGACCGAAGCCGACGACATTACGGAGGAAAGCACGTCTCTGAACGCTCTTCAGCTTATTATAGAACCAATCGGAGAGCCTGTGCCTCAAAAAACGGAAACAACCGTTTCCCACCTGCCTGCGACACAGCAATTGCAAATCAGTGGCGGTCTTTTGACACAGATAAAGGGAGAAATCGGAGAAGTTGCCGATTTTATTGAGCTTTGTAAGTCGCCTACGCCCACGGAGCAACGCAGATTTGCTGCGTCACACGGCTTGTCGGTTGACGAGATAGCCGATAGCATAAACGAATGCGCCGCGAATGTTTTCGGAGATATTATCCTTGAAGACGTAGGCGGAGCGTACCGAATTATTGAAGATTATATTGACCAATTCTAAATTTGGAGATCATTATGAACGAAAATATGCAGAATAATATGCCACAAGTCCCTCGCCGCATCCTTTCTTCCCTGCTTTCAAGTATTTCCGCAGGCGTAGTGCCGAGGGCAGGCGCGCCATATATCGCCATCGGACGCAAGGACGAGATACAGGCGTTTCTGTCCGACCTTGAGGAGATAAATGAGGGCGGCGGCGCAATGCGCTTTCTTATCGGTCGCTACGGAAGCGGAAAGAGCTTTCTTATCCAGCTTATACGCGGCTACTCCCTTGAACGCGATTTTCTCACCGCCGACTGTGATCTTTCTCCCGAAAGAAAGCTGAGCGGCAGCGGAAACAGCGCGATCGCAACCTACCGCGAGCTTATGAAAAATCTCGCATCCAAGTCATCCCCCGACGGCGGCGCTCTGCCTAAGATCATCTCACGTTGGATTGGAAAAATACGCGGCGACCTGATTTCTGAGGATATTTCTCCCGACGATGAAAAATTCGAGCGCGAGCTTCAAAAAAGAATATACGCCGAGCTTTCTGAGCTTGAATTTTTAGTGGGCGGATTTGATTTTTCTCGTGTGATCCTTGAATATTACAAGGCAAGCGTATCAGACGGCGAGGAAGCCACCGCTAAAATGAGCGCTTGTCTGCGTTGGCTCCGCGGAGAGTATTCCACCAAGACCGAAGCGAAAACCGGACTTGGATTTTCGGTATCGGTCATTATAAACGATGACAACTGGTACGATTTTCTCAAGCTTTGGGCGGTTCTCTCCAAGAAAATGGGTTATCGCGGTCTGGTAGTCTTTATCGACGAGTGCGTCAACCTTTATAAGATCCCGCACCGCGTCAGCCGCGAGAACAACTACGAAAAGATACTTTCAATGTTCAACGACACCTTACAGGGTCGCGCGCCGGGACTTGATATAATCTTTGGCGGTACTCCTCAGTTTTTAGAGGACACGAGACGCGGACTTTTCAGCTACGAGGCGCTTCGCTCCCGTCTTTGCGACAGTAGATTTGCCCTTGACGGATTCAAAAACCTTATAGGTCCCGTAATACGATTGCGCCGACTCACCGACGACGAGCTTTTCGCTCTTATTCAGCGCGTGACGGTGCTTTACTCACAGTTCTATCAGTGGGATTGCCGCGTCACAAACGAGGACAGATTGAAATTCCTCAATATTTGTCTCTCCCGCGCGGGCGCTGACAGTATGATAACACCTCGCGAGATGCTCCGCGACTATATGACCGTCCTCAACATACTGATGCAGAACCCCGAGGCAAGCCTTGACGACGTTGTGGGCAGTCACGTAACGCTGAAAACCGCAAACGCCGATGATGATCTTGAACCCGAGATTATTCCAACTCAAAAAAGTGAGCAAAGCGGCGGATCGGCACCTAAAAAATTTACGGCAAACGATATTGAATTTTAAAAAATACACAAGGAGGATTTATGACAGACGCGGATCGCATTTTTGAACGCTTTCCCGACTTTATAAGGGAATATATATACTCCCATTCATGGGAGTCTCTGCGCGCCGTTCAGTTGGCGGCGGCAAAGACTATATTTGACACTGACAATAATCTGCTTCTGACCTCCTCCACCGCAAGCGGAAAGACCGAGGCGGCGTTCTTCCCCATACTCTCGCTTCTCCACGAGGACAAGCCGTCAAGCATCGGCGTGCTTTATATCGCGCCCCTTAAAAGCCTTATCAACGACCAATTTGAGCGACTTGAGGAGGTTCTTGATATGACGGGCGTTAAGGTCACCCACTGGCACGGTGATGTTGCGGCATCCCACAAGCGAAAGCTACTTGAAAAGCCCGAGGGAATTTTGCAGATAACGCCCGAGTCCCTTGAAGCGATGCTGATCAATCGCTCAAATGACATTCCAAGGCTTTTCGGAGACCTTCGGTTCGTTGTCATCGACGAGATACACACCTTGACAGGTACCGACCGAGGGAATCAGATAATCTGTCAGCTCTCGCGAATTGCTCACCTCATCGGTTTCCACCCGCGCCGTATTGCGCTTTCAGCTACCATAGGCGACCCGTCTCTTGCCGCCGAATGGCTGAACGCTGACACGGTCAGAGATATTGACGTTCCCTCCTTTGCCGAGGAAAAGATAAAATGGAGACTTGGACTTGAGCATTTCTATATCCAAAATCCCGAGCTTGAAAAGCAGAAAAAGGAGCAGGAAAAGGCAAAGATAGCTGACAAGCTTTCCTCAAACGAGGTGGTTTTCGCCGAAAAGGTCGAGGACGCCTCCAATGGTGAAGGCTATAACGAAAAAAATGATGCTTATGATAGGATTGGCGGCACAAAGCCCTATTACATCGATCCGGGTTACGAATACGCGTATGATTGCGTCAAGGATAAAAAATCCTTGGTTTTCTCCAACTCACGTGAGGAGACCGAATATGTCTGCGCCACGCTCCGTCAGATAGCGAAGCTGCGCGGCGATGAGGACAGCCACATTCTCATTCACCACGGCAATCTTTCGGCGTCTCTCCGCGAGGAAGCCGAGATGAAGATGCGTGACGACGAGGAGTTTGCCGTCACCTGCGCCACCGTCACTATGGAGCTTGGCATCGATATTGGTCAGCTTGAGAGAGTTATGCAGATCGAAGCTCCAAACAGTGTTTCAAGCTTTTTGCAACGCTTGGGCAGATCGGGCAGACGAAGTCAGACACCCGAGATGATGATGGTCTTCCGTGAGGAGGAGGCGCTTCCAAACACCCCGCTTCCCCAGCTTATTCCGTGGGAACTTCTGCGAGGAATTGCCATTATTCAGCTCTACATTGAGGAACGCTTCATTGAGCCGCCCTCACGCAAAAAAATGCCCTTTAGTCTGCTGTTCCACCAAACTCTTTCGATGCTTGCGTCCTGCGGCGAGCTTACCCCTGCAAGGCTTGCACAGAGAGTTCTTTCCCTGCCTCCTTTTCAGTTTGTCAGCCGCGAAGATTACAAGGCTCTGATCGTTTCGATGCTCAATAATGAATTTATTGAAATGACCGAGGAAAAGGGTCTTATCGTGGGACTTGTGGGTGAAAGACTTCTCAAAAGCTTCAAATTTTACGCGGTATTCAAGGATAGTGAAGATTTCACGGTGCGTTGCGGCTCGGACGAGATTGGAACTATCACTACCCCTCCCCCCGTTGGCGACCGCTTCGCTTTGGCGGGTCGTGTCTGGGAGGTTGAGGAACTTGACGTCACAAGAAAGCTTATTTACGTCAAAAAGGTTGACGGAAAAATGGAGGTGTCGTGGCCGGGTGACTTTGGCGAGATACACACCAAAATTTTGCGCCGTATGAAGCAGATACTTGAGGAGGACACAGTTTATCCCTATCTCAAGGAAAACGCCGTAAAACGCTTAAATCAAGCTCGTGCGACGGCGAGAAACACAGGCATGCTTGACCACTCTCTCGTTCACCTCGGCGGTTACTCATGGTGTCTCTTTCCTTGGCTCGGAACTCGCTCATTCCGCACTCTCCGCAAGTATATAAAGAAAAACGCCGCGGCAAACGGCATCAGCGGCATAGAGTTTGAGGGATGCTATTACATCACCTTCAAGCTGGAAAAGGTGTCCGATATTCAGTTTATTTCACGCTTGCTTGACGGAATTGAGCGCGAGGGCATTGTCTGCGAGGCTCTTGTTGAAAACAGCGAGATCCCCGTATTTGAAAAATATGACAACTATATTCCCCACGACCTGCTCCGCAAGGCTTACGCCGCAGATAAGCTCCGCGCAGACGAGGCCGAGGAACAGATAAGAGCGGTATTTGAAGAATTTGAATAATAAAAAATCCGAATGAGCTTAAAAACTCATTCGGATTTTTTGTTTTAGAAGGCACTGCAACCTAATTTATATCGTTCGGATGTATGCTTAAATTGATCTTAGTGTTATCTATTATAATCGTTACCCAATAGGTGTAATTATAGAATCCAGCAAATGTAAATTCTATGTTTGTTTCTTCACCGCTAACCAATTCTATCTTTTTCGACTCAAAACTGCCAAGATTATCATCACTTTGATAGCTTTCAAGGCAGACATTTACCGTTTTAGTTTGTGCCGATAAAATCCGCAATGTAATTTTATTGTTTTTTGAGTGGTGCACATTTTCAATACTTATATTTTCTATTGCCACACATTCTACCGATGAGTAATTTTTATACACCTGCTGTAAAGTAACAGTGCCATTTTCATAAGATCCGGACCAGTAATCATATGGATGATGATACCATGCATTAACCAAGAGTTCTTTCAAAGTGTCGGTCATTTGCAGTTCTTGCCCCTCGCCCAAATGTGTTTGCACTTTGCAGATTTCTGTCATTTCGGGATTCAAGCGAAACACCCCAACTCTTCCACATTCAATCCAAACTGTGCCTCTTGCAATAGGCAATTCTTCAGAAAACTCATTTACTACATCATCGGAAATTCCTGGAATAATATAGCCGGTTCCCTGCAATTCGGAAAGGCAATCAATAATAGCATATCCCAAATCACAATTATATACTTCTTTTTTTAAGACACCATATCCATCCCAATTATATTGGATCATCTTGAACCCTGCATCATAGCCAGATTCACAATCATTGTCGGGGTCAGTATACGTTCCTTCAATCAACTCGTCAAGATTTTTGCCTACAAGATAATAATATCCGCTTTCACCGTTGATGTAAAAAATGCTATGGTCTATAAACATCAAGGCGCCAAATTCGGTTTCAACAATATGAGTAGGTACAGGCTCGTTCTCGCCAAAATCAATTTCCACTTCGCCAAATTCTATCTCATCCATTGGTATTTCACACAACCAAAGAGGTTCAACCGCAAGATTGCTACCATCTAAAAGCTGTCCTACCGTACCTTTTCCAGTATAGGTTACAAATCCGTAACAGCCAATGAAATCGGTGCCATAGCTAAACTTGGGAATATAAAGCAGATCAAACCAAGCTCCGTTTGTATCGCGGTAGTTACCGTTATTTAAATGAAGCTCTTTGACTTCACCGTTTTTCAAAACAAAATCTACCGTTACGGCTCCTCCACCGTCGATTTCTCCGTATACATCTGCAATAGGTGCGGTGTCCATCCAATAATACTTTTCAAACATATCCGCAATTACAGATTGATCAGTAGAGCTTGTAATGTTCTTTAATGCTCCGGGTGCAACGCCGACAGCCTCCTCCGTTATCTTGATTTCGGCTATATCATCGGCAGTTATTTCATTCATCCACTCACAGCCTGCCTGATTGCGAAGGAAGTGATTTGTGGGTGTCGGCGGCTCGTGCATTGAATATCCGCAAACATCACATAACAGATCTGCATCATAATTGATATGCTCCTCCGAATCATCGGTAGAAAGACAACCGCAAGTATAGCATATTTGATGTGTGTCCTCGTTACAAATATAAACGTATGTATGCTCGTGGTGCTGCTTGAGCGCTTCCTCAGTGAAGGCGATAATGATTTCACCCTTTACGGGGCTGTCGGATTCAAAGGTGATAGTGATTTTATCGCCCTCGACATAACCGCCCGAACCGTTAATAGGCATTTCGTCATCTGCCGTAAAATTACCCAGAGGTTGAAATACATTAATAACACTGTGCTTGTAGCTAACACTCAAGGCTCCTGCTTCAAGGTTTACTTGATAATAGATTGCACCCTCACCAAGATCTGTGCGGTCTAACTCAAATGAAGTCGTAGTTCGTGAGGGAAAATCATCAAATGTGAAAACCGCGCAGTTTTCATATTCTTGGCAAGTCACATTTTTGTCTTTTGCAAATAAGCCTTGTAACATTTCACAGGCAGTAAGACAAGTAAGCATTAAAGCTACTGTCAAAATACAAACTAATATTTTTTTCATTTGCTTTACCTCCATTATTCTAAGTCCTTCACCTTATAAGTCGATGTAAATTCAAAAAGGTTACAATTTCTATATAAAAATTATACCATATTTTTTACAAATTGTAAATGCTTTAATAAAACAGTTCCTATATACAAAAACAGCACCGCGATACGGTGCTGTTTTTGTGGGTTATCAAATATATTATCTATCCGGCTTCGCCGTGGTAATTAGCCTCTGTGTTCTATGTTAAATATATGTGAATCCTTAACTGTAACTAAGGAACAAAGATTACAGAATTTTCTGTATATTTGACTTTTTACTTCGCGTAGTCGACTGCGCGGCTTTCGCGAATAAGGTTGATCTTGATCTGTCCGGGGTATTTGACCTCTGCCTGGATCTTCGCCGCCATATCGCGTGCGATGACCTTCATGCCTGCGTCGTTGACCTCCTCGGGCTTGACCATAACTCTGATCTCACGTCCTGCCTGGATTGCAAACGCTTTATCGATTCCGTCAAAGCTCTTTGCGATCTCCTCAAGCTTTTCAAGACGCTTGATGTAATTTTCCATATCCTCGCGGCGCGCTCCGGGTCTTGCGGCGCTGATAGCGTCGGCTGCCTGAACGAGTACTGCGATGATAGTCTTGGGTTCAACATCGTTGTGGTGCGCTTCGATAGCGTGGACGACCTCGCGGCTTTCCTTATACTTCTTAACTGCGTTAACACCGATCTCAACGTGTGAGCCTTCAACGTCGTGGGGGAACGCCTTACCGATATCGTGGAGCAGACCTGCGCGCTTTGCCAAAGTGGAGTCTACGCCAAGCTCGTCTGCCATGATTCCTGCAAGGAACGCAACCTCAATAGAATGTTTGAGAACATTCTGACCGTAGCTGGTTCTGTACTTAAGTCTACCGAGCAATCTTACAAGCTCGGGGTTGATTCCGTGGATGCCGACCTCAAAGGTAGCTCGCTCACCCGCCTGCTTGACGGATATGTCAACCTCTTTTTGTGCCTTCTCCACCATTTCTTCGATTCTTGCGGGATGGATTCGTCCGTCGGAGATAAGTCTCTCAAGAGCAATTCTCGCAACCTCTCGTCTCACGGGGTCAAATCCCGACAAGGTTATCGTCTCAGGGGTATCGTCAATAATAAGTTCTACACCCGTGAGCGTTTCGATCTTCTGGATGTTACGACCCTCACGACCGATAATTCTACCCTTCATTTCCTCGCTGGGCAGAGCCACGCTGGAAACGGTAGCCTCGGATACGTGGTCGGATGCGTATCTCTGAATTGCCAAAGACAGAATGTTTTTCGCTTTGTCGTCTGCTTCTTCCTTGAACTGTGTTTCAAGCTCGTCAAGTCTTTGAGCAAGCTCGTGCTTGACCTCGGACTCAACTCTTTCAATAAGCTCTTCCTTAGCTCTCTCGGATGAGTAACCAGAAATTTCCTCGAGCTTCTTGACCTGCTCGCCGATGATCTCGTCCTCTTTTTCCTGAAGTGTCTCGTAATCCTTGATCTTTTTATCAAGAATTTCATTCTTCTTTTCAAGAGCCTCGGACTTTTTGTCAAGAGTTTCCTCTTTCTTGGTCAAACGGTTTTCGGTACGTATGATCTCGTTTCTTCGTTCCTTGATCTCACGGTCAAGCTCATTTCTCTGAGCCATGATCGTTTCTTTAGCCTCAAGCAGGGACTCCTTCTTTGCGGACTCGGCATTTTTCTTTGCCTCGCTAACTATCTTGGCAGCCTCTGCCTCTGCAGAGCCTATCTTTGCTTCACCGATCTTCTTTCTGATGACAAAGCCGATAAGAAATCCAAGAGCAATACCGACAATGGCGCACACAACGCTTATAAGTATCGCAATTTCAATTGGCATTTTCCCTTTACACCTCCTTTTTCTTTCGTTTTGTTTTTCTTTTTCAAAGCAAATAGGTATATCGCGCAAGCCTGTCGCTTTGAGGACGGGTCGCGCATTTATTGAAAGCGGTTTTTGTCTTAAATAAAACAATTTTACCGACTCAATCAAACAATAATTATTAAAACCGAAAAATTAGAAAATATTACCGCATTTTAATAATTTATTATACACCTTATTATATTATAAATAAAATAAAGCGTTTTGTCAATAGTTTTTTGCAACACCATTGACAAAACGCAAAAAAATTCAAAAAAAATTCACATAATAGGCAAATATCACGCGGAATTATTTACCTGCTACACTCATTCCCTTTACAAGCACGTCGGGAGAGCCGAACACTACGAATCCCGTAGGAATTCCCCACTTGACCTCATTTCCGAGAGAGTCAATGTCGTTAAGCATCGAGAAGAAATTACCCGCGATAGTAAAGGACTTGATAGGACCTGCCTTTTGGCCGTCCTTTATAAGGAAGCCCTCGCTCTCGACGGAAAAGTCGCCCGTAATAGCGTTAGCGCCTGCGTGAAGTCCCTTAACTCCCGTTACGTAGATGCCGTCCTGGACCTTAGCGAAAAGCTCGTCCTGAGATTCACTTCCCGCGCAGATGCCGAAGTTATAGGGTGCGATATTGCCGCCGCGGCGACCGTTACCTGTGGTCTGCTTGCCGGTTTTGTGGGCAGTAGTCAGATCGTAAAGCATGGTTTTGAGAACGCCGTTCTCAACTACGGTCTTTTTATAGGTAGCAACACCCTCGTCGTCGAAGGGGGTCTGAATGGGACAGCCCTCTCTCATGGGATCGTCGGTGATGGTGACAATGTCAGAGGCGATCTTCTCACCCTCCTTACCCGCGAGACGCGACATACCGAGAAGCGCATTCTTTGCGGAGAACGCAGACGAGAAAGCAGACAGAAGCGAGCGCATCTGTGTTCCGTCGATAACCACGTCGTATTTGCCCGTGGGGATTTCCGAGGCACCGATCTTGTCAAGAGCACCCTGAACCGCCTTTGCAGGAAGGTTCTTTGCGTCCTCGCTATTAATGTTCTCTGCAAACTCAAAATTATCTCTTGCCTCTCCGTCCTTATTTACGACAGCGGCAACGTAGCATCCCGACATACCAACGCGGTTTGAAAGCTCAAGACCGTGGGAGTTGTAGAGATATATCTCGTTTCTAAAGGAGATAGCCACTGACTGCGTTCCGTCAACGACAGAGCTGTCGGTCGCATAGGTAGCTCTCTGAAGCTCAAGAGCCTTGTTTTTAAGCTCACCTGCGTCAACAACAACAGGGTCGGGAGCGGTAGTCTTTGCGTAGGACTCGGAACCCTTGAAAATAAACACAACATCGTCGTTTTCAATAGCACCTGCGTTCTCCTTTGCGCGAACTACAAGGTCTTCAAGCTCGTCAGCGGCAAAATAGCTGCTGGAGGCGTAGCCCATGTGACCGTCAACGAGGCAACGGAAGTATACCTTTGCGCTCTCGCCGGAGCTGAACGCGCTGACCTCGTCTTTGAGGGTCTCGGCGCTGATGTCCTCGCCTACTGTGTAGTAGATCTCATATTCCGCAACGCCGAATTTCTCGCAAGCGGCGGAAATTATATTTTTAATTTCTGTAAAATTCATTTTAGCGACCTCCTACTGTGATCTTGGAAACGCGGATAAGGGGCTGACCTACGTCGGTAGGAACGCTTCCGCTGGAGGAACCGCACATACCCTGCGCGGTCTCAAGGTTCTGACCCACCATATCGATATCCATAAGGATCTGTGATCCTGTTCCTACAAGAGACGCGCCGCGAACGGGTTCGCAGATCTCCCCGTTACGAACGATATATCCCTCGCTGACACCGAAGTTAAATTCGCCCGTCAAGGGGTTTACCGAACCGCCGCCCATGCTCTTGGCATAGAGACCGTATTCAATGGACTTGATGATGTCCTCGTTCTTGTCGGGACCGTTTGCGATAAAGGTATTGGTCATACGGGAGGTAGGCTCGTACATAAAGCTCTCGCGGCGACCGTTACCCGTCATAGCCATACCCATTCTGCGGGAACCGAGACGGTCGATCATGTAGCTCTTGAGAATACCGTTCTCGATGAGAACGTTTCTCTGTGTGGGAGTTCCCTCGTCGTCGATGTTGACCGAACCCCAAGCGCCGGGGATGGTTCCATCGTCGATAGCGGTGACCTTTACGTTAGCTATCTGCTGACCCAGCTTGCCGCACATCTGGGAAGTACCCGTACCAACGCTGGTAGCCTCAAGGGAGTGACCGCAAGCCTCGTGGAAGATAACGCCGCCAAAGCCGTTTTCAATGGCAACGGTCATCTGTCCTGCGGGACAATAGTCTGCGCGGAGATTTACGAGCGCCTGATCAGCAGCCTGAATACCTACGCTCTTGGGATCGATGAAATCAAACATTTCAAGTCCCATTCCGCGTCCGGGAGATGCACTTCCTGACTGGTTATCCGAGCCATCTGCCGAGAGTGCTACCGCGCTTACCGCGATCCTCGTTCTTACGTGTCTGTCGCCTGTGTAAAGCCCCTCGCTGTTAGCAACGAGAATGGTGTGGTCTACCGATGCGAGACTTCCCATTACCTGCTTGATCTTCTCGTCTCTCTCGCGAGCGGCAAAGCAAGCGGATTTGAGAATATCGGTTCTTGTGGAAAGAGCCGTGCTTCCGGGAAGTATCTTTACGGGGTGGATGTTGGGGAAAATTCGCTCGGTCAGATTTATACTTACCTGAGCCTTGCTCTCACCAAGGGCATCGGCAACCGCCTTTGCGCAACGAAGCAGACCGCTTCTTGAAAAGTCGGTGGTGGTAGCGTATACCGTTCTTGTTCCGATAAACGCGCGAATACCTACTCCCGACACCATATCGTCACTTACAGTGTCGATCTTACCGTCGAGAAAACGTATGCCGTTGTTTCTCGTCTTTTCAGCGTAGACCTCTGCGAAGTCCGCGCCGGTCGACATAGCCGCGGCAAGAACGTCTTCAAGCAAAATTCTTGAAATCATTTTTTCTCTCCTTTACTTATTTTCAATCAATTATTTTCAATAGATACGTCAATTAAATCTATCTTGTCATCAGCCTTACGCAGATAGTATTTTGCGGCGATCTTTTCATCCACAAAATTAAAGTCACAGCACTGCTTGCGCTTTCCGTTTCCTACCAAAAGTCTGAAATGCTCGTTGTCCTCCCACTCGCCGCAGAAAAGCTCGGAGCTGTCCTTTGCAAAAAGAACCAGCTTACAATCGTCATTTCCCGATTCTACGCTTCCCTGCACTTTAATAAATGTAAGTCCCTTTGCAAATTTTGAAGAACCGTATGTCAGAGTAACTATGTTGTCGCCGTTTGGAGATGTAAAGCTGCACTCGTTAAGATCCGCTTTGATCTCCTTTACGATCTTGCGTACGGCAAGCACTCCCGCAACCGTAGCAGCGGCTCCAAGGGCAACACCCACGCAAATTCCGATTACCGTTTGTTTTTTCATAATTATCCTCCAAATTATATGTTGTTTTCTTTTTTAATAAGATCAATGACCTCTAAAAGATCGTCGTAGGTCTTGTATACCAACGCTTCCGTTTCCGATGTAGGTGGAAGTAAATCGGGAACCATTATCGGTTTCATTCCAGCCGCGTGTGCGGCAAATATGCCATTGTACGAATCCTCGCAGACTATACACACAGATGCGTCTTCGACACCAATACGTTTTCCTGCCTCAATAAAAATATCGGGAGCGGGTTTACCGTCCACCACCATTTCACTGGTAACAACAGCATCTATATATTCCCACAAGCCGGTTTTTTTAAGATTTTTCTCGGCTATCTTCATAACGGTCGACGTGGCAACGGCAACGGGAATACTATTCTCTCGTAAAAATTGCAATATTTCAAGCGCACCCTTTTTGAGCGGTATTTCTCCCTCGAAAAGCTCTCTCGCACGAGCCATTCTCTCGGCATAAAAGCCTTTACAGTCAACTCCTTTGCCGTACGTATCCTCAAGCAGCTCGATTATAGTATCTCTGCTCCTGCCTATGATCTTACAATAGAGCTTGTCAATGTCCTTAAGTCCCCACTTCTCGCCAACCTCGTTCCAGCTTCTCTGAAACAAGGGTTCGGTATCGATAAGTGTTCCGTCTTTATCAAAAATTACGTACTTTATCATAGCTTAATCGGGGTTTCTTTCACCGAGAGCGACGTGATATTTCTGATAGAAGCTCTCAAAGTAGCCGCCGTCCAGAGCTTCTCTTATTTTTCTTGTTAAATTGTTATAGAAATAGAGGTTGTGAGCAACTGCAAGTCTCATTCCAAGAGATTCCTTCGCCTTGATAAGGTGACGGATATAGGACCGGCTGTAATTACGGCAGGCAGGACAGTTGCAGGACTCGGAAATGGGTCTGGGGTCCTTGGCGTACTTCTCATTGAGCAGATTCATCTTACCTTCCCACGTGAAAAGATTGCCGTGGCGCGCGTTTCTTGAGGGCATTACGCAATCGAAGAAATCGACACCCATGTGTACCGCTTCAAGGATGTTGCAGGGCGTACCGACACCCATAAGGTATCTGGGCTTATCCTTGGGCATATATGGCTCGACCGCATCGATGATACGGTACATATCGTCGGTAGCTTCACCGACTGCAAGACCGCCGATAGCGTATCCCTCGCAGTTGATCTCGGCAATCCTCTGCATATGCTCAATTCGAAGATCTTCATACGTGCTTCCCTGATTTATGCCGAAAAGCATCTGATTACGGTTTATGGTATCGGGAAGCGAATTGAGTCTGTCCATCTCGGTGCGGCATCTTTCAAGCCAACGCGTGGTTCTGTCGATAGACGCGCGGACGTACTTATAGGGTGCGGGGTTTTCGATACACTCATCAAACGCCATAGCGATAGTCGATGCAAGGTTGGACTGTATCTGCATACTCTCCTCGGGACCCATAAAGATCTTCTTGCCGTCGATGTGAGACTGGAATCTGACACCCTCCTCGGTAATTTTACGAAGCTGAGCCAGAGAAAAGACCTGAAATCCCCCCGAGTCGGTAAGGATAGGCTTTTTCCAGTTCATAAACTTGTGCAAGCCCCCCATATCTCTGATAAGTCCGTCACCGGGACGGATATGGAGATGGTAGGTGTTGGAAAGCTCGACCTGACAGTCAAGCTCGTCGTTAAGCTCAACGGTAGAAACACCGCCCTTGATAGCGGCGCAGGTGCCGACGTTCATAAATACGGGGGTCTGAATGTCCCCGTGAACGGTATGAAGCACGCCTCTGCGCGCTCTGCCGTCCTGTGCTAAAAGTTCAAACATAACTTTGCTCCTTTTTCCGCTGACACAAGCCAAAGTGACGCGGGATTAATTTAAGTTCTTTCAAATTGTCTGTCTATATTTTTCTTGGAAAGCTCCATCGCCACGGGTCTGCCGTGAGGACAGAAGGTAATATCGGGTATCTCCATAAGTTTTTCGACCACCCATTCGCCGTGACCCTTGGCGTATTCCCTGCCTGCCTTGATAGCAGCCTTGCAGGAAGCCTGATAAAGAGCTTTTTCGAAGATAATATTCCTCGTCAAGTCCACCTTACCCGTGCCATTCTTAATTCTGTCGGCAACCACGGCAAACATATCGGCAACCGCGTCCTGCTCGATGCCTACGGGCAGAGCCGTGACCGAAACCGTGTTTCTTGACGTTGAAAACTCAAAGCCAACCGCTTCAAGCTCTTGTCTGTACTCCTCTATCGCCGCAACCTCGTCGGACATCAGCATAACGTCGACGGGAAGCATAAGCAGCTGGGAGGAGACCTCCTGAGAGTACATATTTTTCTTGAGCTGCTCGAAAATTATTCTCTCGTGAGCGGCGTGCTTGTCGATAATAAGCATTTTTTCCTCGACCTGCACGATAATATAGGAATTAAAGACCTCTCCGACGATCTTATATTCGATCTTCGGAGCTTTTTCTTCAACTTCGGATGTTTCGGGGGCTTTTTCTGAAGAAACGGCGCTCTGAACCGATTTATTGGCAGGCACGGAGATGTTTTCAGCATTTTTCTTGACCTCCGCAGCCTTCAGCTCCTCAACTGTCTCCTCGGAAGTTTTGTTTTCAGGCTCACGCGCGTTTTCTGCTTGGGGAGCGTCACAACAATTCTCGTCATCCTCTTTTGGAAGCGCCTCGGGGTTATAGTAGTATTTTATGTAATCCTCAGCCGTAAGTCGGGTTATTTTGCCCTGTTCCTTGGACACGGGGCTTGACTGCGTTAAGCCGCTCTCATTGATCTGAGGCGCAGGAGTTACTTTCGGTATCTCGTTTTGCTTTTTAGGCGTAAATTGCGGAGCCGCCGTCTCGGCTATGAACGCAGGTACGCGCTCGTTCTCCGACTTTTGGGGCTGCGCGGGTTTATTCTGCGTGGGGGTCGGCATATCAATAGTGATCTGTCTTGCTTTAAGCGACTTTTCCCTTTCCACGGAAGTAAACGCATCCGACATTCGCACACCTGCCGACGCTTTCGGCATTTCCATTTCAGGACGTGTAACGTTCTGCTCAAGTGCTTGTCTTACTGCGTAATATATCGCTTCAAATACAGGCTTTTCGTTAGAGAATTTGACCTCCAGCTTCGCGGGGTGGACGTTTACGTCAACCCTACCGGGATTAAGGGATATAAACAGTACGCATACGGGAAATTTCTCCGACGGCATATAGGAAACGAATGCCTGCTCTATCGCCGCACCCGCAGTTCTGCTCTTAACAAAACGCTTGTTTATGTAGAAATTCTCGTAGTTTCTGTTGCTCTTGACATTATCCGAGCGACCAATGTAGCCCTTGACCGATATCCCGTCAAACTCGCCATCCACTTCGATCAATCTGTTGGCAAAATCTCGTCCGAACACCGCGTAGATCGCGCTAAGAAGCTTGCCGTCGCCCACGGTCTCAAGCTTTATCTGACCGTCGGTGATAAGTCTGAAGGCGATCTCGGGGTGAGACAGCGCGATCTTCTCCACGTTGGCGCAGACCGCCGTGGTCTCGGTAACGTCACGCTTCAGAAACTTTCTTCTTGCGGGAACGTTGGCGAAAAGATCCTCGACTATAATAGTCGTTCCGTTTGAACAACCTCTCTCCTGAAGCGCGATCTCCTCTCCGCAATCGACGATAAGCTCGGCGCCGAGGGGAGCATCGTGTGTTTTTGAAATTATGCGGAGCTTGGAAACTGCGGATATTGCCGCCAGAGCCTCGCCGCGGAAGCCGAGCGTACATATGCCGTCAAGATCCTCTGCGGTCTTTATCTTACTTGTTGCGTGTCGCTTTATACACAGAGGCAGATCATCGGGCTCCATACCGCATCCGTCGTCTGATATTCGCATAAAGGTAATTCCACCGTTTTGTATCTCGACGGTGATATGCTTGGCGCCCGCGTCGATAGAATTTTCTATCATCTCCTTGATCGCCGAAGCGGGTCTGTCCACGACCTCACCCGCCGCGATAAGGTTAGCGACCTCAAAGGACAGAACGTTTATAATTCCCATTAGTCTCGCCTCCTTTCATCAGATTTGTTTCCTTTCAACTCAAACGCTTTTTGAGGTCGAAAAGGAAGGTCATGCACTCATAGGGTGAGAGCGTGTTGATATCAACGTTTTTAAGCGCGTCTATAACCTGATCGTTGATGCAATCCTCAAATGTTATAAGGGTATCGTCCTTTTCTACGACCTTTTCTTCACGGTCGGTGAGCTTGATATTCTTGGCGCTTTCCTCGACCGTTGCAAGTATCTCCTTGGCGCGCTTGATGACCTCGTTTGGAAGGCCCGCAAGCTTCGCGACCTCGATTCCGTAGCTGTCGTCGGTAGAGCCGCGGACAATTTTACGCAGGAATGTAATACTGTCACCGCGCTTTTTAGCGGCGATATTATAGTTGACGATGCCGTCAAACTCATTCTCCATACTTGTCAGCTCGTGGTAGTGTGTCGCAAAAAGAGTTTTCGCTCCGATGCGTCTGCCTGCAGTGTATTCAACTATAGCTCTTGCTATACTCATGCCGTCAAAGGTTGAAGTACCGCGTCCTACCTCGTCGTAGATGATAAGGCTCTTTCTCGTAGCGTTCTTAAGTATGTAAGCCACCTCGTTCATCTCCAGCATAAAGGTGGACTGACCCGAAGCCAGATCGTCGGACGCGCCAACGCGTGTAAATATCTTGTCGGTAATACCGATCGTCGCCTCTGCCGCAGGCACGAAGGATCCCATCTGCGCCATAAGCACGATCAGCGCCACTTGTCGCATATACGTGGATTTACCCGCCATATTGGGACCTGTGATAAGCAGGAGACGGTCGGTAGTCATATTAAGCTTTGTGTCGTTGGGGACGAAATAGGAGTCCTTAACGAA
Organism: Eubacteriales bacterium; assembly: GCA_045577415.1. Taxonomy (GTDB): domain Bacteria; phylum Bacillota; class Clostridia; order Oscillospirales; family CAG-272; genus SVTX01. The sequence goes on from JAZNII010000052.1 coordinate 22,391, forward strand.
CTGCTCGACCACGGGGTGTCTGCCGTCCTTGATATCGATGTCATCGGAGGAGGTTATCTCGGGACGGACGTATCTGTTCTTCGCCGCAACGGTGGCAAGACTGTAATAAACGTCGGTCTCGGCGAGGAGCGCGGCGGTCTTTTGTATTCTTACGCTATTATCTGCAACGATCGCGCGGATATCGCAGAAAAGCTCGTATTCAAGTGAACAGAGCTTGTCAGAGGCTCCAAGCACCTTGGCTTCCATTTCTTTCAGCTCCTCGGTGATATAACGCTCGCAATTTGCAAGAGTCTGCTTTCTAATATATCTGTCGGGAACAAGATCGTACTGCGACCTCGTGACCTCGATATAAAATCCGAAGACCTTGTTGTAGCCTACTTTAAGGTTCTTGATCCCGGTTTCTTCTCGCTCTCTTTCGGCGATCTGCTCACGCCACTCGTCACCATGCTCCACGATGGCGCGGAACTCGTCAACGCGCTCGTCATAGCCGTCCTTTATCATTCCGCCCTCGCGTACGGAAAAAGGCGGCTCTTCCTTAATCGAGCGACAGATAAGGTCGCAGATGTCCTCAAGGGTATCAAGCTCCGAATATATTCTCTGCATCTCGTCGCTCGTGCAGTTAGAGAGCAGATTTTTCAGCTCGGGAAGAATAGCCACGGTGCTTGCCACCGCGCGAAGATCCTTTGCGTTTGCCGAGCCGTAAACTATCTTGGTGATAAGTCTTTCAAGGTCAAGAACGTTATCAAGCAGCTCACTTATCTGCTCGCGGAGCATGAAGTTGTTGTAAAACTCCTCTACGGCGTTCTGTCTCTTGACTATCGCCGATGCGGTGATCAGCGGATGCTCTACCCATTTACGAAGCAGACGCGCTCCGAGAGAGGAACGGGTCTTGTCAAGCACCCAAAGCAGAGTTCCCTTCTTTTCCTTGGCTCTCATAGACTCCACAAGCTCAAGATTTCGTCTTGTGTTCACGTCCATTTCAAGGTACTGACCGTCGGAATAGACGTTCAGCTTATTGATATATCCGATGTCCTTTTTCTGGGTGTCGCGGACGTAATCGAGCATAGCGCCAACCGCACAAACCAAAGCCTTATCGGCAGTGTCGTCCTCGCGCAAAGTCGACTCGAACTGCGCTTTCATCCTATCCATACAAGGATCAAGCTCAAAGCGTGAGGGCTGATTGTCGTTGAGCATCGAGCCAAGACGGTCTTTTATGAAATCAGCTATTTCTTTGAATTTTGTCGCGCCAAGATTGGAAATGACCTCCACGGGAGCGTAGGTGCCAAGCTCGTTGAGAAGTCTCGCGTCCATATTGTTACCCGAAAAGCTGGTAGCGTATATCTCCGCCGTGGAAACGTCGCAGAAGCAGACACCATATTCAAATTCACCCATATAAAGAGCGCAGAGATAATTGTTTTTCTTATCGGACAGGAGATTGGACTCGATGACCGTACCGGGAGTAATGACTCTTATAACGTCTCGCTTCACTATTCCCTTGGCGGTAGCGGGATCCTCCATCTGCTCGCAGATAGCGATCTTAAATCCCTGCTCGATAAGCTTGCCGATGTAGGTGTCCACCGAATGAAACGGCACGCCGCACATAGGCGCTCTCTCTGCTTCTCCGCAATCTCTGCCCGTCAAGGTCAGGTCAAGCGCTCTTGATGCCACGATAGCGTCGTCAAAAAACATCTCGTAAAAGTCACCGAGACGGTAAAAAAGCAGATAGTCCTTGTATTTGTTTTTTATCTCAAAATATTGCTCCATCATTGGAGTCATAGCGGTTTCCTCGCTTCTGTTATTTCTTTATCACCTACGGCAAAGCCGTAGATTTCATCGTAGGCGGCGATTTCATCCGCCGAAGGTGGATTTCATCCGCATTGCGGATTTCATTGCAAAAGCCAAGGGCTTTTGCTTAGTGGCAGCCACCGCAGGTGGAGCAATCGTGAGTGCAAGGTGTCTTGCCTGTCGCATTAAACATAATGGTGTTGTTCACGGTCTCCATAAGCTCGTTGACCGCCGCCTGCGCTTCGTCAAGCTCGATGAAAAGGGGGTCGGTGGTGATCTCTGCGTAGATCTCGTCAATTCTGTCCTGAATTCTCGTCAGCGCATCGGTGTCGATCTCATCGCCGTCGCCCATAGTTGTGAGAGCCTGCTGCTGAATACCGTATTCCATCATAAGGTTGGCGATCTTCTCGCTTCCCTCGTAGGCTTCCTTAGCCTTTTCCATACGGATCATTCTCTCGTCTTCTTTTATTGCCTTTCCAAGCTCTGCCGCAAGTGAATAAATGCTCATATCTATTTCCTCTTTTCGTTATTTTAGATTTTCTCGCCGTAGAGCGCAAAGGTCTCGGCGCGTGTAATTTTCATTTTTATGAATTTTCCGACGTCACTCTCGTCGCCGTCAAAAAGTACTATTTTATTTCCCTCGGTGCGACCCGAATATACGTCCTCGTTGTTTTTGCTCTTACCGTCGCAAAGCACCTTTAGTATTTTTCCCTCAAGAGGCTTGTTTTTTTCAAGAGCGATCTCGTTTTGAAGCTCCAAAAGTCTGTTGAAGCGCTCTCCCTTGACGTTGTCGGGTATCTGACAATCCATAGCCGCTGCGGGGGTGTCCTTTCTGGGCGAATAGATGAAGGAATAGGTCATATCGAAGCGCACCTTGCGAAGCATTTCAAGGGTTCCTTCAAAATCCTCGTCGGTCTCTCCGGGGAAACCTACGATAATGTCCGAAGATATGGTAATATCGGGTATTTTCTCGCGAAGATAATTGACTGTACGCAGATATTTTTCTCTGTCGTAGTGGCGGTTCATAGCCTTAAGTATTGTGTCGCTTCCCGACTGCATTGGCAGGTGAAACTGATGCGCGACGTGCTTTGACGATGCTATAATGTCGATAAGCTTGTCCGACGCATCCTTCGGGTGGCTGGTCATAAAACGGATAAAGTAATCGCCCTCGATTTTGTCAATATCCGAAAGCAGGTCGGCAAAATCGTAGACCTCGCCGTCGTCGCTCTTTGCATCCTTGCCGTAGCTGTTGACGTTCTGACCGAGCAGGGTTATATCCTTGTAACCGCTCCGGACAAGTTCTCTGACCTCGGCGATTATGTCCTCGGGGCGGCGGCTTCTCTCGCGACCTCTGACGTAAGGCACGATGCAGTAGGTGCAGAAATTATTACAGCCGTACATTATCGACACCCACGCACGGTAGGTGGACTCACGGTGAATGGGTAATCCCTCGGCAACCAAATATTCCTTTTCCTCGGGGCAATAAAGTCTTTTTCCCTTTTGAATCTTGGTGAAAATAAGCTCGGGCAAACGGTGGAGCGAGGACGTTCCAAGCACGAAATCAACGTAAGGATAGCTGTGCTTGATGGTTTCCTTTCGGTGGTCTTGGGTCACCATACAACCGCAAACGCCGATAAGCATATCGGGCTTTGCCGCCTTTAAATGCTTGTACTGACCCACGATGGAAAGCGCCTTTTGCTCGGCGTGCTCTCTTACCGCACATGTGTTGACCATAATAAGGTCCGCTTCCTCGGGAGCGTAGCATATTTCATAGCCCATCGAGCGGCACATTCCCGCAATCTTTTCACTGTCGGCTTCGTTCTGCTGGCAACCAAAGGTCTGCACGAATGCCTTCAAGGCGTGTCCGCATTTCTCGGCTTTAGCAAGAGAAATCGCTCTCACCTTGTCGCGGAATATATTTTGCGCCTGCATCTCGGCATCGGGTAAAATTCTGTATTCTTTCATAATTCTCTCTTTAAAATCAATTTGGATATAGTTATAGATAATATATTATTATATAATAAAAGCGCGAAAATGTCAAGGGTTTGAGTAGGATTTGTTGCTATTTCGCAGAGAAATATCCGAAAACCTTTCAGGAGCTTGAACGCTCTTGACAAAATCCTGCAAATGACTTATAATTAAAATAGGACTTTTCTATTGAAACAATCAAATCATAATTAGGAGAAACGTGCTATGTTGTCAAATGAGGTTAAATACGAAAAACTGTTACAAAAATTCATAAGCGGCATAGAATGCACTATTGATGTTGATTACGGTGATAAGGCATCGGTTAAGAAAAACAACAAAGGTGTAGACCAGTACAGAAAAGCCGCTAAACAGATTAACGAGCAGTTCTCCGATCAAAAAGATAACTTTGCAAGCCTTTTAAATCATCCTACAAACGAAGTCAGAGTTGCTTGCGCCGTGTGTATGATAGAGATTATGGATTACAATGAAAACTGGCGCAATCAAGCATTGGAGGTAATTAAAGCCGATTATCCTTCAAAACCACGATTTGAAAAATCTATGATTAACATTTGGCTAAAGAATCATGGATTTGATGAAATAGAAAAAATATATTGATTTTGCAATTCATACAAGTTAAAATCCCGATAGATTTTTGTCTATCGGGATTTTGTTATTATTATCTTTCCCCTCTGGCAATACTTGCCGCGGTGAGGGTATTTTTGAGAAGCATGGTGATAGTCATAGGACCTACGCCGCCGGGAACGGGGGTGATGTAGGATGCTTTAGGCTCGACCTCGGCAAAATCAACGTCGCCGACGAGCTTGCCGCTCTCAAGACGGTTAATTCCCACGTCAACAACAACGGCTCCCTCCTTGACCATATCGCCTTTAACGAATTCGGGCTTACCGATTGAAGCCACGAGAATATCGGCTTCACGGCAGATCTCGGCAAGATTTTGCGTTCTGCTATGACAGATAGTCACCGTTCCGTGAGCATGAAGCAAAAGCATAGCCATAGGCTTACCCACGATATTGGAGCGACCGATAACCACGCATTTTTTGCCCGAGACGTCAATTCCGCTCTTTTGGAGCAGAACCATAACGCCCGCAGGGGTGCAAGGCAGCAGGTCGTGGTTGCCGATCATAATTTTACCCACGTTATAGGGGTGGAACGCGTCAACGTCCTTTTCGGGCTTGATCTTCAAGAGAACTTCGGTCTCGTTAAGATGCTTTGGCAGAGGAAGCTGAACCAAAATTCCGTGAATTTTGTCATCATTATTGAGCCTTTCAACAAGGGCGATAAGCTCCTCTTGCGTTGTCTCTGCGGGAAGCTCGTAGCTTTCGGAGTAAAATCCGACCTCCTCGCAGCCCTTCTTTTTATTTTTTACGTAGACCTGCGACGCAGGGTCATTTCCCACGATTATAACCGCCAAACCGGGGGCGGAGTCGTATTTCTCCTTGAATCTGACCACTTCTGCGGCGATCTCCTCTCTTACCTGCTTGGAAATTGCTTTTCCGTCAATTATCTGTGCCATTTTCATTTTCCTCCGTTTCATTTGGAGTATTTTCCTCGGCTATCTCCCGTGCATCGGAGACGGGTTCGGTATTCTCTGTTTTTTCGGTCTTTTTTTCAAAGAATACGGGATTCATAATAAGATCGGGCTTGATATAGTTATCAAAAGCGGAGAGCTGCGCGCCGCCCATATAAAGCTTTTTCTTTGAATAGATAAGACCTGCCACAAGCGCCGCGCCGAAAACAACGAAGCACACGATTCCCACCATCTGGGATATGCGGATAGCGGTGCCCGGAATATAAAGGCTATCGGTGCGAAGTCCCTCTATAAAGAATCTGCCGAATCCGTACCATGCAAGATACATGCAAACTATCTGACCGTTAAATTTCTTCTTTTTGTAGAAGATATTTATAAGAATAAAGCCCGCAAGATTCCAAAGTGACTCATAAAGGAAGGTAGGATGAACGTCAACCGCTCCCAAGGGGTATCCGAGAAGCTCATCGCGCTGAGTATTATACGACTGAAGACTCATTCGCAGAAAGGACAGAGGGTGTCCCTCCTCTACCAAGCCGCCGTACGCCTCTCCGTTAAAAAAGTTGCCCCATCTTCCTAATGATTGCGCTATCATAACACCGGGTGCCGCCATATCGAAAAGCTTAAGAAAATTCATCTTCTTAACGCTTGTCACTATAATAATAGCTATAGCTCCGCCGATAATACCTCCGTATATGGCAAGACCGCCCGTGCGAAGATTAAATACATTTTTGATAAATTCGATAAAGTTTCCATCCTTTGGCATAAAGCTGTCGAGACTGGTCAGAACAAAATAAAGTCTTGCTCCTATCACACCCGAGATGATCGCCCAGAGCGCCACGTCGGTAATGTCGTCCAATTTAATACTCTCGTATTTGCCTCGATAAGTAACGTAAAGAAACGCCAACACCATTCCGCAGGTAATGATAATTCCGTACCAATATACGGGAAAGCTACCGATCTTGATTCCGAAAAATCCCAAGATGTCGGCAATATTGAATGCCACGTTATTCAGCTCAAATTCGCCTATTCCAATTCCGGGAAAGGCTATTTTTGAAATATGTTCCATAATATCCTCCTGTGTTTTATTCGGGTCTTATGACGGACAAGGTAAAGCGCTCATCCTCAAAGACTCTATTCAAAAGCTCGGTAACGTAATCAAACGTAATGCTTTCTATGATCCTCGGTTGCTCGAAAAGGTCAATTCCGTCGTAAGCGTAGCTGGTCAGTGCAAAAGCTATGTCCTCGGTGGAATCAAAATCTGAAATATAGGACGCGTAAACGCATTTCTTTTCTCTCTCGAAATCCTCTCTGTCAAGTCCGTTCTCGCGGCACTCGGAAATACGCTCCTTTATCTTTTCAAGCAGAGTTTCGGGAACGTCGCTCTCACCCGAGATCATAATGTAAGCCGTATTTGGGCTTGCGGAATATCCGCTGTCAAATCCCGGAGATACGATCCCCTGCTCCAGCATATCGAGATAAAACTCGCCCGCCTCGGAGAGCATCATGTGAAGCAGAATGTTCATTCCCTCCACCTTTTTGTATCGCTCGATCGGCGACAATGGAATGTCGCAATCCTTGACACCTATGCAGAAAAGCGGCTTGCCTACGGGCATTTTTCTTTCAACGTAATGATTTTTCACTTCGCGCGGCTCGTCAAAAGGGGCAAAAGACGAACAGAAGTTACGCTTCTCTTTACCTATCTCCCTATCGACTATCTCAACAGTCTCCTCTGCCGTAATGTTTCCGCAGATACAGAGAACCATATTTTCGGGAGTGTAAAAATCACGGCAGCAGCGGTACAGCACCTCGGGGGTTATCCTTGATATAGACTCCTCGCTTCCGCAGATCTCATTTTTGACGGGATTGGCGAAATACATCGCGCTAAGCATATTCATATAGCAACGGTCGTAAGGATCGTCCATACATCCGCGTATTTCCTCGGCGATAATGCCGATCTCCTTTTTCACGGTCTTTTCGGTGAAATAAGGGTGAGTAACGAAGCTTAAAAGCTCGGAAAGAGCTTCGCGGACGTTTTCGGTAGCCGAGAAAAGGTAGGCGGTGCGCTCGTTTGAGGTGTAAGCATTGTCGTATGCGCCGAGAGACGAAAAAACGTCGTCTGCATTGCTTCCGTCCTCGTTTTCAAAGAGCTTATGCTCAAGAAAATGGGCGCATCCCTGAGGCAGACTGACCTTTTCGCCGCCGCAGTCGTATTCTATGGCGTTGCCGCCGAAATTGACCGAAAAAATGCCGTATGTAGTAGACAGATTTTTAGGGAAAACGAACACGCTAAGTCCGCTGTCGTGGTTTATTTTGTAATAATGCTCGCCGAGAAGCGAGGACTCAAATCGCTTGATCTCACTCATCGTATTCGTCCTCCTCTCCCGTTCCGCAAAGGAAATATACGGTATCTATCCGCACTTTTTGCGCCACCGCGACGATCTCGTCTTTGGTGACCGCTTTTATTTTATCCGCTACGTCCTCGGCACTTTCGTCAACGCCTGCCAGAAATCTTCTGAACTTGAACGCTTCTATCGCCGACGGACTGTCCGACATTTGCAAAAGTCCCGACAAAATGGTGCACTTTGCCGTCTCAATATCCTGCTCCGAAAAGCTTCCTTTTTGCATTTCAAGGAGCTGATTTTTTATTTCGGCATAAGCCTTTTCTCTGTTTTCTCGCTTGATGCCGCATCCGATCATCAACGTTCCCGTAGCCGAGCTGTACGAGGAGTAGCAATAGTAGCAAAGGCTCAGCCTTTCTCTGGCGTTCATAAAGAGCTTGGCAACCGACGAGCCGCCAAATATCTCGTTAAAAAGGCTCATGGCGTAGTAGTCACTGTCCTTCATGACAACGCCGCTTGTGCATCCAACGTTAAGTCTGCACTGCGACACGTTCATGGTCTCGTCAAGGGTTTTCAAATTAGCACAATCTTCGCGTAAAAATCCTTTTTCCTCACCAAAAAGCGATACCGACGAGCGACCGATTTTCGCAAATCTTTCGCTGACCAGATCTATTACCTCGCTTACGTCGTCGCTACCAACGTAGAAACATTCGAGGATCGAATTTTTGAGAAAATATTCAACGTTTTCACTTACCGACTTAAGGGTGATCTTCTCTAACTGCTCTGCCGTTCCCTCGACGGATATGCCCGACGGATCCCCTTCAAGCATAAGGCTTTTGCACCTTTCTGCCGCATACGCCTTCTGATCGTTTATCTTGGCTTTTATAGCGTCAATAGCAAGCTTCTTTTCGCTTTCAAAGTTACTCTCGGAGAGAAGTCCGTTTTCATCGCGGAGAGGCGCGAAAAGTATCTCTAAAATGACCTCGCAAACGCCCTTGACAATGCTATCACTGTCACCCTTGAACCTGTATCTGTCGCTTAATACCTCACAAGATATTCTGAAAGCGTGACGCTCGCCGACCGAGGTCGCGCGCCACGTGACGGTTGAACCGTAAAGCTGGTCAAGTCTCTTATTTATAGCGACCACAGAGGGGTATTTTTCGCATCCTCGCATCATTGTGGCAAGCATAAGTCTTGTCCTCGGCGATCTTTCGGCATCGGCGGGCAATATAAAATTGAATGACAGGCGCGACATTTTAAATCGGTCTGTCCTTACCTTATGAAAACGCAGACCTGCGTCGGCTCTCTCAACTGTTCTTTCTATCATTTCTGACCTTTATCCCCCGATAAGCGAGAGATAAATTCCTTTCAAATACATATTTAATATATTTTACACTATTTCTGTTCTTTTTTCAAGTGGAATTTATAATTTAATTCTTTTTTTGAAAAAGTTCTTGGAAGACAGGAGGTGTGGGGGAAAGAGACCTTCATTCAAGAAGGTCTCTTTCCCCCACAAAACTCTTTTATTTATTACACTTCTCGATTATCTTGTCTGCCGCCGCGCTAAGGTAGTCGCAGTTTGCCGACTCTATTCTGCCGTTGTCCACGAACGCCGCCACCTGAGGGTCGATCGGAACCTTTGCGAGCAGGTCGTAACCGAACTCATTCGCGATGTCGTCGATATGGCTCTCACCAAACACACGGATCTCCTTACCGCAATCGGGACACTTGATATAGCTCATATTTTCAACGAGACCGAGGACGGGTATCTGCATCATATCCGCCATATTAGCCGCTTTCTTAACGATCATAGCAACGAGATCCTGAGGACCCGAAACGATCACGCAACCGTCGATCGGAATACTCTGGAAAACGGTAAGCGGAACGTCGCCCGTGCCGGGAGGGCAGTCGATGAGAAGATAGTCAAGGTCGCCCCAAGCGCAGTCTGTCCAGAACTGACGGACAGTACCCGAAATAATAGAGCCTCTCCAGACCACGGGCGCGCTCTCGTCGTCAAGCATAAGATTGACCGACATGATTTTAATTCCCGTAGCTGTTTCGGGAGGAAGCATATTTCCCTCTCCGTCGCCCTCAACATCGGCGTGCATACCGAACGCTTTTGGGATAGAGGGACCTGTGATGTCGGCGTCGAGAATACCGACCTTATATCCCTTTCTGCTGAGATTTACCGCAAGCATAGAGGTAACGAGAGACTTACCTACGCCTCCCTTTCCGCTCATTACCGCGATTATGTGCTTTACGTTGCTGTATTTGTTAGGCTCGTCCTTGGGAATGCCGCCCGATTTGGACGGACAGTTCAAGCCACAAGTGGAACAGTCGTGTGTGCATCCTTCTGCCATTTCAAACCTCCGAAATATATTTAAAGATAAATTTTACCAAACGTAATTATACAACATTATTCGCCAAAAAGCAATAGCTATTTCAAAAATTAAAAAATAAAAAGGAATCCCTCGAGGAATTCCTTTTTATTTTCTGCTTTGTGTCAATTAAGCCTCTTTTACGTTGAGAACCTTCTTGCCGTTGTAGAAGCCGCAAACCTTGCATACGCAGTGGGGCTTGAGCATCTCGGAGCAAGCGGGGTTGGAGCATTTAACAAGTCCGGGCATAGTGAGCTTGGAGTTGTTGCTTCTTCTCTTATCTCTGCGTGCTTTGGACACTTTTCTCTTCGGTACTGCCATTGTGAAACCTCCTCTCGAAAACGCTTTTCGCATTTTCGAATATAAATAAATTATTTTTTACTGTTTTGGGGGCGTTTATTTGTCTTCTTCCTTGTTAAGGAGCTGCGCTAAGACCGCAAGACGCGGGTCGATCTCCTTTTTGGGGCAACCGCAGTCACCGCCCTTGAGAGATTTTCCGCATTTGGGGCAAAGTCCGGGGCAATCCTCGGAGCAAAGTATCTTACGGGGGAAATCAAGAAGAAGCGCTTCGGCGAGCTGCTCGTCGATGTCAAGACGACCGTTTTCAACAATAACGTACTCGTCTACGTTGTCCTCTATCTGTTCCTCGGTAAGGGTACCCTCGTCGGCTACCACTCTTTCAAAGTCAAGCACGAATTCACCCTCGACGGTATCGAGACACCTGTCGCACTCGGTCTCATACGCAAGCTGAGCCTGAGCCTTCAGTTGCATGTAACCTGCACTGTCGGTTATCTCTCCCGTAACGAGCGCGTCGTCCTTGAAGCTGACTCTGTCCATGGGGATGGGTTCAAGCTTGTACTCAAATGTTATTCGGTTTTTCTCTCCCCTGAGGAGAGGACCTACGTCCAAAATCATACAAATTCCACCCTTCATCAAGACATAAAACGCGACTTTAATTATTATACATAAGAAATTGCGATTTGTCAAGAGTTTTTTTCATTTTTGTGGGGGGATTTTTAGATTTTTTTGTTTTACTATGTTACTACTCATCCACCACTGCGTGGTCCCCCTTCCCTCACAAGGGAAGGCTATAAAATGAGCGCCCACGGTGTGAGCGCCCATAAAAATTATTCTTCGGGAACGTAATTGTAAATTATAGTTGCGTTTTTGAGTTCGGAGTTAGGGGAAGCTATGTTGATTGCCGCCCAATCCTCCTCACTTCCAGTATAACAAACAATTTTAAGACTGTTACAATTATCGAACGCTATCGCTCCGATGCTTGTAACACCGCAAACTATAGTCACGCTCGTAAGTTTTGAACAGTTTACGAATGCTCCACCGTCAATGTGGGTGATGCTACCCGGTATAGTTATGCTCGTAAGGTTTACGCAATTATAGAATGCGTAAATTCCAATTCTAGTAATACCGTCAGGAATAGTGAAACTTGTATCAGCTTTGCCAATTGCATACTGAATAAGCGTACCGTCTTTGCTATACAAATTACCGTCTATTGACTTATAATTCGCATTGTTCTTGTTTACAGTTATATTCTCAAGATTTGTGCAATTATATAGCGCATACTCTCCAATGCTTGTAACGCTGTCGGGGATTTCTATGCTCTTAAGGCTTCTGCAATTATATAACGCACACTCACCAATGCTTGTGACATCGTCAGGAATAGTGAAACTTGTATCAGTTTTGCCAATTGCATACTGGATAAGCGTGCCGTCTTTGCCATACAAATTACCGTCTATTGACTTATAATTCGCATTATTCTCGTCCACAGTTATATGCTCAAGATTTGCGCAATTATAGAACGTACCCTCACCAATACTTGTAACACTGTCGGGGATAGTTATGTTCGTAAGGCTCGAGCAACCAGAGAACGCATAATCGCCAATGCTTGTGACACTGTCGCCGATTTCTATGCTCGTTAGGCTTCTGCAATAGTCGAACGCATAATCGGCAATTCCAACAGTATTCGTTCTCAACGATACGGAAGTAACAGAAGTATCGCAATCAATAACCCATTTATCAACATATGATACACCGTTTTCTGTTTGTATCAGCGCTTCGCAATCCGCGAACGCAGAAGAACTAATGCTTGTGACACTATCTGGGATTTCTATTCTCGCAAGGCTTGTGCAACCGGAGAACGCATATTTCCCAATGTTTGTTACACTGTCGCCGATAGTTACGTTCGTAAGGCTTGTGCAACCAGAGAACGCAAAAGAACCAATGCTTGTGACACTGTCGCCGATAGTTACGCTCGTAAGGCTTGTGCAACAGTCGAACGCATTTTTCTCAATACTTGTGACACCATCGGGAATTACTACGCACGCAAGGCTTGTGCAATTAGAGAACGCATAAGAATCAATGTTTGTGACACTGTCGCCGATAGTTACGCTCATAAGACTTGTGCAATTAGAGAACGTAGCTCTACCAATGCTTGTGACACTGTCGCCGATTTCTACGCTCGTAAGGCTTCTGCAATAGTCGAACGCATAATTACCAATGTTTGTGACACTGTCGCCGATAGTTACGCTCTCAAGGCTTCTGCACTCACAGAACGCCTCCTCACCAATGCTTGTGACACCCTCTGGGATTTCTATACTCGTAAGTCTTATGCAATAATAGAACGCATAATCGGCAATTCCAACAGTATTCGTTCTCAACGATACGGAAGCAACAGAAGTATCGCAATCAATAACCCATTTATCAACGTATGATACACCGTTTTCTGTTTGTATCAATGCTTCGCAACTAAAGAACGCCATATCACCGATGCTTGTGACACTGTCGGGAATTTCTATGCTCGTAAGACTTGCGCAATCGTAGAACGCATGATCACCAATGCTTGTGACACTGTCGGGGATATTTATGCTTGTAAGGCTTGTGCAAAAATAGAACGCATAATCACCAATGCTTGTGACACTGTCGGGGATATTTATGCTCGTAAGGCTTGTGCAACCATAGAACGCATAATCGCCAATGCTTGTGACACCGTTGGGGATAATTATGCTCGTAAGGATTGAGCAATCGTAGAACGCATGATCACCAATGCTTGTGACACTGTCGGGAATAGTTATGCTCGTAAGGCTTGAGCAACCGTAGAACGCCGAAATACCAACGCTTGTAACACTGTCGGGGATTACTACGCTCGTAAGACTATCGCAATTTGCGAACGCCAAATAACCAATGCTTGTGACACTGTCTCCTTCTGGTGATGTTAAAGGAATAACAATATCATTATCGGTACAAGTTCCTATTCCTCTAACATAGCAGGAGCCATCGCCATTTGATGTAAATTTAAGTCCTTCGCTTGGTGCAAATTCGTTGCCACACACGGAGCAAACATAATTTACGAGTTTGTGATCAGTTGTAGGTAACTCCATGTATGTAGTATATTCGCATCTCGAACAGTTTGCGTAAGCATCCCAGCCGCTTTCAGTACAAGTAGGTGCTTGTGCTTCATGGGTTATTTCATTATGACCCAGTGCGTCAATTGTTTTTGTCTCTTTTTCTCCGCAAGCACAATTACGCTCTTGCTCACCCTTTTCGGTACAGGCGGGTTCTTTGGTTGTGATCCATTCGCTGAAGACGTGACTGTGTGGAGCGTTGGTTTCTTCACCGTCATCAGTTTGAGTTGACTCGGTATTGCCGTCATCGGGCTGAGTGGACTCGGTGCTACCGTCATTCTTATTTCCAAAATCGCACGCAGCGAAAGTGGTCAACGCAAGGCAAACGATCAGCAAAAGGGCTAAAAGCTTTGTTTTCTTCATTGTTTTTCTCCTTTAAATGAAAAATAAAAAGTGCGCAGCCGAAGCTACGCACAAAAAATACGTCGCTCCATTTGCTGCGACACAATTTCGTAAACCCTAATCTAAAAGTAGAATGCGAAAAAGGAGTACGTATTTTTATCATATAATAAAAATACCCACTTTTAGATAGGATTATTTAATTGTGTCGCACCCTCATTATAGCACCAACGCAAATAATTGTCAAGACAATTCGGTCAAATTTCGCTTTTTCACTTTTGCAAAACAAACTGCCACTCCACTTGACACAACACAAAAACAATGATATAATTGTATAGGAAAAAATCAAGAAAGGAGAGCTTTATGCGAAACGTTGGCATCGTTTGCGAATACAATCCGTTTCACACGGGGCATAAGCGACAGATAGACATTCTGCGAGAGAATGGCGCGGAACTGATAATCTGCGCTATGAGCGGCAACTTTTCCGAGCGCGGAGAGTTGACCGTTGCCGACAAATATACGCGCGCGGAGAGTGCGGTCAGATGCGGCGCGGACATCGTAGTTGAGCTTTCCTTTCCCTTTTCGTCCTTTTCCGCAGAAGGCTTTGCAAGATCGGGCATTCATATTTTAGCGGAGCTTGGTTGCGACACTCTCTGCTTTGGAAGCGAGAGCGCGGACAAGGAGCTTTTGACACGGGCGGCTGAGGTCGTCATATCCGAGGATTTCGTCCGCTCCTACACCGAAGCCACAAAAAGCCAAGGCGCGGCAAGGTCCTATTTTGACCTGCTTGCGGCGCATCTCGGCGAGGACACGGCGCTCTTGTCCAACGACATTTTAGCGATCTCCTACATCGCCGCAATCAAGCGAGCGAATTTAAATATGGATATATTCCCCATCAAGCGAGAGGGCGCGGCGTACACCGAAAGTCAGCTTGGCGACGAGCTTCCCAGCGCGACCGCCATCCGCGAAGCAGTCAAAAATTCTCCCGAAGGCTTCTTTGCCACATCGGGCAAGCATCTGCCCACCGAGGCTCTTGAAGTCCTTCGCGCGGCTCAATCGGCAGGCTACGCCCCTGTATTTACCGAGAACATCGGCTCGGATATATCGAGCTTTTTCAAGCTTATGTCGACAGAGGATATTGTCGCAAGAGCTATCAAAAAATCGTGCGGCGGCACTTCCGTCTGCGAGGACGGCTGCGGCATCGTCGAGCGGCTTTGCAACTGCGCCAAAAAGACCGCAAACTTCGAGGAATTCGTGGGCAACGCGTACAATTCGCGCTACACGGACGCGCGTATCAATCGAGTAATTCTCTTTTCACTCATTGGAGTTTCGGATATTTTCGCAAAATCCGTTCCCGATTACACAATTCTTTTGGGAGCAAGCGAAAAAGGACGCAAATATCTTTCAACTATCCGAAAAACAATAGATTTTCCCATCATCACCAAGCCTGCCGACGCGTACGCAGGAGTGACGACCGATATTCTCCGTCTTTCCGATTCTCTTTACTCGTCTGCTATGCCAAAGGGCGTAAGCTTCGATTATTTTTTGAAAAAGCACCCTTTTATGGATTAAAAATCGCAAATTGAGCGAAAATATTAACAATTTATTGTTGACTTGACCCCATTTGTGTGTTATAATTTATTATTGATATATTTTTTGAAAGGATTTCGAGCAATCGAAGCAGGTGATATATGATGGCAGAGACTCGCGAGATGGTCAAGGGCAACATCCTTTACTACAAAAACAAGCCCCTGGTCAGAGAAAAGGACACTATTTGCTACGGCGATTTTACCGAAAAGTGCGTTCTTATATTTGAGATAATGTCTTACGTCGAAAAGGAAGGCGTTAAGGTGCCGGGCAAGATATTTATTCAGGTTATCGACTCCGAAAGCGGAAAAATACTTAAGCAGGCAGATAAGGAAGGTATGTACGAGGCATTTACCTACGGCATATTCTGGTACGAAAAATTCTTGTCTGAAAACTGATCTTTTCATTATAAAAATAATCCCTTGTTGCATTCCACTGCAACAAGGGATTTGTTTATATTATATCGTTTCCGACAGGTGTGTAGAACAATTTTGCAAACTCGGCGGCGGTTTTGGACTTGGGGAGCGCCCACATGACCTTGGCAACAACCGTCTCGGTCGTCATGTCGTAGGCTTCGGGAAGCTCGTATTTCTGCTTGATGCGAAGTCCAACCTGATAAACGCCCATGTCACTTCCCTCGTGAGGCACTTGAGTGGTGATAACGATGCGAACTCCTTTTTCAATAAGCTTTTCGATCTTCTCTACGAACTCGTCGTTGTCGTAGTAAGGCAGACCGCCAACACCGAAGCTCTCGATGATGACCGCGTGGTATCTGTCGGCGATAAAGTCGAAAATGTCGGCACTCATTCCGGGAATAAGCTTGACTACGATGACCGATGAGTCGATCTCGTCGCAGAATATTGGGTCGCCACAGGTCTTCTCGCGGATATAGTATTTCACAGAGCCGCGGATAAAGCCGATCTCGGGATAGTCGATGCTGGAGAAAGCGTTAAAGCTCTTGGTTCTGGTCTTTCTCGCGCGAGTGGCGGCGATTATCTTGTCGCCAAATACGATATGTACGCCGCAGGCATCATCGTCCGACGCATACATAAAAGCATCGGTGAGATTTTCCCTTGCGTCGGTGTCTCTTTTTTCAATCGGTATCTGCGCGCCCGTAAGTACGATTGGCTTTCGGCTGTTTTGTATTAGATAATGGAGCATCGCCGCGGCATACGCCATAGTGTCGGTGCCGTGGGTGATGACGAAACCGTCGTACTCGTCGTATACCTTGCGGATATAGCGCGCTATCTCAAGCCAGTATTCGGGACGCATATTGGTGCTGTCCAGATTGTACAGCTGGACGGTTGAGACATGGCAGATCCTTCCGACCTCCGGAACGTGAGAAAGCAGCTGCTCCGATGCAAGCACGGGTACAAGACCGTTTTCACCCTCGGCAGATGCGATAGTACCTCCCGTTGTTATTAATAGAATATGTTTCATATACCAAAGCCTCCGTCGACACCGATTATCTGCGCAGTAATAAACGACGCCTTTTCGCTCGCGAGGAAATAGACAAGCTCGGCAACCTCGGTGGGGTCTCCTATTCTGTAAAGCGGTGTCTTATCGCAAAGCTCGGCAATATCCTCGTCGTCATAGCCCGCGTTCATATCGGTGTCGATAACCCCCGGCTCTACGCAGTTGACGCGAATTCCCGAGGGACCAAGCTCCTTGGCAAGAGATAGGGTAAGTCCGCGAAGTCCCGCCTTGCTTGCCGAGTACGCCGCCTCGCAGGATGCTCCGCATCTGCCCCAAACAGAACCTATATTGACGATCGCGCCGCTTTGCTGTCTTACAAAGTCGCGTGTCGCCTCTCTGCTCATATAGAACGCGCTTGAAAGATTGGTGTTCATGACATTCATCCACTGCTCGTCGGTCACGTCGGTAACAAGCCCCGATATGCTGATGCCCGCGTTGTTTACAAGCACGTCAACGCCGCCGAGATACTCAACGGCTTTATTATAAGCCCACTCCGCCTCGTCGGGGTCGGAAAGATCGGCTTTTATCGGATATGCCCCCGTCTCGTCGGCACATTCCTCTGCCGCATCGTCATTTGAGCAATAGATAAAAGCAACTGCCCATCCGTTTTCGGAGAAAAGCTCTACGCAGGCGCGTCCGATGCCGCGAGAGCCGCCGGTAATGATGACTTTCTTCATTTTCGTCTCCAATCTTCAAAAAAATCTACAAATAACTAAAAAACATCATTTTTACGCTTCTTTTTATCATTATAACATCTGAACGGCTTTTTTTCAATAGAAATTATCAATTATTTTTATTAAAGCTCTTGAAAAATACCAATTTTTGTAGTATAATATAGTTTGGTATGTGATGTATACCCCCAAACAGTAAAAAATAAAAGTACATAATACACAGGAGGTCATTATGGCAAACGCAAGATACGAGTCCGCTAAGGAGATCTACGCAAAGTACGGTATCGACACTGAGGCGGCTATCGCAGCTCTTTCCGACGTTCGCATTTCTATGCACTGCTGGCAGGCAGACGACGTTAAGGGATTTGAAGGAACAGGTGAGCTTTCCGGCGGTATTCAGACTACCGGTAACTACCCCGGCGGCGCAAGATGTCCCGACGAGCTTTTCGCAGACCTTGACAAGGCTCTCTCCCTCATTCCCGGAACTCACAAGATCAACGTTCACGCAAACTACGCTATCGCTGAGGACGGCGAGACCATCGACCGTGACTGCATCGAACCCCGTCACTTCAAGAGATGGGTAGAGTTCGCAAAGAAGCATAACTGCGGTCTCGATTTCAACCCCACATTCTTCTCTCATCCCAAGGCTTCGGGTCTTACCCTCTCCAGCCCCGACGATGAGATCAGAAACTTCTGGATCAAGCACGGTATCGCTTGTATCCGCATTTCCGAGTATTTCGCAAAGGAAACAGGTTATCCTTGCGTTATGAATATCTGGACCGGCGACGGTACAAAGGACATCCCCGGCGACAGAATGGGTCCCCGTCAGAGATACGCTGACTCCATCGACCAGATTATCGGTTGTGGCTATGACAAGAGTCAGGTTTACGTAACCGTTGAGTCCAAGGTATTCGGTATCGGCGTTGAGGCTTACACCGTAGGCAGCGCTGAGTTCTCTCTCGCATACGCTATGACAAGAGGCATCACTCCTCTTATGGATAACGGTCACTACCATCCCACCGAGGTAGTTTCCGACAAGATCCCCGCGCTTCTCGTCTTCTCCGACAAGATCGCGCTCCACATCACCCGTCCTATCCGTTGGGACTCTGACCACGTTGTTGCTTATGACGATGAGACCCGCGAGATGATGAAGGAAGTCGTTCGTTGCAACGCTCTTGACAGAGTATTCCTCGCAACCGACTACTTCGACGCTTCCATCAACCGTGTAGCGGCTCTTGTTATCGGTATGAGAAACGTTCAGAAGGCAATCTTGAACGCTCTGCTTACTCCTAACGCAGAGATCAAGGGCTACCAGGATAAGGGAGACTACACCAGAATGCTTATGCTCCAAGAAGAGATCAAGACCCTTCCTATGGGCGATGTCTGGATGGAATTCTGCGAAAGAAACGGTGTTCCCGGCTGCTCTTGCTGGTTCAAGGAGATTGAAAAGTACGAATCTGAGGTTCTTTCTAAGAGAGTTTAATCTTCGTATTACATACACTAAAATCCTCACTTGATGAGGGGATTTTCATATATAAAAACGCTTGCGGCTATAAACCGCAAGCGTTTTGTATTATTAGCAACTTATTTTATCTCCTCAAAATCCACGGCTCCGTGCTTACAGAGGGGGCAGATGAAGTCCTCGGGGAGATTTTCGCCCTCGTAGATGTAGCCGCAGATCTTGCAGACGTAGCCTTTTTTGCCCTTTGTCTCGGGCTTGGGCTTGACATTGGCGTGATAGTAGGAGTAGGTCATGGTCTCTCTGTCGGAGATGACTCTCGCCTCGGTCACGGAGCAGATAAACATTCCGTGGGTGTCGAGGTCAACATACTGCTCTACCTTAAGCGACATAAAGGAGTTGATATTTCTCGGAAGGAATACCAGACCGTTGTCGGAACGCAGAGGTTCGCAATCAGCGAACTTGTCCACGTTTCTGCCGCTCTGGAAACCGAATTTCTCAAATACGGCAAAGGGAGCGTCTACCGTGAGGCAGTTGATATTCATAATTCCCGTCTGCTTGATGACGTGATGAGAATAATTCGCCTTATTGATGGTCACGGCGATCCTGTTGGGTGTGCTTGTGACCTGTGTTACGGTATTGACGATAAGACCGTTGTCCTTCTTGCCGTCGTTTGAGGTCACCACGTAGAGACCGTAACCTATCTTAAAGAGCGCGGTGAGGTCGTTCTTATTTGCGGTAGAGTCCTGCTGTGCGAGATAGTCACGGCAAAGCTCCTCTGCAAGAGCGTTAAGCTGATTCGTGCTTTCCTCGTTAAGGGCGGAAAGTATCTTAACGGTATTCTCGGCATAAGTCAGGTTCTTGCTCTTTTCAAGCATTCCCTTCATGACCTTTGTAGCCATGGGCGCCCAGCTTCCGTTCTCAATGAACGCAACGGTTCTGTTACTGTAATTGCGCTCGGTCAGGTGGTTGATAAATTCTCTCATAAAGGGGAAAATTTCGGCGTTGTAGGTAGTAGTCGCCAATACGAGCTTACTGTATCTGAAGGCGTCCTCGACCGCCTCTGCCATATCGCATCTTGCAAGATCGTTGACCACGACCTTGGGGCAACCGTTAGCTCTCAGCTTGTCGGCAAGCTGAAGAACCGCCTTTTTGGTGTTGCCGTAGACCGAGGTATAGGCGATAACGATTCCCTCCTCCTCGACCTGATAGCTTGACCAGGTGTTGTAGAGACCAAGGTAATATCCAAGATTTTCGGTGAGAACGGGTCCGTGAAGGGGGCAGATAGTCTGAATGTCAAGTCCTGCCGCCTTTTTGAGGAGAGATTGAACCTGCGCGCCGTACTTGCCGACGATACCGATATAGTAGCGTCTTGCCTCGCACGCCCAGTCCTCGTCTGCGTCAAGCGCGCCGAATTTGCCGAAGCCGTCAGCCGAGAAAAGAACCTTATCGCAGCTATCGTAGGTCACAATGACCTCGGGCCAATGCACCATAGGCGCGGTAACGAAGGTCAACGTGTGCTTTCCGAGAGAAAGAGTATCACCCTCGCCCACAACGATCTGCTTGTCCGCAAAATCCTTGCCGAAGAAGTTCTTCATCATAACGAAAGCCTTCTGAGAGGAAACTATTTTCGCCTCGGGGTAAGCGTTCAGGAAGTTGACGATATTCGCGCTATGGTCGGGCTCCATGTGCTGAATGATCAGATAGTCGGGCTTTTTTGCGCCAAGTGTATTCTGAATGTTATCAAGCCACTCGTGGGTGAAGTTTGCGTCTACGGTATCCATAACCGCGATCTTTTCGTCGATTATAACGTATGAATTGTAGGAAATTCCGTTAGGCACTACGTATTGACCCTCGAAAAGGTCGATATTTCGGTCGTTTACACCTACGTACTTAATATCATTTGTAATTATCATTTTATACCTCTTATACCTCAATTATGATTTTCATTTGTTTTTACCAAAGTAAGGGGAGAATAATACCGCCGCTAACAAGCGATTCGAACCATTCCACAAGATACTCTATTATGTAAGGCATAACACTGCCCAATATCTCATGTATAATATCTCCCAAAACTCCGGTTGCTATAGATCCAAAAACCGGCGCTAATATTGCTAAAATCGGAGTAATTATTGATATTATACTGCTAAGAAACGACGTAACAAAAGCAAGCACAAAGCTGACAATAAACGAAAGTACATCAAACACAAACGCAAGAACGAATAATATCAGCAAAAGAACTATTATCAATCCCAGCAATATTGTGGATATAAGTCCGAAAATATATCCCAACTTCATTATCTTTGACGTATTGCCCTTCTTCTTGACGATCCTTGAAAATACAATGGCAAGGATACCAAAGATTAGAGGAGCTATACACATCAAGATATGTACTATAGGAACGATAGATCCTACAATTAAGCTCAAAATGATCGTGAGCAGACCAAAGAGCAAATTCATCATTGCTCCGGCAAACGCGATAAACGCGAATATCATAGATAAAAGCGCCAACACTTTACCGTGTTGCTTTTTCACTGTTTTTGTGTCACTGCCGTCAAGCATTTCAACCTTATATGTCTCATTTTTATCTGAAGCATTTAACGATTCGTCAACCAATTCACTCGTCACAACGGTTGTTTCCTTTTTCTTATCTTCCATAATGAACACCTCAAAAGTTATTTTTTATCATTTTAATTACAGCAGAAACGCCGCGCATAACGTTGATGGGATTATCAAATTCACCAAAAACTGTACCAACAAATCGATCATAGGATTAATTATTAGCAGTAACACTACTGCAATCAAAAGAAGCAATATCTCCAACAATCCCAGTGCAACGATTAGTAAAACAATGAACACAAACGCTAAAATGGGAACTAACACAAACAACAAGCTTAAAGCAAGTCCGAAAATTCCCGCCAGAATTCCTATAGTTGAATAGATGGATTTATGCTTATATCTTTTCGTAGACAGAGCTGCCCCAATACCTATAAGCGCAAAGATCGGATTTCCCATAAAAACGCTACAGGAAAGCAATCCGCACACGAAAGAGATTATTGAGCGTTCCTGCAAGACAGTTTCGTCGGGAATCTTTTTAGCCGTCTTTTTTTTCTTTAATCCTTTACCCTTTTCCCCACTTGCGTCGAAAGAATCGGGGGTTCCGTCATCATCCTCGGACACATGGGACTCACTATACTTTTTGAAATCCTCGTCGTCTAAATGTATCTCGACGGGTTCATGGTCGAAATAATCGTCCTCCGAGCCATTCCCCTCATGAAATTCTTCATTCGAAGGGTCTACGAGGGACTTTTTATTTTCAGTCCCCTCGGTCTCGACCTCTTGATCTGTATTTTGAAGCTCAGCTTCATAAGATTGCGTGTTTTTTTCGTCTTTCATAATTAAACACCTGAATTTACTAAATTTGCGTTTACTCCACCGAATATCCTTGCTTGCAGATCTCGTCCGTAACGATCTTGATACATCTTCGGCAGGTCTCGTCGTCCTTCGCCTCCGACATTACTCGGATCACAGGCTCAGTTCCCGACTTGCGAAGCAACATTCTTCCGTCTCCGCAAAGATCCGCCTCGGCGCGCTTCAGAGCTGCAAGCACGTTTTCGTCCTTCATAACCTTTTCTTTATCAGCCTCGCGCACTCTTACATTAACAGTCATCTGAGGATAGGTGACAACAGGCTCTGCCAGCTTTGCCAAAGTAGCCTTCTTGGCGATCATTACCTCCATCATCTTAAGGCTGGTAAGGACTCCGTCCCCCGTAGACGCAAAGCGGCTGAAGATTATATGACCCGACTGCTCTCCGCCAATGCAGTTGTTATGCTCGGACATATAGTCATGAACGTTCTTATCTCCAACAGCGGTCTGGGCATAGTCGATGCCGATCTCGTCAAGCGCCTTGAAAAAGCCAAGGTTGGACATAACGGTTGCAACTACGGTATTGTTGGTAAGCTCGCCAAGCTCCTTGAGGTAACGGGAATAGATATATAGTATCTTATCGCCGTCTACTACCTGACCGTTTTCGTCAACGCAAAGGCAACGGTCTGCGTCTCCGTCGAAGGCAAAGCCCACGTCCATGCCGTTTTCAACCACATACTTGCAGAGATGCTCGATGTGTGTGCTTCCCGCGTCGCGGTTGATGTTCGTTCCGTCGGGGTCGGCGTTGATAACGTAGGTTTTTGCTCCGAGAGCGTCAAAAACAGCCTTTGCAATAGTCCAGGACGCGCCGTTTGCGCAGTCAAGAGCGATCTTATACTTTTTGAAGGAGTACTTTCCAAGGGAGATGAGATAGCCGACGTAGCGGTTTCTTCCCGCAACGTAGTCAACGGTGCGACCTATCTTTTCCTTAAGCGCAAAGGGGATCTCACCGATCTTGCCGTCAAGATAATCCTCTACCTTCTCAATAATATCATCGTCCATCTTCTCGCCGTGAGCGTTGATGAGCTTGATACCATTATCGTAAAAGGGATTATGGCTTGCGGAGATCATAATTCCGCAGTCAAAGGAATCGACCTTGGTAATATACGCAACTGATGGTGTGGTGGTAACGTGCATAAGACAAGCGTCAGCGCCCGACGCGGTTATACCTGCCGCAAGCGCGTACTCAAACATATAGGACGAGCGTCTGGTGTCTTTACCGATAAGGATCCTCGCGCCCTCGTCGTCGCCCTCGTGGTTTTGTCCGTAGTACCAACCGAGAAAGCGTCCGATCTTAAATGCGTGATCAACTGTTAAAACAACGTTAGCCTCGCCTCTGAATCCGTCTGTTCCGAAATATCTCCCCATTTTCTTTTCTCCAATCAAATTTATATAAGATTAGTGTCAAATGCGTTTAACTATATTTCCGCTCGACTTGAATATCGAGCCTTCAGGCACGACTCCGCGAACCGAGGACAAGGGATATACCGAGGATCCTCTGCCAACCACCGTTCCGGGATTGAGGACAGAGCCACATCCGACCTCAACGAAGTCTCCGAGCATCGCTCCAACCTTTTTTCTGCCGGTTTCAATTTTTTCGCCGTCTTGGCTCTTTATAACAACAAGGGTTTTATCGCTCTTTACATTGCTGGTAATAGAGCCTGCACCCATGTGCGACTTGTATCCGAGGATGCTGTCGCCGACGTAATTGTAGTGAGGCACCTGAACGTTATCGAAAAGTATGCAGTTTTTCAGCTCTGTGGAGTTTCCGACAACGCAATTCTCACCGACAAGGACGCTTCCTCGTATAAATGCTCCGGGACGAACCTCGGTATTATGACCTATAATACAAGGACCTTCAATATAATTATTAGGATATATCTTTGCACTCTTGGAGATCCAAACATTCTCGCCTACCTTATCGTAAAGCTCGCCGTCAAGGGTATTTCCGAGGGCAATTATCATTTCCTTGATGCCCGCAAGAGCCTCCCAAGGATACGTGTAATCTGAAAGATAATCTTTCGCAAGAGAGTGTGAAAGATCGTAGAGATCGATAATTTTTACCATAAAAAATCCCTTCATCCTTAAGTTTAAGGCAAATATAATATAAAATTTTTATTTCAATTCAACTACGGTAACTCCGCCGTCGCCCTCGCCAAACTGACCTATGCGGAAGCTTGATATGCGTTTGTCGCCCTTGAGGAACTTCCAAAGGGCGGTCTTGAGCGCTCCCGTTCCCTTTCCGTGGATAAGTCTTACGGTTCTGACGTTAGCTAACGTCGCCTCGTCGAAATATTTGTCAACCGCAAGCCAGGCTTCATCGCCTGTCATACCGCGGAGGTCTATCTCATCCTTGAAGGTAGTGGTTCTGGTCACGGAATATGAGGACGCTTTGACCTTTTTGTCGCCGCTTATGACCTTCGGTTCATTTTCCTTAAGTCGAAGATCCTTAATATTTACTCTCGTCTGCAAAATACCCGCCTGAACTCTTACGTTGCCCGATTTATCGGGATCGTCAAGCAAAGTCGCTTCGCTGCCAAGTGTCACCACCGTAACGAGATCGCCCTTTTTGAGCTTTCTCGGCAGGACGTAATTTTCGTCGACCTTAGGCTTCTCCACGGGGTCAAATTTATCGGAATTTTCTCTCCAATGGTCTCTTACCGCCCGTCTCGCTCTGTCAAGCTCGCTACCGAGATTTTCGGAGTCCTTAGCCTTGCGCACCTTGTCCATCTGCTCCATAATGAAGTCGCTGGAAGCCTTTGCGCTCGTGACCATACTGACCGCTTTCGCTCTTGCCTTTTCAAGCTCGCGCTCGGACTCGTCAAGTCTTGACTGTATCTTTTTCTCTGCCTCCGCCTTAAATCTCTCGTAATCGGCTCGCATCTGCTCGGTCTCCTCGCGAGCTTTGTCCATTTCAAGACGGCTTCGCTCCATCTGACCGATTATATCCTCAAATTTTCTGTTATCGGTGCTGATGTAGTTTTCCGCGTTGTTTATTATCTCCTTGGGCAATCCAAGCTTTTCGGAAATCGCGAAAGCATTGGACTTACCGGGTGTGCCGATTATCAGCTTATAGGTAGGCTTCAGCGTCTCAACGTCGAACTCGCAGGACGCGTTGCAAACACCCTCGGTATCAAGGGCATAGGCTTTCAGCTCTGCATAGTGGGTAGTTGCCGCGCACATAGCGCCCTTACTTCTTACGAAATCGATGATAGATACCGCAAGCGCCGCGCCCTCAACGGGATCTGTTCCCACACCAAGCTCATCGAAAAGAACCAAGGAGCGGTTGCCCACGCTTTCCATGAACGAAACAATATTTACCATGTGTGACGAGAAGGTAGAGAGTGACTGCTCAATGCTCTGCTCGTCGCCGATGTCAACGAGAATACTGTCACAGACCGTGACGACGCTTCCCTCGTCGGCGGGGATATGAAGACCCGACTGCGCCATAAGGATAAACAGTCCCAGAGTTTTCAAGGTAACCGTCTTACCGCCCGTGTTGGGACCCGTGATTATCATAGTGTCGTAGCCATCGCCAAGGCGCACGTTGATGGGAACGACCCTGTCCTTATCAATAAGGGGATGTCTTGCGCGCTTTAGCTCTACCGTTCTCTCCCCGGTGACCGTGGGAGCGGAGGCGTTCATAGCGATAGACATCTGCGCGCAAGCAAAGGCAACCGCCAATTCGGTGATGTTTCTGTAATTGAGCCAGATAGCGTTGGAGTTCTCCGAGACCTGAGTCGAGAGAGCCGAGAGTATCTTTTCGATCTCGTGCTGCTCCTTGGACTCAAGAACGCGCAGCTCGTTATTTGCTTCAACCACCGCCACAGGCTCGACGAATATAGTCGCCCCCGAGGAAGACGTGTCGTGGATAAGTCCCTTGACCTCATTTTTGCACTCTGCCTTTACAGGGATAACGTATCTGCCGTTTCTGGTAGTTACGATATTCTCTTGCAGATATTTTGAGTGCGAACCGCCCTGAACGTACTTTTGCAACGTCTCTTTTATCTTGTTATTGGTTATTCTTATCTGTCTGCGGATGTTTGCCAGAGTGTCCGACGCCTCGTCGGCGATCAGCTCCTCGGAAATTATGGATCGGCTTATTCTCTCCTCAAGGGTTCGGTTTGGCATAAGACGGTCAAATACCTCGTCGAGAACGGTATCAAAAAGATGATTTCCGTGACAGTAATCCACCAGCATTCTCGCCGTGCGAAGCACGGATGCTATCGCCAAAAGCTCCCCCGGCGAGAGTATCGCGCCCTTGTCTGCTCTTTCGCAGGATTCTGACACGTCCTTGACCATACCGAACGAGGGCATTCCCTTTGCGTCACACAATCTTTTTGCGTCTGTGGTGCGTCTCTGCTTTTTCAGAACCGACCCTATGTCGTCCGAGGGCATGAGAAGCCTTGCCGCCGTCTTTGCCCCCTCGGTGGGAGCGTAGGATGCCAGCATTTCGCAGATCTTATCAAATTCAAGTGAACGTAATGTTTTTTCGTTAAAGCTCATATCAAAGTTAATTAAAGTATAAATTAAAAGTTTTTCAACCTTTCGGAAATAGACGTAGCGTCAAGTCCCGACGCCGAAAGATAACTCTCACCCTCAGCTCTTGAAACAAAGGCATCGGTGGCAGCAAGAATATCATACTTGACCATATCAAGAACACCGAGAGGACGAAGTGACTCTGCCAGCATCATGCCAAAGCCGCCCGCCTTGATCTCCTCCTCAACGAAAAGAAGATTTTCGGGTCTGACCTCTTTTAATATTTCAAAGATTTCAGTCGCAAGAGAGTCATAAGGAGCAAGATACTCGCAAAGCAGGATGCCAACGTCGTCCCTCTGCTCCGAAAGCATATTTTTCGCCTTTAAGCACTCTTTCACGATACGACCGTGAGTGATAATTAAAGTTTTTGGCTTTTTATCGTCGAAAAAATCAGTACGAACACCGATTTTTTCAATTTTTTCGTCCTTATAGAAGGCTTCGATCACCTCCGCCGACACGCTTCCACTGGGATACCTGATCACAGCTGAGCAAGAGCCGTTCACTGCCTCCTTTAAGGAAAGCCTCAATCCCTCGTAGCTTACCGGCGCGTATATTTTAACTCCGGGTATCTGGGAAACAAAAGCAACGTCAAAGATTCCGTGGTGAGTTGCTCCGTCAGCGTTATTGAATCCTGCTCTGTCCACGCAGAACACAACGGGAAGTCTTTGAAGCGCTACGTCGTGTATCATCTGATCGTAGCTTCTCTGCAAGAATGACGAATAGACCGCAAACACAGGCTTATATCCGGTTGCCGACAGTCCCGCCGCAAAGGTGACGGCGTGTTCCTCGGCGATGCCTACGTCGAAAAATCTATTGGGAAATTCAGACGCGAAGCGATCAAGACCGGTTCCCGAACTCATAGCGGCGGTTATCGCGCATATTTTTTCGTCATTCTCTGCCATAGAGCAGATAGCCTTGCCGAATTCTTCCGAATAATTGGATTCGGCGCACGGCGCGTCAGAGGGGCGAAGTCCGTGATACTTATTGGGATTATCCTCCGCGGGAGCGTATCCCTTACCCTTTTGGGTCTTGAGATGGACAAGCACGCTCTCTCCCGCATTTTTCGCGGCATCAAGTAGCGCTTCAACATCCTCAAAATTATTTCCGTCGGCAGGACCAAGATAATAAAGTCCCAGATCCTCGAAATAATTGCTGCTGTATATCAGGTTCTTTACAGACTTCTTGCACCATCTTATAGCGCGGAAAAGTCCGTTACCCACAAGCGGTATCTTTTTTATAAAGGACACTGTAAATCTTTTGGCTTTAAAATAACCTCTCTTATGACGAAGCTTTGAAATATTTTTTGCGAAACGACCGATATTCCTTGATATGGACATCTCGTTTTCGTTGAGAATGATTATCAGCTTCAGATCCTTGTCGCAGTTGTTCAGCGCCTCGTGAATCATACCACCCGTAAAGGCTCCGTCACCAAGCACTACAACAGTATATGCATCCGAACCCGATATTTTATCAGCCTTTGCAAATCCCAACGCCGCGGATAGCGATGTAGAGCTATGTCCCGCGCCGAAGCAATCGTATTCGCTCTCGTCGCGATTGGTAAATCCCGTAATTCCGCCGGGACGCCTCAAGGTATCAAAATTTTGGTATCTCCCCGTAAGAAGCTTATGGGTATAGCTTTGGTGACCTACGTCGAAAATTATATGATCCCCAGGACAGTTAAAGACCTTATGTATAGCAACGCTCAGTTCCACCGCGCCAAGATTTGAGGCAAGATGTCCGCCGTTGTTTTCGGTGACTTCTACGATACACTCGCGTATCTCGCCGCAAAGCGCGTTTATTTCCTCAGAGGTAAGACCCTTTACATCTTCTGGAGAGTTTACTCTACCGAGATATTTGTATTCACTTTTCATCGACAGAGACTCCTCTCTATTAATACAACATATTATAATTATACATTATATATTCTAACACTTTTCGTCTCTATTGTAAAGGGGGTTTTGCAAAAAAATCGGCTTATGCGTAGCTAAATATCAAAAAAAGGCGCTTTCGCGCCTTTTTTGCTTAAATAATTATTACTTCTTGTAGTACTTAGCTCCGCCAATCTCAATGTAATCGCCGTTGTTGTCGTTACCTGCATTGTACTTCTTCTCGCCATTGAGAAGTCCTCTAATAAGAGAATACTCAACATCGAGGAAGCTGTCGGGTTCGGGAAGATCAATGTCGATAGTAGGATTGCCTTCTTCATCCTCTCCCATTTCAAAGGTACCCTCAACAGTGGTCTTCTTGGAATCGCCATATGTAAGCTCGACCTTTTCACCGGAGAACTTAAGGGTAATGTCGTCATTACCGTAGGTTCCGCTGGGAGCGTTTGAGCAGGATGCGAACATAACGCACATCATAATAGCGACAAGTGAAATGGATACAATTCTAATAACAGTTTTTTTCATAATAATTGTTCCTTTCTTAAACTGATATTTTTTGCTGGTAAACTCTTTCGTTTACATACTAATTATAATCATTTTCGTGTCGTTTGTCAATAGTTTTTGTAAAAAACATATTAAAAAATGTTACGTTTTAACATTTATGTTGGCGATTTTTTATCTTATTGATAACCTCAACGATCAGCGGGCCTGCAATAAATATTATGCATACGTACACCCAAGCGTTACCGATAACCGAATAAAGCGTTGTATCGCTACGCATCTCGATCGGAGCAGAAATATATCCTCTTTCAAGCGCACCAAGCTCCTCTACCACATTGCCCATAGGGTCTATTATGGACGAAATACCCGTGTTTGCGGAACGCACAACGTATCTTCCGCTCTCAATCGCACGCAGGCGTGACTGACCGTTATGCATAGCAAGGGCGGCGCTATCGCTGAACCACGAGTCGTTCGTTGAAACGGCGATCATTTCGGCTCCGTTATTGACCGAATCGTATATCACCTTTTCATAGATCGAATCAAAGCAGACCGCGCATCCAACGTTTCCCCACTCGCCGTCGATGACCACGCTCTCCTCTCCTGCCGAAAGGTCTTCGGAAAGCATATTGATGTCTGCCAAAGGCGGGAATATGGCGGTTACAAATTCACGCATAGGCACGAATTCGCCAAAGGGGACAAGTCTTTGCTTACTGTATACCGTTTCATTGACGCTACCGTCGCTTCTTATTTCCATAATGGAGTTTTTAAGCTGATCCGTTTTCTCATCACGAGTGAACACCGAGATTATTATAGTTATGTTATTCTCATTTGCCAGATCGGTGACCGCGTTATAGTACTTTTCCCTTTCTGTCAATACGATGGGCAGCGCCGTCTCGGGCCAGACGATCATCTCCGCGCCGTCTGCCGCCGCGCTTCGGGTCAGCTCCTCGTAAATTTTCAAAACCTCCTCGGTCTTGCCTCCCCATTTTTCTGTGGAGGATATATTTCCCTGCGCCGCCGCCGCGTGAACGGTCTCCTCACCCTCGCTATACGCAAGCGTGACCGAAAGACCTAACGCGAGATTGAGACAAAACAGAGATATAGCAGCAACAAGAGCAACCTTTCGGATACCCTGCTTGATTATCGCGATTGCAAGAAAAGCGTTTACCGCAACTATTACGAAGCTGATAAAATAAGATCCGAAAAGCGATGCGCTTCTGAGAAGCAGAGTGAAATTCACTTGTCCGAGAGACAATCTGCCCCACGGAACTCCCCACCATCCTATTGTCTGCCACCACTCGGCAACCACCCATAAGGACGCCATAAGAAGCGGCAAAAGGAATGTTTTTTTTCTTAGAAAATCAGTTCTTGTCACAATAACGAAAAGCACGAAAGTAAGGGCGCTGAACACCGATTGAAGGAAAGCGAGACCAAAGCATCCGAGGGATACGATGATCAGAGAAACGCCGTTGGACACCCCCGCGAAATCCAAGGGATACATATAGTAGAACCAATGGAATGTCACGGCATAATAGCACATAAAGAACAGCATTCCCATTCTGTACGCCCTACCGAGCCTTGCTTTTTCGCCCTCTGCAAGCCACATAAGCGCCAGCGCCATTGGGACAAGCGACACCCACTGAAGAAATCCCAAAGACGGAAAGATCAGCGGCAGAGCCGTCAAAATTCCGCTTGGTATCAAGCATAACGGAATTTTATGTTTTGAAATAAAATTTTTCATTCGAATTATCCTTTTTAGCGTTTTACACGCAGAATTTTTTCGATTTTTTCATAAGCGCCCGAGTATTCCTCGACGAACCAAATTTCGGATGGGTCAAGATTTACCTGCTTGCCCGAGAGGTAGCCGAGATAACCGTTATCCTTACCAAAATCAAAGATCAATCGGTAGGAATAGAGGGCTTGATATTTATATCCTCTCGCACGGTCATCACGGTTAACACCGTACTTACCGTCGCCAAGCAAGGGATGTCCGATATGCGCCATGTGGGCGCGTATCTGGTGAGTTCTTCCCGTCACAAGCTCGACCTCAAGCAGTGAGCTATCCCTCCGCTCTGCAATGACCTTATATTTGGTTATTATATTCTTGTAGCCGTCTTTGGGTTTATCGGAAATGGTTACAAGATTGTCGTTGCTGTTCTTTTTGAGATAACCCGTCAGTGTGTCGGCAGACTTTTGAGGTTTGCCGTGGACGGCGCAAAGATAGAACTTTCTTATCTCGTCGTTCTTTATCTTCTCGTTCATTACGCGGAGAGCCTCGGCATTTTTTGCCGCAATTACGATGCCACCCGTGTTTCTGTCGATACGGTTGCAAAGCGCAGGAGCAAATGACTGCTCCTCATCGGGGTCATATTCCCCTTTCTGAAAAAGATACGCCTTGATATGCATTATAAGGGTATTCTCCTTTGCGCTGTCATCCTCGTGGACGAGAACTCCGGGACGCTTGTTACACAGAATGATATTATCATCCTCGTAAACGATGTCAAGCTTGGGTGTGATACGGGAAAGCGCCCCATCATCCTGCTCGGGCGAACCAAAAAATTCATCTCTGATAAAGAGCTGGATCTCGTCGCCCTCAAGGAGTATCTGCTTCTGCTCACATCTCTTGCGGTTGACCTTTATTTTCTTGGTTCTTATGTACTTATACATAAGCGACGCAGGTAACCCCTTGACCGCCTTCGTAAGAAATTTGTCAAGTCTCTGCCCCGCGTCGTTTTTGTTGATCTTTAATATTTGCATAGTTAGCCTTAGAGCGTTCCGAATATTCTATCTCCTGCGTCGCCGAGACCGGGAACGATGTATGCGTGGTCGTTGAGCTTTTCATCGAGGGCGGCGGTATATATATCGACGTCGGGATGATCTGCCTGAACCTTTGCGACTCCTTCGGGAGCTGCAACGAGGCACATAAACTTGATATGCTTGCATCCCGTCTCCTTGAGCTTAGTCAGCGCGTCGCTTGCCGAGCCGCCTGTAGCCAGCATAGGATCAACGAGAATAACTATTCTCTGATCGATGTCGGCGGGGAGCTTGCAGTAATATGTAATGGGAAGATGAGTTTCGGGGTCACGGTAGAGTCCGATATGACCGACCTTGGCAACGGGAACGAGGTCAAGGAGACCGTCAACCATACCGATTCCCGCGCGGAGAATAGGAACGATAGCAAGCTTTTTACCCGAGATGGTGTAAGCCTTGGTCTTCTGAATGGGGGTCTCGATAGTGATCTCCTCAAGAGGAAGGTCGCGTGTCAACTCGTAGCCCATAAGCATAGCGATCTCGTTAAGCAGCTCGCGGAAATCCTTGGAGCCTGTCTTTTTGTTTCTCATAATAGAAAGCTTGTGCTGTATCAGGGGATGATCTACCACGTGAAGTGTACTCATACTTATTTTCCTTTCTGTGTGGACAGATTTTATATTCTCCAATAATTATAACTCATTATTCTCTCTTTTTCAAGTCTTTTTTGCAAATTGAGAGAAAAAGATCGTTTTTAAGGATTACTATTGACTTTTATTTTTTGCTGTTGTATAATTTTATTATATTATCAGATTTTGAAAGCGAGTAAAATGTTATGAATGATTCTGTCGCTCTGCCCGAAAACGGCTCTGTTGAAGCTACGGAAATAAAAGCGAACACTTGGCACTCTCCCGAATTTAAAGTGTCGGGACTTTTCGCGTCCCACATGGTACTGCAAAGAGAAAAGCCCATCAAAATATGGGGATTTTCGCAAAAAGTCGGAACAAAAGTAGCAGGTCACTTTATGGGCGAGACCTCCACGGCTACCGTTGGCGAGGACAACCGCTTTGAGCTTGTTTTCTCCGCGCGTCCCGTATGCACCGAGCCGCAGGTTATGGTAATCTCCGACGAATTTGAGCATATTGTTACTCTTGAAGATATACTTATTGGAGATGTATGGATCATCGGCGGTCAATCTAACGCCGAGCTGCATTTAGCGTCTTGTATGCCGTTGACTCCAAGCGTAGAATTTGACGAGAACGACAATTTCCGTCTCTTTTCTCAAGCGCAAAGTTCAGCAAAGGCGCGTTCCTTTGAGATAGACTATCCCGAACCCGATATAATCAATCCCGATTGGACTTGGAGCCGTCCCAACGAGAAAAGCTCACTCGGCTTTTCTGCGATCGGTTGGTTTTTTGCCAAAGAGATGTCAAAGCATATCGGAGTGCCGCTTGGCATGGTTATGATGGCGGCAGGCGGCGCGTGTCTGCGTGAGCTGATGCCCACCGAGCTTGCAAGCTCTCTCGGCTACACCAAGGGTGCAAACGTCCGCATCGGCGGCTACTACGACACGCTCATCAACCCCATAGTTCCTTTGTCCTTCAAGGCGCAAATCTATTTTCAGGGTGAGAGCGAGGGCGTTTGGAAGGACTGCGCCGACAGATACGACACCGACCTCAAAGCTTATTTTGAGGACGAACGCCGCCGCTTCGGTCAGCATTTCCCCGTATACAACGTTCAGCTTTCCAGCTATGGCGAAAACTGCTTCAATTACTTCCCCTCTCTCGACATCGTGCGTGTAAAACAGTTTGACGCGCTCTCGATCATCCCCGACATGACGCTTACCGTTGATATGGACCTTGGCTCTCCCGAGGGCTTCGACTGGGCGCACTCGCCCCGAAAGCTTGAGCTTGCAGAGCGACTTGCCAGACTTGCTCTCGCTAAGGAATACGGCGTGGGAAAGGTGGTTGACGCGGTCTCTCCCCGTCCTATCTGCGCCTCCCTTTCCGATGACAAAAAGGAGATCGTTATTGACTTTACCGACCTCGGCACGGGACTTATCGTGACGGGACAAGATCCCAAAAACAGCGTCGGTCTACCCGTAGCTGGCTTCTCGGTCGGTCCTTACGATGACAGAAAGTCCGCTGAAGCCAAGATAAGCTCACGCGGTCAGGTCACCGTCACCGTTCCCGACGGCGCTGACACAAGCCGTGTTAACTACTGCTTCTCGATCATCACAGAACCCGAGCTTTACAACGGTAACAATCTGCCATGCCCCGCGTTTTCCATTAAAGTTTCGCAGTAATGGAGATCATTATGGATAAAAAGATAACGGTCGGCATCCTTACTTTAGGATGCAAGGTCAATCAATACGAAAGCGAAGCAATCGCGGAAACCCTTACGGACAAAGGCTTTATTATAAGCCCTCACTCTGAAAAATGCGGCGCTTATATAATCAACACCTGCACTGTCACCGCAGAGTCGGACAGAAAAGCGAGGCAGATGATAAGGCGTATGATAACGAAAAATCCCGAAGCCTACATACTGGTCACGGGATGTTATTCCCAAGTCTCCCCCAACGAGGTAGCGGAGATCAAGGGTGTAGACTATATCTGCGGAAGCTCAAACAAAATGACCGTGGTTGACGTTCTTTGTGAGTTAGCCGAGCGCGGCAGAAAAAACGACATTTGTGAAATATCTGTTCCCGAGCTTAACGAATCGAGCTTTGAACCGATGTCTATCCGTCGCTTCGACCGCACGCGCGCTTACGTTAAGATCGAGGACGGTTGCGAGTCAAAATGCGCCTACTGCACCATCCCCGCCTCACGCGGACCTATACGCTCAAAGCCTTTTTCCGAGGTCATAGACGAGGTAAAGACACTTACCGAAAACGGCGTACGCGAGGTGGTGCTTACGGGCATCGAGACCGGCTCATACGGCAGAGACCTGCCCGAAAACGAGAATTTCGCTTCTCTGCTTGCCGCCATCGACAAAATTGACGGCGTCGGCAGAGTTCGTACAGGCTCTCTTGACCCAACGGTGATAAAGCCCTCGTTTGTTGAGACTATACGCGATCTCAAATCGCTCTGCCCCCATTTTCATCTGTCGCTTCAAAGCGGCAGCAGCAAGATCCTCGCCTCGATGAAGCGCAAATACAACGCCGATCAAGCGCTGGCTTGCATCGAAAGATTGCGCGATGCTATCCCCGACTTAAAGCTTACCACCGACGTGATCGTCGGCTTCCCGGGTGAAACCGAGGAGGATTTTATTGAGAGCTGTGAATTTGCTCGCCGAGCAAGGTTTTTGATGATACACGTATTCCCTTACTCCAAAAGGAAAGGCACAGTAGCGGCAGAAATGAAGGGACAGATCCCCGAAGCCGTCAAAAAGGAGCGAGTGGCTACCCTTTCACAGATCAGCCGCGAGATCCGTGCTGAAATTCTTGACGAAAAGATTACTGAGGACAGACCTGTCGAGGTGCTTTTCGAGACCTGCGAGGGCGGATTTGCTCACGGTCACACCGCAGACTTTATTGAGGTCAGAGTTAAAACCGACAAAAAGCTTCACGGACTTTTCCGCTCCGTCAAGCTGATTTCTCACGACGGAGACGTCTGCGAGGGAGTTTTCGTTGAATAAGATATAATAATTAGTGAGAAAAGCATATAAAAATCTTTGATTTCATCTGCTTTTTAGTGTTTATTTGTAAAAAACAAAAAAATTTGAAATATTTTTCAAAAAACTATTGCAATTTAGAAAAAAGTATGATATAATATCGAAGTTGCATAATGTATAACAAATTCTATTAATAGATTGCAAGAAATTGCAAGGAGGTAAAATCATGGCAAAGTGCAGTGTTTGTGGAAAAGGTGTTGTTTTCGGTCAGAACGTTTCTCACTCTAACCGTAAGACCAACAGAACCTGGAAGCCCAATATCCGTAAGGTAAAGGCAATCGTTGACGGTACTCCTAAGACCGTTGCTGTTTGCTCTCGTTGCCTTCGTTCCGGCAAGGTTAACCGCGCTTAATTCGGTTAAAGGTTCATATTTTTCAAAGTGGGTGCGTGGTGACGCACCCTTTTGCATTTCAATTTTTTGCGGAGGACGAAATGTACGTTATCACAGACAACAGAATAGATAATTCCTCCCTGCGAACTCTGCAAAAGGAGGGCTTTGAGGCGATACTGCTCCCCCCTGCAAACTATCTGCAAGCGGGCGTTGCAGGTCACACCGATATGCTGATTTTTATAGGGTTTGGACGGCTTTTCTGTCATAAAAATTATTATGACAGCAACCGAGAGCTTATAGAACACATCGGCAAAGTTTCGGGACTTGAATTGACTCTATCCGACGAGCCGACGGGCGCAAAATACCCTCTTGACGTGCTTTTTAACGCGTGTCTTGTGGGAAATAAGCTTATCTGCAACGAAAAAACCGTGTCAAGGCTGATACTTGAAGCCGCAAAAACGCAGAATTACAAGATAATAAACGTACCGCAGGGATATACAAAATGCTCGGTCTGCGTGGTGTCTGAAAACGCGATAATTACCGCAGACAAGGCAATAGCGGAGGCTTGCAGATCAGAAAAAATCGACGTTCTCACGGTTTCCGAGGGGCATATTTCCCTGCCGCCCTATAATTTCGGCTTCATCGGCGGCTCAAGCGGTTTATGCGGCGATAAGATCTATTTCTGCGGCTCTCTTGACACCCATTCCGATGGCGACGCAATAAGGAGTTTTTGCAAAAAGCACAAAAAAAATGCCGTTTCTCTGTCGGACGGCGAGCTGCAGGATGTGGGAAGCTTATTCTTTATATAACAAAAACTATTGACCGTAGTAAGATAAACTAACAAAAAAACAACTCATTTGTTTGAAAGAATTTTTGAAAAGGGGTGCGGGGGAAAACTTTTTCTAAAAAGTTTTCCCCCGCATTCTTTTATAAAATAATCAATAATTCTCTTCGTGAAGCTCGAAGTAGCTCTGAGGATGTGCGCAAGTGGGACAGATCTGGGGAGCTTTAGTACCAACCACGATATGACCGCAGTTACGGCACTCCCATACCTTGACCTCGCTCTTTTCGAAAACCTGAGCGGTCTCAACGTTCTTGAGCAGTGCGCGATATCTTTCCTCATGGTGCTTCTCGATTGCAGCTACCATGCGGAACTTTGCAGCAAGCGCGGTAAATCCTTCTTCTTCGGCGGTCTTTGCAAAGCCCTCGTACATATCGGTCCACTCATAGTTCTCGCCATCAGCAGCGTTTGCAAGGTTCCACGCGGTGTCGCCGATTCCATCAAGCTCCTTGAGCCAGAGCTTAGCATGCTCCTTCTCGTTGTCGGCGGTCTTTAAGAAAAGAGCCGCGATCTGCTCGTATCCTTCCTTCTTTGCCTTAGAAGCAAAGTAGGTGTACTTATTTCTTGCCTGAGATTCACCCGCGAATGCCGCAAGAAGATTAGCTTCGGTTTTAGTGCCTGCGTATTTGTTTGCCATAATATAATTCCTCCGTTTAAACATTATGAGAATTTATTCTCTATAGAAAAAATATAGCATAAATTTTTCTTATTGTCAATATTTTTGCCAATTTTTTATTTTTATATACACAACAAAAGAATTGCAACAACACCCAAGCCTATTCCTACGTACTGTCTGACGGTAAATCTTTCCTTAAAGAGAACAGCGCCAATCAAGGCAAGCACAAGCGACGTTCCGCAGTTATAGGCAGGATAATATATAGACCCTGGGATCAATGATATAGCGAAGGTATGGACACATTGGAAAACACCAAGCGTCGCACCCACTCCACAACCAATTAGCACCGCGCTTTTTGATACAAGTGTTATTCCCTTTTTCGTCTCCT
Source organism: Eubacteriales bacterium (assembly GCA_045577415.1). Lineage (GTDB taxonomy): Bacteria > Bacillota > Clostridia > Oscillospirales > CAG-272 > SVTX01. The sequence continues at coordinate 60,307 of JAZNII010000052.1, forward strand.
TGAGAGCAAGCATGCCAAATATCACAAAAGCCTCTACCGCCGCCATCATATATGCTATGCATACGAACTCAAAAGGTTGGAAATCGCCGCCTGCTCTTACAGTGTAAAGCTTTTGAAATACCGATGCAAATCCGTTTGATAAAAATAACAAGAGAGTCAGTATAAGCCATATCACGCTCTCGCCGCTGTTCTTGCTCGTCTTACCTTTTTCTGACTTGTTTACAACTGTCAAGCAAAGACACGCGAGAGCCAAAGCCGCTCCGACTCCTATAAGCGGCGTAAACTCGTCGCCTAAAAAGAATATCGAAACCAGCATAGGTATCAGCATTCCAAAATTGTTGATTATAACCGTCAACGTCATTCTGCCCATGGACAGCGCGATAACGTAGAATATCTGATACAGCAGGCTAAAGCTGCCCAACAATACCGCGTAAAATACCGTGGTTGCCGATATTCCACCGTCAAAAAGCGTGGGCAGGAACATAAATGAAATGACGGAAAACATTATTGCGGTAAAGAAAACGTTTTGTGAGAGCGTGTGTTTACCGCTTTTCGAAAATTTTGATTGAAGTGTTACCTTTAAGGATGCCAGAACGCAACCCAAAGGCAAAAGTAAATATTCCATATCCTGATCCCGATCTCCTATTAGAAATCTAAAACAAGTAAATTATACTACAAAAAAGGTGCGGTGTCAATAAAAAACCGCCGACCTTCTGTCGGCGGGTTAAATGTTACTAAATTAATCAGTAATGTAAGGCAGAAGAGCAACCTGACGCGCGCGCTTAATAGCGGTGTTCAGCTCTCTCTGGTGTACTGCGCAGGTACCGGAAATTCTTCTGGGAAGAATTTTGCCGCGCTCGCTGATGAACTTGCGGAGCTTGCCAGCATCCTTGTAATCGATGTAAGCAACCTTATCAGCGCAGAAGATACATACCTTTTTTCTCTTTGCACGCATAGCAGGGCGTGCAGGACGAGTATTCTCAGTCATCTTATGAAATCCTCCAATTTAAAATTTTAGTTGACGGCGACTCAGAAAGGAAGATCGTCGTCGGTCTTGATCTCCTCAAACTTGGGAGCAGCTCCCGCAGGTGTGGAGAAAGAGGGTGTGGAACCACCGAAAGCGTCGGAATCGTCTCCACCAAAGGAGTTTCCGGACTCAGAGCGACTGTCAACAAACATAACCTCATCAGCAACGATGTCGGTTCTGTAATGCTTTGCGCCCTGTTGATCGGTCCATGTGCTGTTCTGGATAGTACCAACTACGCAGATGGACGATCCTTTTCTAAAGTAACGGGAAACGAACTCAGCGGTCTGTCTCCAAGCAGTTACGTTGAAAAAGTCTGTTTCACTCTGCTGAGCGGAGTTCTTGGTGTATCTGCGGTTGACCGCAACGCTAAAGGATACGACAGCGATGCCACTCTGTGTAGTCTTAAGCTCGGGATCCGCGGTAAGTCTTCCGCCGAGAATGACCTTGTTAAAATTAAAATTTGCCATAATAGTCCTTCCCTTTCAGTTTGGATTATTCAGCGTCTGCTTCGGTAGCTGCAACTTCTTCTGCAACAACTGCTTCAGCAACAACTTCTTCTGCAACGACCTCTTCCTTGACAGTTGCAACAGGCTCGAAATCAAGCTTAACTGTCATGGAACGCATGATGGACTCGTCGATATTGAAAAGACGGTCAAGCTCTGCGAGGAAAGATGCAGGGGACTTGTGAGTTACAACGGTGTAGTAGCCCTCGTTCATATCGTTGATGGGATATGCAAGACGGCGCTTGCCCCACTCTGCGACCTCAACGATCTCACCGTTGGAACCGATCAAACCTGTGAACTTGTTTACAGTAGCCTTTGTAGCCTCCTCACCGTTAGAAAGATCGGTGATGAACAGAGTTTCATAAGAATTGATGATGTTTTCCATGTTTTATTACCTCCCTATGGACTTTATATCGACCGCGCTGTGTCTTTTTGCGCGGTAGAGAGACGGCCGTGGGCATCACAGACCGTACCGAGAAAGAATTATACCATAAATTATATACTTTGTCAAGCGATTGATAAAAACATTTGTAAACTTTTTGTTAATTGAGTGTCGCTCTAACAGTAACTTACCAATTACTATTCCAAATAAATCTTATTGGTGTGAACTTGCGTTGCCCCGCCGCCGTCGCATAGTCGCCGATGCATCGCTCGATACACTCGCTTGCACGGCTCCTTGCTTTGGGCGATCTTGCAGTGCAAAAACGCTCCACCGGAGCCTTTTTGCTTGTTCGCCCTACCACCCTGCGCCTTTCGGCGCGGGGAGTTATCGGATCACAACTTCAAAGGCTATCGATGAGAATAGAAAAAGCCGAACAAACTGATGTTTGTTCGTCTTTTTCTGGTCTGAGTGACAAGACTTGAACTTGCGGCCTCTACCACCCCAAGGTAGCGCGCTACCAGCTGCGCCACACCCAGAAACCTATTTTTTCTTGTCGTCTCTTGACGACTTGAACATTATACCACAATCAAATCGCTTTGTCAATACCTTTTTTGAAAATTCTTCAAAAATCTTTACTATAATTTTTCTTTATTTTTTGAGGTTTTTATTTTAGCGTTATGCTCCGCAATCGTCTTTAAAAAACACCGACGTATTTTGGCAAAAACTGTTTTCCCCTAAAAAAAAGATTGACATTTTTAAGCTATTATGGTATGATATTATTAAAGGTAATCTTATGAAAGGAGATCAGTATTATGGCAAAGAAAAAATTTTTTGATACCAACCTCTTCTCTTCAATACTCTACATCATCCTCGGTGTGCTTTTGATAGCTTTCCCCGGCGAGGCACTTAGCTGGGCTATGACTATTGCGGGCATCTTCTTTATAATTTCGGGTATTCTCGAATTAGTTAAGAAAAATTGGTTTGGCGGCGCTATAAGCCTTATCATCGGTATCGTTATTTTGGTTCTGGGCTGGACGCTTGTATGGTTAGTGCTTTTGGTTCTCGGTATTCTTGTTGCTATCAAGGGTGTTATCGCTCTTATCGACGCGCTTAAGAGACGCAAAAAGAACTTTTTAAGCATTCTGTTCGCAATACTTACCATAGTAGTAGGTATCGTGCTTGCTTTTGGTAACGCTCTTGAGATAATCGTTATCGTTGCTGGCATACTTCTCGTAATCAACGGCGTGCTTGGTCTTATTTCCGCACTGAAAAAGTAATTTTTGTTTCAAAAAGCAAAAAAAACATCCGACTCTGCAAATAATGCGGAGTCGGGTGCTTTTTCATATCAGATTTGCAAGTTTGACTATCAGCCGTGACAAAAAACCGTTCAAAGCTCCACCGCTGCATATTTCCAAGGAGCGTATGGGATTGTCGGTAACGCTGATAAGCATCATTCGGTACGTGGGATCGATCCTTGCTTTTTTGCCTCCATACTGAGCAAATAAAAACAACTCCACCGCTTTATAAACGAGCTTCATAATAATCGAACCGTCCTTCATCTCGCAGATCGTACTGCTAAGGTCATAATCTCCCTTTCGCTTTGCGTTCTCAACAGGTACGGAGCATCCCATAAGCTTTTCCCAGTCCTCGCGGGTCGGTTTGCACAAAAGGGTCTCGTATACGGTGTCGCGCAAGCTTTCGGGAGTTTCTACCGTCTCGCCCGAGACCTCTATCTCCGCTCTTGCCCTGATGTCCTCGCTTGACGAGCCTATCTCTATTCCGTAAACGCCACTCGGAACTCTCCAACCGTCCTGCCACACGGCAAAGCTTCTGTCGTCAAGGGCAAAGCTGACGGTTCTGCTCTCGCCTGCCTCAAGCTCTATTCTCTCGAAGCCTTTAAGCTCGCGTTGGGGTCGGAAAATGCCGTCTCTTGGCGGTGTGATATAAAGTTGGACTACCTCTGCGCCACTTCTCTCACCTGCATTCTTGACCGTGACCGACACCCTTCTGCCGTCAATCTTCACGTCTCCGTACTCAAAGCTTGTGTATGACAGACCGTATCCAAAGGGGTAACGGACGGCGACATTTGCCGTAGAATAATAACGGTATCCCACGAACACGCTCTCGCGGTATTCGGGGTTCTTCTGTCCGAAGGTATCGGCAGAGATGATGTCGGCATAGTCCATCGGCCAGCTCTCGGTTAGCTTGCCCGAAGGACACGCTCTGCCCGTCAGCAGATCTGCCGCCGCCTCTCCTCCGCCTTGACCCGAAAGTCCCATATATAGTATCGCCTTGACCTTATCCGCCCAAGGAAGCTCCATAGCTCCTCCGCCAAATAAGACTACAACGGTGTTTTCGTTTACCTCGGCAACTCTTTCCGCAAGGAGATTATGATCCTTTGGCAAGCGCAGATGCTGGCGGTCAAACGCTTCGGACTCATAGAATTCCGGCAATCCGACCGCAACAACCGCGATCCTATGACTCTTTGCCGCCGCTACCGCCGCTTCGATCTCACTCTCGCTGATATTTCCCTGCTCGTCGCCGCAAGGCAGATATAGAGAATTGGGCATAGCCTCGGCAAGGCTTGTCAGCTTTGTGGGATTGATATGGCTGCTTCCGCTTCCCTGATACCTTGGATCTGCCGCCATGCGACCTATAATCACCGCATCGGGTTCATTAAGCGGAAGGATATTTTCTTTGTTTTTTAACAGAACCGCGCCCTGCTCTGCCATCTTGCGCGCAAGAGCGTGATGAGACTCCTCATCAAAGGGTTCTCTTTTAATATTTTGTCCTCTTTCGGTCAATGCAAGGATACGGGCAACGCTTTCGTCAATATATTTTTCGTCAAGCTCGCCCCGTTTTACCGCTCTTTCGGTCGCCCCGTGCATATATTTTGAACCACCGGGCATATTCAGGTCACAGCCTGCCTCGAATGCCTTGATCCTATCATTCAATGCGCCCCAGTCGGTGATAACCGCGCCACGAAATCCCCATTCCTTACGCAAAACGTCACCAAGGAGCCAACGGTTATCCGAGGCGTACACACCGTTTATTTTATTATAGGAACACATAACAGTGTGTGCCTTACCCTCCTTGACAGCTATCTCAAAGGGAGCAAGATATATTTCTCGGAGCGTCCGCTCGTCAACGAGACTGTCACTGCTCTGTCTTTTGTATTCCTGACTGTTGACGGCAAAATGCTTGACGCAAGCCGAGATACCCTCAACGCTTTGCACTCCCTCTATAAATGCCGCCGCCATATATCCCGACAGAAACGGATCCTCGGATATATATTCAAAATTTCTTCCGCAAAGCGGATTTCTTTTAATATTACAACCCGGTCCAAGCACCACCGACACGCCCACGGCAGATGCTTCAAGTCCTATGGCTCTGCCTTCGGCGGCGTAAAGCTCTCGGTTCCAACTGGCACCTGCGGTCACCGCGGTGGGAAAGCAGGTCGCGGGGAAAGACTTGTTGATACCGAGCATATCGGTATTCTCTCCCTGACAACGCAATCCGTGGGGGCCGTCGGACATTTTTATGCTGTCTATACCAAGACGGGGGAGCTTTTTCGTGTTCCAGAAATCCTTTCCCGTGCAAAAGGCTATTTTTTCTTTAAGAGTCATTTCTTCAACCTTTTTATTTATTTTCAAAGCTCTCACCGCCCTTTCATTTTCTCTTTATTTTGATTATAGCACAAAAAAACGCTATTCGCAAGCGTTTAAATCAAAAAACCGTTGAAGAACTCGGTTCTTCAACGGTTTTTTAGGTTCTATAATAAATGTTGGGGTGAAACCAACAGATATAGCAAATAAAAAGTAAAAAAAAGAAAAAAAAGAAGAGCATATCTGAAGAAAATCTGATAAAATGTTAAGTGACCAAACAAAACATTATTGGAGGTTTCAGATA
>JAZNII010000053.1:0-1776 GCA_045577415.1 Eubacteriales bacterium
TTTGGCTGGGGCACAGGGATTCGAACCCCGGAAATGTCAGAGTCAGAGTCTGATGCCTTACCGCTTGGCGATGCCCCAATATTTGGTTTGCGTCTTGACGACCTACACATTATATCAAAAGGAAACCTATTTGTCAAGAGCTTTTTGAAAAAAATTCAAAAAAACTCGTTTTTTTCATTTTTTCACATTTTATTATCCTCACAAAAAGCGGTTATTATACAAAAAACATAAAAACCGACGTAAAATTCTTAATTTTTCTTAATAATCGGGGGGCGTTTTTGATTTTATCTTCAAAAGATATATTCCCTGCTATTTTATCAACAGAAAAAAGCCAAAGCGGTATAAATAAAAACGGAGCATTGACATGAACTCCATCAAGTTCACTCTTGCTCCGTTTTTTTTACAGCTTTATTTCTTCGTCCGCCCTTCTGCAAACGTCAAAGGCTTCAAAATACTTCTCCTCCATCGGGATCCATTCCTTCTTAAAGCGTTCCGCCATTCTCTCGCCGTTGCGTGAAATTATACGTCTCATCTGCTCCTCGGGCGGCACGGTACAAAAGACCTTATAATCGGCATAGTCACCGAATTTTGGGTGGTGGCTGTAAGACCCCTCGACTATTCTCCACTCCGACGCATCCACCGAGCAAACTCCGCATATAGACATACTGCCGCAATCGAAGACACCGTACGAAAAGCCTTCCTTTTTGCCAACAAACGGTATCACTTCCTCGCAAAAGCGCTCGTAGTGAATATTTCCACCCGCCTCCGATAGTCTGTCAACTGCGCGAAGGGAGGGAGGCAGGAAAAAGTCATCCATTCTCACGACCGACGCGCCGAGTACCGCGCGTAAGATCTCCGAGAGCGTAGTCTTGCCCGATGCCGCCCTGCCGTCGATAGCTATGACGCGAACTCCGCTCGCCTTGGATGTATAATTCAACTTCTCAAGAAGTCTAAATATTCTCAAAAACCTACTGTTAACTATTCTGTAAGCGGGCTTTTCTTTTTCACGGTAAAGGTCGCTGTGATGCACCGCTCCCCCTCCGTGCGTTCGGTATTCCGCCAAAAATCCTCGCCACTCGTCAATACTGAAACAGACCTTACCGTCAAAGGCTTTCTCGGCGCAGATGAGATATTTTTCAAAGTCCGAGGATGCGTCTTTTTTCACACCTGCCGACGCCGCGAACATATTGAAAAGCCACTCACTCGGCATACCGATGTTTTTCCAAACGCCGAGATCGACCCGACAAATATCGTCGGAAAGGCACTCGAAAAGCTGACCCTCTCGCGGTTCGGTAGCATCAAACTCGGCGTCAAAATAGCGCTTTGCCGCCGAAATATCCGATAGCAGATGCTCCGCGCCAAACGCCGCCTGATAGCAAAGCTTGACTACGTCCTGCGGCTGCATTGAGGGGTGCTTTTTTAACTGCTCCAAAAAATAATATTTAAAATCCATAAAATTCACTCAACCACGCGGCATTTTTCTATGCCGTAATATTTAAAGCACTCGACCGCTCTCCCGTCGATCCGCTCGCCGCAGACCACTATCGGTATGGCAGGTGGGCAAGAGACGTTTGCAACCGCCAGAACTCGACCAAGGGCATCTTTGACATCAACCTCGCATGACGGCGACAGGGTCGCACCTCTTACACTCATTACCCTTTTGGGAACGCCCACCGAGGGGGCTTTTTCGTTGACCGTCGCCTTTTTCGGCAGAGAAAGGAGAGCTTTTTCAAGCCTTTGCCTTCCCTCTTTGCCGATCTCGGGCGTGAACATCAT
>JAZNII010000054.1:0-1837 GCA_045577415.1 Eubacteriales bacterium
GGCGCAACCGCCTACTACGACGCAGTCACTTTCGTCCTCGGAGTCAACGAAAATATCCACCGTTACGGTATGCAGTACGCAGGACGCGGTTAGAATACACATCTCCCCCGGAAAATAGCGAGCGAGAGTGACTTCCTTGCCGTCCTCGGAGAGCATATACATCCTGAGAGTTCCCGTTCTCACGAGAATGATACCCGTGCAGTTGTTGCCGTCGTGTATGTTCATGCCTTTTCTGAAGCAGACTATCTGCGAGCTTCGGCAAAAGGTCTCCTTGTCGTAGTTGCTCATCCTGTCCCAAAAGGGAAATGCGCCCTGAAAAAGCGATTGCAACTCTTGTCTATCCATTTTTTTGCGCTCCATTGTTTTCTTTTCTTTATTATATCTCTTGCGATACAAAAAGTCAAGAGATATGTGATAAAGTCACAGAAATATTCGGCTTTGTTGGGTATAATATAAGTGTAAAACGAAAAGGCAGGTTAAGCTTTATGAAAATACATGATATGATAATAATCGGCGGCGGTCCCGCGGGATATACGGCGGCGCTGTACGCGTCAAGAGCGGGACTTGATACGCTTATAATCGAAAAAATGAGTGCGGGCGGTCAGATGGCGATAACAGATATGATCGACAATTACCCCGGCTTTGACGAGGGCATCGACGGCTTTACACTTGGTATGAAGATGCAGGCGGGAGCGGAACGCTTTGGCGCCAAGACCGAGTATGCCGAGGTCACCGAGGTCGCGCTTGCCGAATATCCCAAGAGGGTAGTTACCACCTCTGGCGAATTCTTTGCCAAAACCGTAGTTGTTGCCACGGGAGCTAACCCAAGAGAGCTTGGAATTGCGGGGGAAAACGAGCTTGTCGGTCGCGGACTTCACTATTGCGCCCACTGCGACGGACGGTTTTATAAAGACAAAACCGTAGCGGTGGTCGGTGGCGGCAACACGGCGGCATCCGACGCGCTTTATCTCTCGCATCTGGCGAAAAAGGTCTACCTTATCCACCGCAGAGACACGCTGAGGGCGACGAAGATATACCACGAGCCGCTGATGCGCGCCGAGAACGTGGAGTTTGTCTGGAACAGCAGAGTTTCCGACTATATAGTGGACGGCAGGCTGACGGGCGCTATCGTCGAAAATCTTGAAAACGGTGAAAAGAGCGAGCTTTATTTCGATGGACTTTTCGTCAGTATCGGCAGAAAGCCCGCAACCGAGCTTTTTTCGGAGCTTGAACTTGACGAGAGCGGCTATATCGTCGCCGACGAAAGCACCAAGACGAATATAGACGGCGTGTTTGCAGTAGGCGACGTGCGAACCAAGGCACTCCGTCAGGTTGTGACCGCCGTAGGAGACGGAGCGGTCGCGGCTCACTTTGCCGAGGAATATATAAGCTTAAAAGATTTAGAGTAATGTGACAAAGTCACGGAACTTTATGAAAAAATGTGGTAAAATAAGCTCACAAGGGATGAGAAAGCATCCCAAATAAATAAAATTAATTAAAAATTAAAAGGAGAAAATAAAAATGAAAAAATACGTATGTGAGATTTGCGGATGGGAATACGACGAGGAGAAGGGTCTGTCCGAGCAGGGAATCGCTCCCGGAACGCGCTTTGAGGATCTCCCCGAGGATTTTGAGTGCCTGCTCTGCGGAGTCGGTAAGGACAATTTCTCCGAGGCGTGAGAATTGCTAAAAATGAACAAGTCCGTTAAAAACGGACAATTGAAAAAAACACCCTCCTATGGTAGAATAGATATATCTACCATAGGAGGGATTTTTATGTCCAGAGCATACCGTCATATAGAACAATATGCAGAAGAGATACTACGCTTGAAAGCAG
>JAZNII010000055.1:0-8862 GCA_045577415.1 Eubacteriales bacterium
TTTGACCGTGAGATGCAAAAGGAATTGAAGGTGTTCGAGGGTTGTATGCCGGTGGAGGTCATGGCGAAAAGAGGATATGAAACTCTCTGTTACGGACCGCTCAAGCCCGTGGGTCTCGTTGATAAGAGAACAGGCGAGGAAGCCTTTGCCGTAGTTCAGCTCCGACGCGAGAATGCCGAGGGAACTATGTATAATCTGGTAGGCTTCCAGACGCATCTGACCTTCCCTGAGCAGAAAAGGGTATTTTCTATGATTCCCGGTCTTGAAAACGCGGAATTTCTGCGTTACGGTATCATGCACCGCAACACCTATCTCGATTCTCCCAAATATCTCGATGCCGACTATTCTATGAGAGCAAACCCTGATATCTTCTTCGCGGGTCAAATGACGGGAGTTGAGGGATATATCGAGTCGGCAGGCTCGGGTTTCGTTGCGGGAATCAACGCCGCTATGAGAGTTCTCGGCGAGGAAAAGGTGATCTTTCCAAAGACCACGATGCTCGGTGCTATGGCGCAATATATCAGCACTGGTAACGTCAGCGGCAATTTCGTTCCAATGAATGCAAATTTTGGCATCGTCGAGCCTCTCGAATACCGAGTCAAGGGCGGCAAGGTGGCAAAATATGAGGTCATCGCAAAGAGAGCGCTTGAGGTCATTCCCGAGTTTGGCGAAAGGCTTGGAGCGGAGAACTATAAAACGAGAGCGAAGGAGAGCGAAGATGCGGATAATTGTTGATATAATGAGCGGCGACAAAGCTCCTATGGAGATACTTCTCGGCGTTGACAGCGCGGCAAAGCAGGACTTTGCAAAGGGTGTTGACTTTACGCTGGTGGGCGACGAGAGCGTCATCAAAGCGCTCGCCGCAGAACATAATATTGATATTTCAAAGTATGAGATAAGACATACCGAAATCGTCCTTACCATGGAGGACGATCCGCAGTCTGTTATGAGAGAGAAGAAAAATTCTTCTCTGGGTCTCGGACTTCAGATTCTTGCCAAGGGCGAGGGCGACGCATTCGTCAGCGCGGGTAATACGGGAGCGCTTTTCAGCGGCTCGTCGCTTATAGTCAAAAGACTTCCCGGAATACAGAGAGCGGGGCTCGGCACTATATTGCCACTTAGCAATCCCGTAATGCTTCTTGATTCGGGTGCCAGCGTAAAGCCTAACGAGGACTATATGGTAGGCTTTGCCGTTATGGGTAACGCATATATGAAAGCGCTTTACGGTGTTGAAGAACCGAGAGTAGGACTTCTCAACAACGGAGAGGAGGAGCATAAGGGTACGGAGCTTCAGCAGGCGGCGTACTCAAAGCTTAAAAACAGCTCCCTTATCAATTTCATCGGAAACGTGGAGGGCAACAAGCTGGTTTTAGGCGGTTGCGATGTCTGCGTTACCGACGGTTTTACCGGCAACGTGACCCTCAAGTCTATCGAGGGCATGGGTAAGCTGATGTCGGGCGAGCTTAAAGCTATGTTTGGAGGCGGACTTGGCGGCATCCTTGCATATCTGCTGATAAAAAAGAAGCTGAACGCATTCAAAAAGAGATTTGATGCCAAGGAGCATGGCGGCGCGCCTATTCTCGGTCTGACGAGAACGGTCATTAAGGCGCACGGCTCCTCTGACGCAAAGGCATTCTCAAACGCTATTCGTCAGGCGATAAATTGCGTCAATAGCGGAGTTGTGGATATAATTGCCGCAGAGGCGGAAAAAATGGCAGAGGAAAGAGCCGCCGCGCAAAAGCTTGCCGAGGAAAAAGGCGCGGAAGAATAAGTAATTTACAGAATTTGAACGGAGAAATGGAGATCAATATGACGGTAAACGGTCAAAACGCAAACCGCGCCCTTGAAGCGGCAATAGGCTATAATTTCAGGGATAGCGGACTGCTTACGCGCGCGCTTACGCACTCGTCTCATTCAAACGAGTCGGGACTGAAAAATCATCATATGTATTGCAACGAAAGACTTGAATTTCTGGGAGACAGTGTTCTGTCTATCATAACCAGCAAATATCTCTATTCAAAATTTTCGGACTGCCCCGAGGGGGAGCTTACGAGAATGAGAGCAGAGGTGGTCTGCGAGAGAGCGCTTTCGGGATACGCCAACACCATTTGTCTTGGCAATTATCTTCTTCTTGGCATAGGCGAGGAAAAGAACAACGGAAGGGGTCGCAAGAGTATTCTTGCCGACGCCTTTGAGGCGCTGCTTGCGGCGATCTATCTTGACGCAGGCGAGAAGGGCATGGAAACGGTTGAAAAATTCCTGCTCCCCTTTATCGCAAAGGAGATCGAGAGCATCGGCAAGAGCAAGGGATTTTCGGGAGACCCCAAAAGCCTGCTTCAGCAGTTCGTTCAGCAGGCGGAGGGCGATTTCCTTGAATACGCGGTGGTAGAGCAGAGCGGTCCCGACCACATGAAATCCTTTAAGGTTGAGGCGAGACTTAACTCCAACGTGATCGGCAGAGGTCAGGGAAGAAGCAAGCGGGAGGCGGAGCAGAACGCCGCAAGAGAGGCGCTTGAGCTTTTCAGCGTCATCCCACGCGAGGATTAATGCAAAATGCAGAATGCAGAATGCAGAATTAACGATAGATCGGTAAAGCACAGAAATATTCCGATATTCATCCCGCATCTGGGATGCCCCAATATGTGCGTTTTTTGCAATCAACGCTCGATCTCGGGCAAGCAGAGCTTTTGTCGCGAGTCGGTAGTTGATGAGATAGAGGCGGCTCTTGCCACTATCCCGCCCGAAAGTGAGGTCGAAATTGCCTATTTCGGCGGCTCGTTTACGGGCATCGACCGCGAGCTTATGATATATCTGCTTGACGTGGCAAAGAATTACGTCAACAATCCAAGAGAGGGCAGAGCAAGTGTCACGGGCATCAGAATGTCAACGCGTCCCGACTACATAAACGGCGAGATAATGGAGATCCTCTCCCGTTACCCCGTCAAGACTGTGGAGCTTGGACTTCAAAGCATGGACGACGGGGTTTTGATTCGTTCGAAACGAGGTCACGATGCAAAGAGAGCAGAGGACGCCTGCAAAATGATAAAGGACGCTGGGTATGCTCTTATTGGACAGATGATGATAGGTCTGCCCGAGTCGGATATTGAAAAAGAGCTTATAACGGCGCAAAAAATATGCGAAATGGGTGCTGACGGGGCGAGAATATACCCGACGGTGACATTTTACGACACAGAGCTTGCCAAGATGGCGGAGAGCGGAGAATATAAGATGCTCGAGCTTGATGACGCGATATACCGCTCCAAGGAGGTCTTGAAAATATTCAATTCTCAAGGGGTTGAGTGCATAAGGATCGGGCTTTGCGCCAGTGACAATCTCGGAGACCTTGAAAAGGTCAAAGGGGGGGCAAATCATCCGGCTCTCGGCGAGCTTGTCCTCGGCGAGCTGTATTACGACAAATTGCGAGAGAAAATAAGAGATCTTGATTTTAAAATCAGAGTTGAGGGCAAGAGTATCTCAGTAGAAGTCCCTCTTGGATTTCTTTCTCGCGCCATAGGTCAAAGAGGCAAAAACAGAAATAGAATTATCGAAGAATTTAAACTCAAAGAGTTAAAAATAAAAGAAAACGAGCTTGCGAAGGGTCTTATTCTTTGCGAGAACGAAGAAAAGACGGAGGTATAGCATTGTATCTTAAGTCAATAGAATTGCAGGGCTTCAAGTCCTTCCCCGACAAGACCAAGCTGGTCTTTGACGCGTCGGGTGAGGAGACAGGAACAGGCGTTACCGTCATAGTCGGCCCTAACGGAAGCGGAAAATCGAATATCGCTGACGCTATGCGCTGGGTATTGGGTGAGATCTCGTCCAAGACACTCCGAGGCACCAAGATGGAGGATGTTATCTTCGGTGGTGCCGATAGCCGTAAGCCTATGGGATATGCCGAGGTATCGGTCACCTTTGACAACACGGTGGGTCCCACGCGCCTTGATTGTCCCTACGACGAGGTAACGGTCACTCGCCGTTATTTTCGCGCGGGCGAGAGCGAATATTACATAAATCGTCGCGCGGTAAGACTGCGTGACATTTACGAGCTTTTCCTCAACACAGGTATCGGACGTGACGGTTATTCGATAATCGGTCAGGGTAGAATTGCAGATATGGTGTCGAGAAAGAGCGAGGACAGACGTGACATCTTTGAGGACGCGTCGGGAATTGCAAAATTCAGACACAAAAAGAGCGAGGCGGAGCGAAAGCTGAAGCAGACCGAGGACAATATGCTTCGTATCAACGACATATTCACCGAGGTTGCGTCTCAGGTCGGTCCTCTTGAAAAGGAAAGCGAGAAGGCGAAGAAGGCTATCGAGCTGCTTGAGGTCAAGAAAAAGGTTGACGTAAGCCTTTGGCTCTTTGACACCGAAAAGTACCGCACCGACATCGCCGCCGCTGAGGAGGCGCTTCGTCGCTCGGAATTTGACCTCAAAAACGCCGAGGACTCGATGCAGTCTCTCGACGCACGCAACGCAAAGCTCTACGAGGCGTCTCAAAACGGTAAGATCGCGCAGTCGCAGATACTCAACCTCATCAAGGAGCAGACAAGTGAGATCTTCAAGCTGGACAGCGAGTTCAGAGTAAACGAGACCAATATACGTCACACCGACGAGATGATCGAGAACGCAAAGCAGTCACTTGGCTCTGCCGAGAGAAGTCTTGCCGAGGAAAAGATAAAGGAAAAGGCGCAGGGCGATAAGATAGCCGAGCTTGAAAAAACTCTTGACGATACAAACGGTAAGCTTGATCAGATCGAGGATTCTATCTTCGACGAAAAGTGCAATATAGACAAGCTGAACAAGGACATCGACATAGCGTTTGCCGACATTAAGAACGCTGAGGAAGCGGCGGTCGATATCAAGGTCAGAATTTCGGTCCTTGAAAACTCACGCGAGAGCGGAAGCGACCGAAACGCCGACATTCTTTCGGATATTGAGAGATATGGCGAGGAGGCGGCGAAGCTTGAAAAGTCCTTGCAGGCAAAGCAAAAGACGGTTGACGAGTATAGCGAGTCTATCTCCGAGATAGATTCCGAGACCGCCGAGATAGATAATGAGCTGACAAAGCTTAATTCCGACCTCGGTGAGAAATACGAGGAGCTGAACAACAAAAAGCTCCGCCTTGAATCTGTCCAGCACAGAATTAAGACCATCAAGGCGATGGAGGAGCAGTTTGAGGGGTATAATAACAGTGTCCGCTTCGTAATGAACAGCTACGCGGCAGGTAAGATAGCCGACCGTCACGGAGCGCCCTGCGGCAAGATATACGGCCCTCTTTCCAAGGTAATAAGCGTTGATTCAGGGTACGTTGTTGCCGTTGAGACCGCTCTCGGAATGAATCTTCAGAATATCGTGGTTGAGGATGAGGAGACCGCAAAGGCGGCTATGTTTGCCCTCAAACGCGCCGAGGCTGGTAGAGCTACGTTCTTCCCGATAACCTCTATGAGAGCGCAGACCGAAACTCCCGAAATGCGCGACGCAAGAGGATTTTCGGGCTATATCGGACGCGCCGACGAGCTTTGCGGAAGCGATGAAAAATTCAGAAGCGTCATAAGCTCGCTCCTTGGCAGAACTCTTGTTTTTGACAATATCGACAACGCCACGGCGATGGCGAAAAGACTTAATTATAAGGTCAGAGTAGTCACTCTTGACGGTCAGCAGATAAATGCGGGCGGTTCCTTTACGGGCGGTTCGGTCAAGCAGGGCGGAGGAATTCTGTCCCGTGCCGACGAGGTAAAGAGACTTCAGAGCGAGTCAGAGGAGCTTGAAGTCAAGCTCAAGAAGCTTCAGGGTGAGGTCGCAGAGCTTAAAGAGCGTATAGAGGACGTAACCGACCGTCGCACCGATCTTTCCGACCGAAAGGATATTCTTAATATTCTCAAAAACACCGAGCTTCAGGGACTTGAAAAGATCGCAGGTCAGTACGAATCCAACAAGGCTCTGCTCGACAAGCTCAACGAGGACTATCAGCAGATAGTCAGAATGAGCGAGCGCTACGAGGACGATCTTGCGGCGCTGAAAGCCGAGGAGGAGTCGCAGAACAAGCGAGTTGAGGAATTCACCGCGGTGCGTCTTGCCAAGCACGACGAGAAGGTGGATGCCGAGGACCGACTGAAATCCCTTGAAGACGAAAAGACCGCAACCGTCATTCGTTTGAGCGAGATACAAAAGGATATCGAGACCGCCAAGGCGCTTCTCGACGTGTCCGTCGAAAGAATTCGTGTCTGCGGCGAGGATATTAAGGCGGCAAACGATAGAATAGCAAGCTATCGCGCCCAGATAGACAGTCTGACAGTAGCTCAGAGCGAGAACAGAAAGAGATACACCGAGTGTCAGAGAGAGCTTGATCTCCTTAACGCAAAGCGAAGCGAGATCGAGGAAGGCAACATGGAGTTTGAAAAGAAGCTGAACGAGATCAACACCATGATGCGCGACAAGATGGCGGAAAAGGAGCTTATCTTCCGTGTTCATACCACGAATGAATCAAAGTTGGAGGGACTTCGCGAGAAATACGACAAGGTATCGGGCAAGCTCTGGGATGACTACGAGCTGACCCGCGCCGACGCGGTGGCATTGGGGTATCCTCCCGTAACCGCGGAGAACCGAGCGGAATACGCTAAAACACAGATCGAATGTCAGAATAAGCTCAGATATATCGGTCATGTTGACCTTGACGCGGTTAACAAGTACAAGGAGGTCAAGGAGCGCTACGACTATATGAGCGAGCAGATAAAGGATCTTGAAAAAGCCCGTAACGAGTTGACCGATATTATTGTCAAGCTTGAAAAGGAGATGAAGACCGCATTTGTTACCGCATTTGACAAGATCAACGAAAACTTCGGCAAGACCTTTTCCGAGCTTTTCGGCGGCGGATCGGCGGAAATTTATCTCACCGACCCCGAAAATGTGCTTGAAAGCGGAATTGAAATTAAGGCGGCGCCTCCCGGAAAGATAATCAAGAACTTGATGCAGCTGTCGGGCGGCGAGCAGGCGTTTATAGGTGTCGCGCTCTTCTTTGCGACGCTTCAGGTCAACCCCACGCCCTTCTGTATCCTTGACGAGATAGAGGCGGCGCTTGACGAGGTAAATGTCGAGAGACTTGCGCAGTACATCAAGCGCTACTCCGACGGTACGCAGTTTATAATGATCACACACCGCAGAGGAACTATGGCGGCGGCTACCAGACTTTACGGCGTAACAATGCCCGAGCATGGTATTTCTAAGATACTTACTCTCGACGTCAAGGACATCGAGAAGCAGAAGGATGGTGAATGGAATGGCATTTTTGAGTAAGCTTTTTGGCAAAAAGAATAAAAACAACGAAGAAAAGCAGGCTTCGAATGAGATAGTAAACGAAGTCGAGGAAAGCGCTGATTACGATGAGCTGACAGAGGAGGAGATCGCGGCGGCTGAAAGATTTGAAGCAGAGAACGCCGAGGAGATAAACGACTCCGACGCTCTTGAGATCGACGGCGAATTTTCGGATTTTGCCGTGTTTAAGCAGGAGCAGGAGGCAGAGAATATCTCTCCTGTCGCAGAAGAAGCCGAAGAAGAGGAGGGCGAAAAGCTTTCCTTCTGGGAAAAGCTGAAAAAGGGTCTGACAAAGACCAAAAACGCGCTTTTCGGCTCGGTCAACGAGCTGCTCAAGAACTTCGTCAAGGTTGACGAGGATCTCCTTGAGGAGCTTGAAGAACTGCTGATCATGGCAGATGTCGGCGTTGGAGCTACCGAGGAGATCATCGAGGAGCTTCGCGACCGAATTAAGGACGGCAGACTTAAGGAAAAGGATCAGGTGCTTGACACCCTCAAGGAGATTTTGGGCGACATGATCGGTGAGCATCAGTCCTTAATTCTTGAGACTACCCCCTCGGTAATTCTCGTTATCGGAGTTAACGGCGCGGGCAAGACCACGTCTATCGGTAAAATATCCAAGAGACTTCGTCTGTCGGGGAAAAAGGTGGTTGTGGCGGCGGCTGACACATTCAGAGCGGCGGCTATCGACCAGCTTGAGGTCTGGTGTCAGAGAGCGAAGGTAGATATCGTCAAGCAGAGCGAGGGAAGTGACCCTGCGGCTGTGGTCTTTGACGCTATCAATTACGCGAAGAAAAAGGAAGCCGACGTGCTGATAATCGACACGGCGGGCAGACTTCACAATAAAGCAAACCTCATGAACGAGCTTGCAAAGATCAATCGTGTTATCGACCGCGAGCTGCCCGACGCGTCAAGAGAAAATCTTCTCGTTCTCGACGCGACGACGGGACAGAATGCCGTTATTCAGGCAAAGGAATTCAGCAAGGCGGCTAATATCACGGGTATTACCCTCAATAAGCTGGACGGTACCGCAAAGGGCGGTATCGTAATATCGATCAAGCGTGAGCTTGGAATTCCCGTTAAATTCATCGGAGTTGGCGAGAAGATAGACGATATGCAGGAGTTTGACGCAAAGCAGTTCGTAGACGCATTGTTTGAATAAAAATATGAAAATAGTATTAGCATCGAGAAATAAAAAGAAGATAGGTGAGCTTCAGACGCTTCTGTCACAGTATATCGACGGCATTGAGATAATTTCTCTTGACGACGTAGGTATTCACGGTGAAATAGAGGAGGACGGCGTAACCTTTGAAGAAAATGCGCTCATCAAGGCAAGAGTGGCAGCGACGTCGGGATATATCGGCGTTGGCGACGACTCTGGGCTTGAAGTAGACGCGCTTGACGGCGCGCCGGGTGTCTATTCCGCGAGATATGCGGGAGACCACGGTGACGACGAGGCAAATAACGATCTGCTCCTCAAAAACCTTGAAGATAAAGACGACAGGAGCGCAAGATTCGTCTGTTGTATTGCTTGCGTGTTCCCCGAAAA
>JAZNII010000056.1:0-20290 GCA_045577415.1 Eubacteriales bacterium
CCCGACGGCAGACTTGCTTACACTCCTATCGCAGACGGCGTAGGCCCCGCATCGGGCAGAGACGTCAAGGGTCCGACCGCTACCGCTAACTCGGTTGCTCGTCTTGACCACGCTGTGGCTTCTAACGGTACGCTCTTTAACCAGAAGTTCCATCCCTCCGCGCTCTCCAGCATGGCAAGCCTTGAAAAGTTCGTGGCTTATCTCCGCGGATACTTTGATCAGAAGGGTATGCACGTTCAGTATAATGTAGTTTCCAGAGAAACTCTTATCGACGCGCAGAAGAACCCCGAAAAATATAAGACACTCGTAGTTAGAGTTGCAGGATACAGCGCACTCTTTACTACCCTCTCCCGCTCGCTCCAGGACGACATCATCAACCGTACCGAGCAGGGTAATATTTAATTGAGAGGCGAACGCGGAACCCTTTTTAAGGAAAAAGGGTTCCGCACCTCCCAAAAACCTTGAATAAGGACAGTAATGGTTACAGACATTTTATTTAACTAAATGGTGTAGTGAAAATATAATTGTAGAAATTATTACTCGCCTTATTTGAAGTTTTTGGAATTCTTAAAACCTTTTTCCCAAAAAGGTTTTAAGTCGCCGAAGGCAAATAAAACGAAAGGAGACCGACGTGGCAAAAAACATATACGAACAGACGGGACGCATCTTTGACATTCAAAGATATTCGTTGCACGACGGTCCCGGAATCAGAACCATAGTATTCCTCAAGGGATGCTACTTGCGTTGCAGATGGTGCTGCAACCCCGAATCCCAAGAATACAAGATACAGGAAATGACCCGCGCGGGAAAAACCGAAATAATGGGACGCGACGTCACGGTCGGAGAGGTTATGGACGAGATCGTCGGAGACCGCATCTATTACACCAGAAGTGGCGGTGGTTTGACCCTTTCGGGCGGCGAATGTATGGCTCAGCCTGAGTTTGCGGAGGCTCTTTTGCGCGCAACTCACGATTACGGATTCTCAACCGCCATAGAGACTACGGCTTTTGCCGACCGAGAGGTGGTAATGAGACTTCTGCCTCATGTTGACCACTTTTTGATGGACATCAAGCACATGGACAGCGTAAAGCACCTGGAATTTACATCTCGTCCCAACGAGCTAATTCTCGAAAACGCTAAATATATCGCGGAAAACGCGCGTCACCTGATAATCCGTGTTCCCGTAGTACCGACATTTAACGACACACCCTCGGAGATCGCGGCGATCGCAAGATTTGCCGATTCTCTGCCAAATGTGACCGAAATGCACCTGCTTCCCTATCACAGACTCGGTCAGGACAAGTACACAGGTCTCGGTCGCACCTATATGATGGACGGCATCACACCGCCCACCGCCCACCACATGAATATGCTGCTTCAAGCGGCGCAAAACGCATCTACCAAACTGCAAGTGCAGATCGGAGGATAACCTTATGTTAGAAAAATTTGAATATCAAGATAAAATGCGAATAGTGCAGGAGCTGGTACCCGGTCGCCAGATAACTCTTGCTCACATTATCGCAAATCCCGAACCGACGCTTTATCAGAAATTGGGTCTTGACCCCAGACTCGACTACGAGCATGCGGCTATCGGTGTCCTCACCGTCAGCCCCGCGGAGACCGCGGTCATTACCGCCGACATCGCCCTCAAATCATCGGGCGCCGATCTCGGATTTGTAGACCGTTTCTCGGGAACTCTTATTATCACAGGCAAGGTTGCCGAGGTTGAGGCTTCCTTCTCCGCTATCACCGAGTATTTCAGAAACGTTCTCAAGTTCTCGGTTTGCGAAATGACCAGAACCTAATGAAAAAGCTAATACTTATGGGCAGAGTTGCCGCTGGAAAGACAACCTTGACCCAAGCCTTGAAGGGTGAACAACTCCATTATTGCAAAACGCAGTACATCAATTACATGGACACCATCATCGACACGCCCGGTGAGTACACCGAGGTTCACACGCTGGCGGCGGCTTTGGCGGTCTATTCCTATGAGGCGGACGTTATCGGTCTCGTAGTCAGCGCAAACGAGCCCTTCTGCGTATTCCCGCCCAACTGTGTCCATCACGTCAACCGCGATGTGATCGGCATTATTTCGGGCATCGACAAGGAAGACGCAAACGTTCCGCTTGCCGAAAGATGGCTCAAAAACTGCGGACTCAAACAGGAAAAAATATTTTACGTCAGCTCCTACACCCGCGAGGGGCTTGATACTATAATAGATTATTTGAATCAAGATTAAGCCTTCTCCAGCGGAGAAGGGGGACCGCTTGCGGTGGATGAGGGGATCATTTTTGCGATCTACTCCGCCGTTGCGGCGAAAGGGGAAAATATGGCTCAAACCAAAACCATCTGCTTCGCCAACAACAAGGGCGGAAGCGGAAAATCCACAACCTGCGCAAACGTAGGCTACTCAATGAGCATCCTCGGCAAAAAGGTGCTTCTTATCGACGCCGATATGCAGATGAATCTCACTCTGCAATTTTTCGACGACGAGCAGTCCTTGGAGATGGCGAAAAGCCCCAAAAATCTCTACACGGGCATCGTTGAGCAGAGGGATCTTACCGATTTCGTCATTCCCACCGAATATGAAGGTCTTGACCTCATTCCTTCCTCTACCCTTATGAGCGGAATCGAGTTCCAGCTTTTCACCAAGTGGCAGAGAGAATACATTCTCCGTCAAGGCTTGAAGAAGATAAAGGAATCGGGAAAATATGACTACATTCTCATCGACGCTCCCCCGACACTTGGTTGCTGGGTAATGAACATTATGTGCGCATCCGATTTTCTTATTATTCCCGTTGAAGCATCGCCTTGGGGACTTTTCGGACTTGCAAATATGTTTGAGTTCTACGAGCAGGTCAAGCTGATCTCGCCCACGCTCGACATTCTCGGTATCGCCATCACAAAGGCAAGCGAGCGAAAGAATTACTTCAAGCAGACCGTTGAAACACTCTCAAGCCTTGATAACGTAAGACTTCTCGAGTCAATAATCAGAATAGACAGCACCATCGAATGGTCTCAGGATAACAGCAAGCCGGTTATGGCTTATAAAAAGACAAGCCGCGCGGCTCAAGAATATATGGAAATGGCACAGGAGGTTATGAAATATGCCGATAGGTAAGGACAGTATCACAAAAAGAGTGGCAAAGACCACAAACGAAGAAAATATCGCGCCCGAGCTGGTAGCCACCACCGCGGCGGCACCCGCTAAAAAGGCACCCGCGAAGAAGTCAACTTCCACCGCAAAGAAGACCGCCACGGCTTCCACCGAGAAGAAGATCGCTTCCACCAAAAAGCCTGCGGCTAAAAAGACCGCGCCCACGGCAAAGGTCGTAACAGAGACCCTTACTCCTCCTACCGAAGCTCCCGTAGTTGAAACTGCGGTTTTGGCAAACGTCTCCCCCGAGACCGTTGCCGCAGTTATCGGTCACAAAGAGGACGAAAAGTACGAAAAGGTACAGATCGGTCAGAAAATGCCTGATTTTCTTCTTTAATTTGAATTTAAAATTAAACGAGGCTGAAATTTTCAGCCTCGTTTTTTTGTTTTCTATTGACATTTAGTTCAAATCATGCTATAATAACAACAGTTGAACAATCATTCAATTATTAAAGTAAAGGAGCATATAATGGAGCATAACCATGAAACGGCGCCCGTCTGTTGCGAGCATGAGACTCACCACGAAATAATAGATCAGATAAATCTCCCCGACGACGAGCATTTTTTCGATCTCGCCGAATTTTTCTCGGTCATGGGCGACAGCACTCGCATAAAAATACTCTATCTACTTTTCGAGGGCGAGATGTGCGTTTGCGACATCTCCGAAAAATTAGGTATGAGTATGTCTGCCATATCTCATCAGCTTCGCGTGCTGAAAAATTCGCGGCTTGTTAAATACCGAAAGCAGGGCAAATCGGTGATCTATTCCCTGCATGACGACCACATTAAGACCATAATCAACATGGGCGTTGAACACATTGAAGAATAAAATTATAGCATAGAGAGGTCAATTAAAATGAAAAAAGTATTTGAGCTTGAAGAACTTGACTGCGCCAACTGCGCGGCAAAAATGGAAGCGGCGATAAACAAGATAGAGGGTGTCACTTCGGCGACCGTCAGCTTCATGTCCCAGAAATTGACTATCGAAGCCGACGAAAAGGATTTTGACAAGGTACTTAAGGCAGCGCAGAAGGCGATAGGCAAGATCGAACCCGACTGCCGCATAATTCTCGACTGATATGAGACGAAAAGACAAAAAACAACTGCTCCGCATAATTATATCGGCGGCTTTGTTGGCGATCGTATGGGCGGTTGAGCATTTTTCTCTCATTCCAAAGGTGCTGACGGTAGGAGAATTTGACCTGCAAGCTCTGCTCTTGTTTCTTATCCCCTACGCACTTATCGGATACAGCATACTGTGGAGAGCTGTGCGGAATATATCGCGCGGTCAGATCTTCGACGAGAATTTTCTGATGTCAATAGCAACGATCGGCGCGTTTATCACGGGCGAGTACGCCGAAGCGGTATTCGTAATGCTCTTTTACAGTGTAGGCGAGCTTTTCGAGCATATCGCCGTTGGAAGGAGCCGCAAGTCGATAAAATCCCTGCTCTCTATCCGCGCCGACACGGCATTCCTTGAGGGGAATGACGGCGAGCTTATTGAAAAGCCCTGCGAGGATATAAAGGTCGGCGATATCATCTGCGTCAAAGCGGGCGGCAAGATCCCACTTGACGGCGTGATAATCGAAGGTAAGACCGCTCTCAACACCGTCGCTTTGACGGGTGAGTCTATCCCTCGCGACGCGGTCGAGGGCGACACTGTACTCAGCGGCTGCATCAACGAAAGCGGATTTATAAAGATCAAGGTAACGAAGCCCTTTGAGGAATCGACGGTTTCAAAAATTCTTGCCCTTGTGGAAAGCAGTACGGCAAACAAGGCGAAAAGCGAAGAATTTATCACCAAATTCGCCCGCGTTTACACCCCTATCGTGGTGATCTCGGCGGCGCTTCTTGCCGTCATTCCCCCGCTCTTTCTCGGTATGGGCGACTTTGCAGTCTGGAAGGATTGGATCTACCGCGCTATGACCCTCCTTGTCATAAGTTGCCCCTGCGCGCTGGTCATTTCGGTTCCCCTCTCCTATTTTGGCGGTATCGGTTCTGCGTCCACACGCGGAATACTTATCAAGGGTTCAAACTATCTCGATGCCCTCTCCGCTTGCGACACGGTGGTATTTGACAAGACGGGAACTCTGACCGAGGGCGTGTTTGAGGTCACAAAAATTATACCCTCGGAGCAGGTAACGTCGGAGGAATTGCTTTCTCTCGCCGCCGCGGCTGAAAAATACTCGACCCACCCCATTTCTCTTTCGATAAGACGCGCCTACGAGGCTCAAAAATGCGTTTCCGAGCCTGTTGTGAGCGACGTTGAGGAAGTGGCAGGCAGAGGGGTCAGGGCGATCACGGACGAAAAAATACTGCTTGTGGGCAATCATAAATTGATGCAAGAGAACAACGTCGCTTTGCCCGACACTCTGAATGATTCGGACGACCTCGGAAGCTGCGTTTACGTGGCGCAAGGCAACGAATATCTCGGCAGAATCCTCATCGCCGACCGCCAGAAGTCGGGAGCGAAAGAAGCAATCGAAAGACTTCACAGGGCGGGCGTTAAGCGTACGGTAATGTTGACGGGCGACCGTCAAAATGAAGCGCAAGCGGTAGCGGAAAGCCTCGGCATCGACGAATACCGCGCAGAATTGCTTCCGCAAGACAAGGTTTTGGAGGTTGAGGAATTGCTGAAAACCGCAGACGGCAAGGTGGCATTTGTGGGCGACGGCATCAACGACGCACCTGTGTTGGCTCGCGCCGACGTAGGCATCGCCATGGGTGCTCTCGGCTCGGATGCCGCGATAGAAGCCGCCGACATAGTGCTTATGAACGACGATCTTTGTAAAATAAGCGACGCCATCCTGCTCTCTCGCAGAACGCGCCGCATAGTTATTCAAAATATAGCATTTGCACTCGGTGTCAAGGCTTTGGTGCTTCTCCTCGGCGCGCTTGGCATCGCGGGACTTAACGCCGCCGTCTTTGCCGACGTAGGCGTTGCGGTTATTGCGATTCTCAATTCAATGAGAAATTTGAGGAAATAAGATATATGGGGGAAGGGACACCTTTTTGAAAAAAGGGTGTCCCTTCCCCATGCCCCCAACCCTACCAAAAACTTTTGAAAAAGCACTTTACAAAATAATCGGTTTGTGATATAATGAACCTGCGACACAAATGAATATTTTACCTTATGCGGGTCAAGCATACATTTTTACTATTGGTAAAAATGTATGCTCGGTTTTGTATGCTTGTCCTGCAGGTAATATAAAATTCATTTGTGTCGCAGCAATGAGGCATGCATTTTTCGGTGCGTAGCTTCGGTTGCGCACCTTTTTGTTTTTTGGAGGAAATTTATGCAAACAGAAGAATACAGGCTCCTATTTGAGGCGGATTACACCACGCTTTGTCGCAAGCCATCGCAACCGTCCGAAATTATGGAAAATTTATCCTACATTATTAACGACGACCCTTATATAAAAACCAAATCGGATAAAAAGACCGAAGCGCTTCTACTATTCATAACCAACTGCGTATATATAGCGCAAAGCGCCCGAACCGAAATATCGATAGACATGTCGGAGAACGATGAAAAGGTGACCGCGTTCTGGGCAGCCCCCATAATTCGCTTCAACGCAAAAACACTCCTATCTCTCGCGCCGCTCTGCCTATCGGCTATGAATATGACGATAATTTCGGGGGACAAGGATAATGAAAATGCCTTGATATGCTTTGAATTTAATCTGTCAGACCAAAAGATAACTCTTTCCGAGCGTATTCAATAAAAAATGAGACCTTTCCTCATGGAAGGTCTCGTTTTTATTATTCATTCTCTATCAGCTTGAGGGCATCGTTGCCGTCTGCGACCTCAATACCCGTAAGGTCAACGGGTGTAAGGGAGACGCACTTATAGAAGGCATCCTTGCCCACTTTCTTGACGTTATTAAGCTCAACTGTTTTCAGTGACGAACAGAACGCAAAGGTGGACGGCTTGATCTCGCCTACCTTTTCGGGAAGCACAACGTTTTTCAGCTTTCTGCAACCGTAAAACGCCTGCATTCCGATACTCTCAACGCCCTCTCCGAGATCGACCTCTTCAAGGTTGTCACAACCGAAAAAGGCGTCGTCGCCGATAGTCTTCACAGCATCGGGGAGGGTTATGCTTTTCAAAGAACGGCAAGCGTAAAATGAGCGGATACCGATGCTTTCGATCTCAGTATCGAAAATCACTTCGGAAATATAAGCGCAACCCGAGAAAGCCCTGTCGGGAATATCACGACACTGAAGCGCGGAAACCGAAACGCTGAAAAGGCTTTGCGGCACGAACTCGTCGTTATAATCCGCGCTCTCCGCTCCGAAAATATATCCAAGAAATCTATTTTCCGTTGCGGAACCGCCCACAAAGGGCAAAGACAGGAATCTGAGCGAGTTACATTCGTAAAGAGCGCCAAGCCCTAAGCTTTCCGCAAGCACAAATTCCGCCTTATATAACGACGAACAATATCCAAACGCATAACTGCCTATCTCTTTTACCGCAGTATTGCGGGAAACGTAAACCAGATCCTTACATTCATAGAAGGCAAAATCGCCGATCATTTCAATATTTACGGGCAGCACGACCGCGGAGATCGTTTTGCATCCCGCAAAGGCATTTCCGTCAATTTCTGTGACACCTTCGCCGAGAATGACCATATCAAGGCTTGTAGGAACCTTTACAGCGTGGTTGGAATATCCGTCGCTGCCGAAAATATGACCGAAATGGGTCACCTCCTTGCCGTCTCCCACAAAAGGAAGCCGCAGAGTTGTGATAGCGTCCGCTCCCTCAAACGCGCCCTTTTCTATAAAGGTCACGCTATCTGGAACGTACACCGCACGGATCGCCGCCGAGGAAAACGCCTTCGCTCCGATTGCGACCACAGCTTTGCCGTCAATGCTTTCGGGAATGACTATAACGTTATCGCTTCCCGTGTAGCCGTCTATCTTAACACCGCCTTGAAAATCCGAAACGGTAAAATCAGACCCTGCGGCAGGCTGATTCTGCTTGAAGGCAAGACCCGCATTTTCCTTATATTCTTCGTATCTTTCGGCAAGAGCCTCGGTATCCTTTCCCATTCCGTCAGACGGCTCAAACTCATCCTTGCCATTCCAATCGCCGCTCTGATCCTCCGACGGTCTTTCCACGCAGCCGCCAAGCGATACCAATATTACCAGCGCCGCCAGCACCGCCGACAAAACGGTTTGTAACAGACCCTTATTCATCATCTTCTTCCTCCGCTTCCTTTTCAGCGTCATCATCCTCACTTTCTTCGGAGGGCAGGACGCAAAGCTCCGATCTTTCGGTGCCGATTCGAATAACGTGATAGGATATTACGATCAAAAAGGGCAATATCTGGGCAAAGAACCAGGAGTTTGTCCTATCCCAAAGGGTCTTTATCTTCTCTCCCGTTTCGGGATCTATCGCCTCGGGACTTGCGGCAATTACGCAGAAAAGCACTATTCCGTAGGTGAACAGCGCCGCCGTAGAAAAAGCCACAAGCTTTTCCACCTGAGTGTAAACGGGGACGTATCTTCTCTTTTCAAGAAAGAACAATCCCGATATAAGCACCAAGACAAATACGGGAATTGCCGCAAAAGCGTGTTCCGCCAGCCATACGAGGTTAGGAGATTTGCCGTCGGCAGAGAGATCGGAGATCAGCTCCAACCCCTTGCTCTCGTAAAAGCTGAAAAGCATTACCACGACAAGGCAAAGCGCCACCGCGCACAGCACCATTCTCAACCAATCTATTTTTTTATTAATTCCTGCCATTTTTATTCTTCCTTTAGGATCAATTTTGTTTTCTGACGCTCTTGTATTCGTCGTAATAACGGTAATAGGGACATCTGCCCGTGTTTCGACCGAGAAAATCTATCATTTCGTCCTCGTCAAGGGAGATCATGCAAACGTATTCCTCCCACTCCTCGTCGTAGTCGTAAAACTCACAGCTCTCGCAGCTCCCAACGGGTGTCTTTTTATTTTCTGCCATTTTTACCTCACTTAAAGTCTGAACGCTTCGGGCAAAAGCTCACCCAAGGTCTTCTCAACGATTGCTTGTCCGTCGTACAAAAGAACGGGAAGGTCGTCCCCGCAAAACTCCGCCATAAACTGACGGCAAATACCGCAAGGCGCACAAATTGACGAGGGGGTCTTGCCTTTAGGCGCTCCAACGATGGCAATAGCGGCAAAATCACGCTTTCCCGAAGACACTGCCGCGCAAAACGCCGACCTTTCGGCGCATATCGTTCCGCCGTACGAGCTGTTTTCAACGTTGGCTCCCAAAACAATCTCTCCGTCTGACGTAAGCAAAGCCGCGCCAACGCAAAAGCCCGAATGGGGGGCATAGGAATTCTCCCTCGCTTCAAGAGCTTTTTCTACAAGCGTCTTTTTTTGCTCATTATTTAATTTCATCACAAGTCCTCCATTTTGAAAGCCCGACACCGAAGGCTCACAGATGTCGGGCATTTGTCGTTAATTATTTGTGTGAACCCTCGACAAAGTACGCCGCTTCGGTGTCGGCGCAGTTCAAAAAGAACGCCAAGGGGAACATCTCCATAGCCTTGCCCACGTTGCCCGGGTCGTCGGTAGCCGAAAATCCCATGTGATAACGGATAGCAAACGCCTCGTCGCGAGTAAGTCTCATATAGCCCGACACGATATACACGCTTTTTTCACCGTGACCGTAGGGCAGATTGTCCTCGATGGTGTAATAAGGCACGCTCTCCCATCTTCCCTCGGGGTTTTTCTGATTTCTGAAGCTGGTCTTATAAAAATTGACCTTGCAGAGATCGTGAAGCAGAGCCGCGATAGCTATGCTTTCCTCGCTGTACTCAATTCCGTACTGCTCTTTGATGCGGGGACGGTTTAAAATATCGCAAAGGCAATCGTATACGTTCAAGGAATGTTCAAGCAAGCCGCCCTCGTAGTTGCCGTGAAAGCGAGTGGACGCGGGAGCTTCGAAAAAGTCACTCTGCTCGGAGCAAAGGAACTCCAAAAGCTTCTCAGAGCCTGCTCTCTTGATCTTTTCCCTGTATATCTCGATAAATCTTTCTCTGTTAGTCATTTTATACCTCTTTCGGGGGCTTTATAATATATATAATATATTTTAACAAAACTATAAGGCTTTGTCAAGTACTGAGCGATAAAAAGAGCGATTTGACGGCTCAATACCCTCTTTTCCCTGCCACAAGTCTCCAAAGAAGCTTCCGCAAAAGATCTGCGGGAAAGACGGTCAGCGCCAAAAGCGAGGTAAGAAACAGCTCATTCGCCGTCAGCGGCGCTGTGCGCAGAACCGCTCCGCCAAGGTATACAAAGACTATCTGAATTATAAGTATAGCCGCCATAATGAGGATAAATGCGCGGTTTTTGGTAATGTTGGCAATCAGGCTCAGTCTGTCGCTTCTGGCACAGAAGCAGTTGAATACCGAGGCAAAGATAAATAGCGCGAAGAACGCGGTCAACAGGTAAATATTGTCCTCCGACCAGCGGAAGCGCGAGCTTATTTCGGGTATCTTCAAAAAGGCTATGCACAACGCCACGGTAAATCCGCCGCCGAATAGGATCTCATAGATCATATAGGCGTTCAAAATCGGCTCGTCACGCCTCTTTGGCTTTTCTGCCATGCAGGATCCAAGGGCAGGCTCACCCGCAAAGGCAAGACCGCCTAAGGTATCCATAATTATATTTATCCAGAGCATCTGCACCACGGTCACGGGGGCATCGTAGCCGAGAAACGGACATATCATCGAAACGCCCACGGCGCAAAAATTCATCATAAGCTGGAGAGAAATGAATTTTCTTATACTCTTAAAGATATTTCTGCCGTAAAGCACTGCCGCAGCGATGCTTGAAAGGTCGTTGTCGAGGATGATTATATCCCCCGCCTCCTTCGCTACCTGTGTGCCGCCCCCCATGGAGAAGCCTACGTCGGCGCGCTTTAAGGCGGGGGCATCGTTGACTCCGTCTCCCGTCATTCCCACCACCAAGTCAAGCTCCTGCGAAATACGGACAAGTCTGCTCTTGTCGGCAGGCAGCGCTCGGGCAACAACTCCAAGACGGGGCAATATCTCCTTTAACTGTGAATCCGAAAGTCTGGAAAGCTCCCCGCCCGTCAGAACGGTATCAACGCCGCCGCCAAGTATTCCGCATCCTGCCGCGATATGACGCGCAGTCTCCTTGTTGTCTCCCGTTATCATCACAACCTGTATGCCTGCGCCGCGCAATCTCTTTACCGAGTCCGAGGCGGTCTTTCTGATCTTATCCTCAAGTGTGATAAGGCAGATCATCGTAAGCGAGCCGAAATCTCCGTCGGCAAGCCTTGAATTGATAAATCCGTCAGCAGATTCGGCTATAAGCAGCACTCTTTTTCCCTTGCCTGTCAAGGTCTTACATATATTTTCGATGCTTGCGGGCGAAAAAGCTCTTACGCCTCCGTCGCGGTCAAGATAATTTCTGACCTCGGGCAGAAGCTTTTCGGGCGCGCCCTTGATAAACAAACGCCTTTTGTCTCTGACCGACAGAAGTGCGGCGGAAAACTTCTTTTCACTGTCAAAGGGCAGATTTTTCACCACGGAAAAGCTCTGCGCTCCCTTTTCTTTTCCGATGACCGACTCAAGGATGGCTTTATCGGTGGAATTTCCGCCTACGGCGCGCTTGTTGCCCGAAAGCTTTGATGTGGTATTGCCGAGGGCAGAAAGCAGATAGTTTCCGAAAACCGCCGTTTTTGAGAGTGACGAAACACCGTCAAAGCTCTCGCCGTCGCCAAGGTATATCTGACCGACGCTCATCCTGCCCTCGGTCAAGGTTCCCGTCTTATCGGTGAAAAGAATATTCATGCTCCCCGCAGATTCAAGTCCGACAGGCTTGCGTACCAAGACCTGATCTCTGACCATTCTTTTGACATTTGAGGACAAGACCACCGCGATCATCATCGGAAGCCCCTCGGGGACGGCGACCACCACGACGGTAAGCCCCAATGTCAGGGCGTGAAGGAGGTGTGAAAGTAGAAATTGCAGATCGGTCAGCTTATATTTTACAATGTCAAGATCAAATGCGCTGTCAACGGCAAAAACGTTAAAAAGATATACCAGCGCCACCAAGATCGCGGCAATATAACCAACCGTGCTTATCTGCCCCGCAAGCTTTGAGAGCCTTATCTTCAAAGGACTTTCACGGGTGTCGGTCTGTATTTCGCGGGAAATGCCACCGATAAAGGTGCAATCGCCCACGCTCTCGACACGCATCAAGCCCTCGCCTGAAAGGACGGTACAACCTCGCAGACAATACGAGGGCGATTCGGGGGTGTTTTCCAACCGCTCGCCATCGCGAAAAGCTCTTTTGTAGACCTCGCGGCTCTCTCCCGTCATAGCCGACTGATCGCAGGCAATATCGCCGTCTATAAGCCTACCGTCGGCAGGGATCTGCTCGCCCGCGCCGATATACACAAGGTCGCCTACTACCACGTCCTCAATATCTATCTCACAGACCCCGCCCGAGCGCAAAACTCGGCATTTTTGTCTGCCGTATGCGCTCTCTAACCGCTCAAACGCCGTTCCCGCGCCGTATTCCGACATAGTGGAAATAAAGGTCGCCAAAAGAATGGACACGGCAATACCCACCGTCTCCACCCAATCGGCGTTTCTAAAAGTGAATATAAGATTTATGACCAGCGCGGCTATAAGTATCTTGATTATCGGGTCTCCGAGATTCGAAATAAACTGACGGAAAAAGCTCTTTTTCTTCGCCCTTGACAATCGGTTTTCGCCGTGCGCTTTTCTTGATGCCTCGACCTCGGACGAACTCAAGCCCACAAATTCTTCAGCGCGCGTCTGCTTGCTTTTTGTAACTATTTTTATCACCCCTCATATAGTTGTCCTTGAATAAATATATGAGAGGACAAAGCAAAATAAAACTTTGACAACAAAAAAGCCCACAGCTTCAAATCCGTGCGCTTGTTTTTCCCTTTTTAGAAAAGGTTCTTGAAAAGGGGGAGCGCGAGGGGGAAAAACTTCTTTCAAGAAGTTTTTCCCCCTCGCAAATCTCTAATCAATATCTATCGTCCATAGGGACGTAATTTCTCGTCTTTGCTATACACTTATAGCCGGGACGGATTATCTTATTGGAGGTACAGTATTCCTCCATACGGTGAGCGCACCAGCCCGCAACACGCGCTATGGCAAAGAGGGGGGTATACATCTCCTGAGGAATACCCAGCATACGGTAGACGAGACCCGAATAAAGGTCAACGTTTGCGCACATATCCTTCTCCACGCCCTTATATGCTCTGAAAAGAGAGGGCGTGATAGTCTCGATCTTCTCAAGCAGCTCGAAATCGTCGCCAAATCCCTTTTCATAGGCAAGCTTTTTAGCGTAGGTCTTGAGCATTACCGCGCGGGGGTCGCTCTTTGTATAGATGGCGTGACCCATACCGTAGATAAGACCCGAGCCGTCGTAAGCCTCGCCGTTAAGTATCTTCAAAAGGAAGGCAGCAACCTCGTCGTCGTTGTGAGTGTCCTTGACGTTTGCCTTGATGCAGTCGAACATCTCCTGAACCTTAATGTTAGCGCCGCCGTGACGAGGGCCTTTCAGCGCTCCCACCGCCGCAGAGATCGCCGAATAGGTATCCGAGCCGGAGCTGGACAGCACTCTGCAAGTAAAGGTAGAGCAGTTACCGCCGCCGTGTTCAGCGTGGACTACGAGACAGAGGTCAAGAAGTCTTGCCTCCTCCTCGGTGTAGCTCTTGTCGGGACGGAGAACACGCAAAAAATTCTCCGCAGTGGAAAGACCGTCCTTGGGGTTGTGAATATTCAAGCTCTTGTCGTGGAACGCGTTCTGATAGACCGCGTAGGACTGTGCCGCGATAATAGGCAGTCTTGATAAGATCTCCATACTCTGATGAAGCATATTTTCAAGATCTGTACCGTCGGGATTGTCGTCATAAGCGTAAAGCGCAAGAATAGAGCTTGCGATCTTGTTCATTATGGAGCGCGAGGGCGCTTTCATAATTATGTCCTCGGTAAATCTTGGAGGGAGACGGCGGTATGCCGCAAGAATATCGTTAAACTCTGCAAGCTCCTCTTTTGTTGGCAGATGCCCGAAGAAAAGCAGGAACGCGCACTCCTCAAATCCAAATCTTTCCTCTTTTACGAAATTATTTACAAGCTCGCTGATCTCGTATCCGCGATATTCGAGCTTACCCTCGACCGCACACTTTTCGCCCTCGTTCATAATGTAACCGTGAGCGTTTCCAACTCTCGTAACACCTGCGGTAACGCCCGAACCGTCTGCCTCTCTGAGACCCTTCTTAACTCTGTAATTATCAAACGCTGCGCGGGGAATGACATAGGTGCTTCGCGCGTCGTCAAGCATAGACTGAAACTCCGCTCCGATCTCCTCGTCGTGGTCATTATTGTGATTTTTTGAATAAAGCTGCATACTGACCTCCATCTTGCCTCTCATTGGCGGTATAAGTGTTATCAATGTGAATAATAAAAGTATTATACCATTAATTGGGGCAGTTTTGCAATTAACAAATTGTAAACTTTCAAATTAAGCCTCCGTTTCTTTTAAAACCGCCAAGTTTTGCAAGAAACATCTTCGCGAACTTCAAAACAAGTAATTGGGGCTTAAAAAACGTTTCTTTTTTTGTTTTTCGTGATTTTTCACTCCGCAAGACACAAAAAGGCGGCAAATCATTGACAATTCATCAAAAATGACTTATAATTAACAAAGCGAAAAGCGGCGCAAACAATAAAGTTTCCGCTCAAACGCTTTATTTACATACAGTATATTAAACTCTACCGTCGGTAGATAATAAAAACATCCCCATTCAACCTTCGGTGTGTAGACTTCTCGAAAAAAATCGTTTATACTGTACTCAGAAAGGAGATATCGTATGGATCAGATCAAGATCGGCAGATTTATCGCCGAACGCAGAAAAAAGAACAACCTGACACAAGCACAGCTTGCGGAAAAACTGAATGTAACCGACAGAGCCGTGTCAAAATGGGAGACAGGCAGAAGTCTGCCCGATTCCTCTATAATGCTTGACCTATGCCGAGAGCTTGGGATAAGCGTAAACGATCTACTTTACGGGGAGGTTATTACTATGGAAAACAACAACGAAAAATACGAACAGCAGCTTTTAGATCTGGTAAAGCAAAAGGAAGAGTCCGACAAAAGACTCCTCCTTATCGAGATCATCATCGGCTTCCTTGCTATTGCGGTTATGCTTGCCTTATGCTTGACCGCGGCATACGTTCAAATGGAAGATTGGCTGAGAATCGTGCTTATTATCATTGGATTTGTTCCCGTGCTGATCCTGACTCCCTTTATGCTCAAGATCGAGCAGACCGCGGGTTATTACGAATGTAAGGAATGTCACCACAAGTACATTCCCGCATACAAAAGCGTATTCTTCTCTATGCACTACGGCAGAACCAGATATATGAGATGCCCCGAGTGCCATAAGAAATCCTGGCAGAAAAAGGTTATCAGTAAGGATTAAATTTATCATACAACAGCGAACCCCGACAGACCGCGGTCTGTCGGGGTATTTTTAATATTAACATCTATCAACGTTAACGACGATAAAATGATCTGGCTTTTCTGCGGCAATTCTCTTTTGTATCGCGTCAACTATCTCCGCGTCCTTTCCCTTGATCTCAAAGGGAACGCTGATGTCAAAGAGCAGATTGGTGTGGGTCTTGCCTCGGACAAAGCGAAAATCGTGGATGTCAAGTCTTTCGTCCACCGCTTTGACCTGCTCTAATACAAACGCTTTCATGGCGTCGTTTTCCGCGTCGTCAACAACGATGGGATCCATGTGAATATTTGAAAGAATGCCAAGCTCGCTGTTAAGTCTCTTTTCAATCAGGTCGATCATATCGTGGGACTCGAAAATATCCTTTGAACCGTCAACCTCGATGTGAAGATTTGCCACGAAACGACCGGGACCGTAGCTATGCACCACCATATCGTGGATGCCAAGAGCCTCGGGAAACTCGGCAACTATCGACTTTATTCCGTCAATAACCTCCTCCGAGGGTGCTTCACCAAGGATAGAATTCTTCGTGTCGTTAAGGATCTTGATGCCCGCGACGAAGATCACCACCGCTACTGCAAGTCCCATATAGCCGTCTATGTCAACGCCTGTAAACTTGAATATCAGCATAGCGATAAGCACCGCCGTGCTGGCGCCCGCGTCAGAAAGACTGTCAGCCGCCGTGGCTCTCATAACAGAGGAATCTATCTTCTTGGCGATCTTTCGATTGAAAAGCACGAGCCAGAGCTTCGACAGTATCGATACCGCGAGAACCGCCACCATTAGCCAGATATTTGAGTCGTCGGTGACCTGACTTTCGTCAAATATTTTTTCAAGAGACTCTCTGAACAGATTCCAGCCCACAAGCATAATGAAAAACGACACGATCATGCTTGCGACGTATTCTATGCGCGCGTGACCGAAGGGATGGTCTCTGTCCGCAGGCTTTGCCGCCATCTTGAAGCTGATAAAGGAAATGATCTGCGATCCCGCGTCGGACAGATTGTTGATACCGTCACCCGCCAGCGAAATTGCGCCAAATAAAAGACCCACTGCGATCTTTCCTGCCGCAAGTATTAAATTCACGATTATTCCCACAACGCTTGCCAGCGTTCCGTAAGAACGCCTTACCGCGGGGGATTTTATATTTTCTCTGTCCTTTACAAACAGCTTACACAAAAGTTCTATCAAAAAGCATTTCCTCTCTTTCATAACGCCTTGCAGAGCAAGGCATATCACTTTGCGCAGCAAAATATCACTTGTGCGAAGCGCAAATATCACTTGCCGAAGGCGAATACCACCGATGACCGCTTAGCGATCATCTTCCATCCCCCAGTATTTGCGGTCAAGACTTCTGAACTGAATAGCCTCAGCAATATGCTCAGCGCGTATAATATCGCTCTTATCAAGGTCTGCGATAGTTCTCGCAACTCTCATTATACGGTCGTATCCGCGTGCGGAAAGTCCCATGGAATCGTACGCCGTGTGAAGCAGCTCCATAGCGTCCTCGTCAGCCTTGCAGTATTTTCTGATGCCGGGCGAGTCAAGCACCGCGTTGTTTACGTAATGGTCGCCCTCCATTCTCTTTCTCGCGAACTCGCGAGCCTCGATGACTCTTTCTCTTACTGTCTCGCTTCTCTCGGAGACCTGCTCGTTGCTTGAAAGCTCGTCGTAGGTCAGGCTGGGCAGCTCGATCTGAATGTCGATTCTGTCAAGCATAGGACCGCTTATACGGGAAATATATCTCTTTACGTCAATAGGCTTGCAGGTGCATTTTCTCGTGGGATGACCGAAATAGCCGCAACGGCAGGGGTTCATAGCACCAACAAGCATAAAATTACAAGGGAATGTCACTCGACCATTAGCGCGAGTGATAGTTACCTTTCTGTCCTCAAGAGGCTGACGGAGAGCGTCGGTGACCTGCTTAGGGAACTCGGGAAGCTCGTCAAGGAAAAGCACTCCGTGGTCGGCAAGCGAGACCTCGCCGGGAGTGGGATTTATACCGCCGCCCACGAGAGATACCGCGCTCATAGTATGGTGAGGCGAGCGGAAAGGACGAACCGACAAAAGCGACACGCCCTCATGAAGCGTTCCCGCAACCGAATGTACCTTTGTTGTCTCTATCGCCTCGGCAAAGGACAGAGGCGGCAAAATTGTAGGCAGACGCTTTGCAAGCATACTCTTACCCGTACCGGGAGGGCCTATGAGCAGAATGTTGTGTCCGCCCGTAGCCGCTATCTCCATAGCTCTCTTCGCCTGCGCCTGACCCTTAACGTCGGAAAAATCGATGCCGTAGTTTGACGAGGACTCGGAAAATCCGTTTCTGTCGTAGCTTACGGGAGTCAGCGGCTCACTACCGTTAAGATGACCCACTAATTGTCTCATGTTTTCAACGGCGTAAACGGTAATTCCCTCCACCGCCGCCGCTTCCAT
This sequence comes from Eubacteriales bacterium, assembly GCA_045577415.1. GTDB lineage: Bacteria > Bacillota > Clostridia > Oscillospirales > CAG-272 > SVTX01. Next base: position 18,106 of record JAZNII010000056.1, read on the forward strand.
AGCGTCATCGGCAGGGGCGTAAAACTCCTTAAATCCTGCGTCCCTCGCCGCCACGCACATACAAAGCGCGCCTCTGACGTGACGAAGATTGCCCGAAAGAGACAGCTCTCCCACGAAGCACTTGTCGGACACGTCAATATCACTTCGCACGATGCCCGCGCACTTCATAATGCCAAGAAGGATGGCTACGTCGTAAGCCGAGCCTTCCTTTTTTCTGTCGGCAGGCGCCAAATTGAGCATAAAGGACATCTCGGGAAAACGGTATCCGCTGTTTATGCAGGCGGTCCTTACCCTGTCCTTTGCCTCCTTGACCGCCGCATCGGGCAAACCGACCAGCTCAAAATTTGGGAGTCTTGGCTGTGCGTCGGCTTCCACCGTCACTATGTAACCGTCAATTCCGAATATTCCCGCGCAAAAAATCGATGAAAGCATATTTTTATCCTTTCCTTAGCATTACCTATAAAACATTTCAATAATTATAACACACTTTTGGCAAAAATACAACCTCAATCAATCAAAAAAAGCATTTGTTAATAAACATTATAAAAATATTTACAAAAGCGTTTGTCAAAGTCTCATCAAACCTATTGACAATTGCTGTTTTTTGTTGTATAATTCTATATATGTAACACTGATAAATATACCCTTTATGGAGGTTTATATGAAAAAGATAGCTTTGATTTTGCTTGCAATTATGCTCGCCGCTTCCCTTATTGCTTGTAACAACGAGGACGGTGAGGAGGATAATACCGCAGGAGTTGCCGATTACGCCAAGCCTTCGCGTGAGCAGAGCGTTGTTGTAGACGGCGAGACCGTAGGAACTCTTACTTACGAAGACGACAAGGGCGACACCGCTATCATTACCGACTATATCGGCAAATACACATCTCACAAGGTCGTAATAGACAAGACCGTAGGCGAAGGAAACTCCAAGCTTACCGTAACCAAGATCGGAAACGAGGCATTCTATTATTGCACTGCCGCTACCGAGATCGTGCTTCCCGAAACCCTCACCCACATCGGAGACTGGGCGTTCGCAGGATGCGTAGGACTTGAAAGCATCACAATTCCCGCTTCTGTCACCTCTATCGGTAAGGGAGCGTTCAACGGTTGTGAAAACCTGAAAACCGTAATTTTTGAAGGCGACGCGCTCGAAATCATTGGCGATTACGCATTTAACGACTGTACCGCTCTTGAGACTCTTTCTATTCCCGCAAAGGTTGAGTCTATCGGTGCAAAGGCATTCGGTGATTGCGAAAAGCTCACCTCTATCAAAACTCCCGCAACGCTCAAGTCCATAGGTGATATGGCGTTCTACGGCTGTAAGGGTCTTAACGCAGAGGGTGCGCTCGACCTCTCCGCATCGGTCAACATCGAGGTCTACACCGTAGTAGTTGAGGGCGTTGAAGTAAAGGTTGCCGACATTGGTAAGCACGTATTCGCAGGCATCAAGAAGGACTACATCGTAGTTCCCGATGATGAAAACTCCGAGATTGCAAAGTACGTAGCAGCGATGCAGGACAACGTTACAGAAGAAGAAAAGTAATATATATAATATGTAACAAAGGGGATATCCGTTTCGATATCCCCTTTGTTATTTTTACAGTCTGTTTTCAACGGCAAGGACAATAGTCATCTCTGCCGAGAGTATAGAGTCCGCGGTGATAGTGCAGCCTGCGGCGCGAAGATGACCTCCGCCTCCGTAAAACGCGCAGATCTCTGAAACGTCAAAATCGCAGGATGAACGCATAGAAACACGGAATTTGTTTTCGGCGGTCGGTTGCTTGATGACGGCGGCAACATCAACGCCCTTTACGCAACGCGCTACGTCTATAAGGGTCTCGAGAGCCTCGTCGTCAGCGCCGTATTGGGTCTTGAGATCGTAAGGAAAGGTAATTATCGCAACCCTGCCGCCACAGTGAAGATTCATTCTCTCAAACCCCGCATGCTCGACCTGCATCTGCTTTAAGGTCTTGATGCCGAAAAGACGGTGATTGATGTCCGCTCCGTCAACGCCGCTTTCGATAAGCCTTGCGGCAAGCACATGAGTGGACGGAGTTACGTTGCTGTATCTGAAGCAACCCGTATCCGAGCTTATGGCGGTATATATCAGCCTATTTACCTCAAAGGGAAGCTGAACGCCCGCCTTTTGGGCAGCGGTCTTTAATATCTCATAAAGCACCTC
>JAZNII010000057.1:0-3476 GCA_045577415.1 Eubacteriales bacterium
TCGCAGATAAGCTTAAAGAGCGCCGCCGACACCGCGTCGGAGGTGTATTTTTGATTTGCGTTATACTTGATAACGATACCCTCGTTCATATAAACGGCGTGGTTCTTATCGGAATACTCGGGGTGGTTGGGGTGACAGGCATGAGCATTGTCGCAGGAGACCATAAAGCTATTTGCCACAAGGCAAGAGAAATTCTTACCAAGAGCTGTCGCCGCGCGTGAAAGTACGTCATAAAGGAAAGTGGACGCCGCGCCCTGCTTGGTCTGACTTCCGACCTCCTCGTTGTCGAAAAGGGCGTAAACGGGAATAGACGAGCTGACCGTAAGCGCGTCTGCCGACTCAACAAATGCGGTCAGGGACGCGAAGGCGCACTGAAGGTCGTCAAGTCTCGGCGCGCTGACGTAGCTTCCCCACTCGTAACCCTTCCCCGGATTATAAAGGAAAAGATCTGTGGTGATCATATCCTCGGCAGAAACGCCCGCAAGAGCGGCGATGCGGCTCTTAAAGCCGTCCTTTTCTCCGCCGTACAGAGGGATCATGTCCACCGCGGCGTTATAATTCATTCCGCTGTTGACCTGACGGTTCATGTGGATCGCCACGTTGGGGATAAGAGCCACCGGCTCCTTTGTGTCAACAAGCTTTACTTCGATTCCCTTCTCGGTCTTAACGGTCACTCTGCCCGCAACGGCAAGGGGACGGTCGAGCCAAGAAGAATATATCATTCCGCCGTAGCCCTCGGTGGAAAGTCTTACGTAATATTTATCTGCGATTTCGGGATTTTCCTTAATTTTAAAGCAAGGACTGTCTCCGTGTGATGCGGTTATCATAAATCCCGTAGCGTCGGCGCTGGGAGCGCGGAAAGCGATGATAGACGAGCCGTTCCGTCTGACAAAATAGCCGCGACCCGCCTTTATCTTCCAGACGTCGGCTTCAAAAAGCTCCTTATATCCCGCGTTCTTTAAAATTTCTGCGGTGTGGGCGCAGGCATGATACGCGGTCGGGCAGCTTGCGATATAATCGATCAGATTCTTGTTCATGTCGGTCTCCGTTTCTTAAAACAGGTATTTTTTACAGTTTTATTATACTTCATTTTATAGCTTCTTGTCAACTGCAAATTTAACGATCTGACGCAAATTTCCTTTTTGCCACAGGATTTTATTTGCAAAAAAGTTTATAATTATACCTTTTTGTTGCATTTTGCTATGTGTACCAATAAAAAAACCGAATTTTCGTTAAATAAATATCGGTTTTTTTCGAAAAACTCTTTACATTTGTGGTGAAATGTGATATTATTAATGGTGGATTATTGCGCCCTTTTTGCTTTTGGCGCAAGAATCACGCAGTTTTTGTTTTTAAAAAATTTTTATAAACTTTCAGGAGGTATTGCAAACATGGCAATCGAAAGAAAAAAGCTTTCCATGGACGGTAACCAGGCTGCCGCTCACGTAAGCTACGCTTTCACAGAAGTTGCGGGTATTTACCCCATCACACCTTCCAGCCCTATGGCTGACTACACCGATCAGTGGGCAGCTCAGGGTCTCAAGAACGTTTTCGGAACTACCGTTAACGTTATCGAAATGGAGTCCGAGGCAGGCGCTGCAGGTACCGTTCACGGTTCTCTCGCATCCGGCGCTCTCACCACTACTTATACCGCTTCTCAGGGTCTTCTTCTGATGATCCCCAACATGTATAAGATCGCCGGTGAGCTTCTTCCCGGTGTATTCCACGTTTCGGCTCGTTGCGTAGCGTCCCACGCGCTGAACATTTTCGGCGACCACTCCGACGTTTACGCTTGCCGTCAGACAGGTTTCGCTATGCTGGCTGACACCAACCCTCAGGAGGTCATGGACCTCGGTGCGGTTGCTCACCTTTCCGCTATCAAGGGCAGAGTTCCCTTCCTTAACTTCTTCGACGGCTTCCGTACCTCTCACGAGATCCAGAAGATCGAGGCTTGGGACTACGCTGACCCCGAGGAGATGCTCGACAAGGACGCTGTTGCCGCTTTCCGCGCGCACGCTCTCAATCCTAACAATCCTGCTCTCCGCGGTACCGCTCAGAACGGCGATATCTTCTTCCAGAACAGAGAAGCTTGTAACAAGTATTACGATGCTCTTCCCGCGATCGTTGAGGAATACATGGGCAAGGTAAACGAGAAGATCGGTACCAACTACCAGCTCTTCAACTACTACGGCGCTCCCGACGCAGAGAGAGTTATCATCGCTATGGGTTCTGTCTGCGACGTTATCGAGGAAGTTATCGACTACATGAACGCTAAGGGCGAAAAGGTAGGTCTCGTTAAGGTAAGACTTTACCGTCCCTTCTGCGCAGACAAGCTTGCCGCTGCTATCCCTGCAACGGTCAAGAAGATCGCAGTTCTCGACAGAACCAAGGAACCCGGCTCTCTCGGTGAGCCTCTCTACCTCGACGTTGTTACTTCTCTCGCTACTCAGGGCAAGGGTGACATCAAGGTAGTCGGCGGCCGTTACGGTCTTGGTTCCAAGGACACCACTCCCGCATCCATTTTCGCAGTTTACGAGAATCTTGCGGCAGAGGCTCCCAAGGCTAACTTCACTATCGGTATCGTAGACGACGTTACCAACCTCTCTCTTGAAGAGAAGCCCGCTCCCGACACCGCTCCCGCAGGCACTATCGCATGCAAGTTCTGGGGTCTCGGCGGCGACGGTACCGTTGGTGCTAACAAGAACTCCATCAAGATCATCGGTGACCACACCGACAAATACATTCAGGCATACTTCCAGTATGACTCCAAGAAGACCTCCGGTATCACCATCTCGCACCTCCGCTTCGGTGATAACGTTATCAAGTCTCCTTACTACATCAACAAGGCTGACTTCGTAGCTTGCCATAACAAGTCCTACCTCGCAAAGTACGACATGGTTCAGGACGTTAAGCCCGGCGGTACATTCCTTCTCGACTGCGACTGGAGCGCAGAGGAGCTTGACGCAAAGCTTCCCGCAGCAGTTAAGAAGTACATCGCAAACAACAACGTAAACTTCTACACCATCAACGGTACCGGTATCGCTCTCGGTCTCGGTAACGGTAAGGTTAAGAACACCGTTCTTCAGTCCGCATTCTTCGCACTTGCTAAGATCCTTCCCGCTGAGGAAGCTATCGAGTACATGAAGAAGATGGCATACAAGTCCTACATCAAGAAGGGACAGGCGATGGTTGATCTCAACTATGCAGCTATTGACGCAGGCGCTGACGCATTTGTTAAGGTTGAAGTTCCCGCATCTTGGAAGAAGGCACAGAATACAACAGCAGCTAAGAAGGTTGAGGGTACTCGTCCTGAGCTTGTTGAATATGTTGAAAATATCGTTAATCCCGTTGTATCTATGAAGGGTGACAGCCTCCCCGTTTCTGCATTCACAGCTCACGCTGACGGTACACTTCCTCAGGGCGCTGCCGCTTACGAAAAGAGAGGCGTTGCAGTTCTCGTTCCCGAATGGGTTCCC
>JAZNII010000058.1:0-2938 GCA_045577415.1 Eubacteriales bacterium
CTTTGCTTTCCGCTTCTTTCCGTAAACATAGGTGCTCCTCCTCGTTCTTTTTTACACCTATATTATACCACATTTCTAAAATCCTGTAAATACGACAAAAAGCCCAAAACCTATGTCTTGGACTCTTTGTCAGTAATCTGATACCCACATTTGTGGGTATTTTTTGTATTAAAAAGGTTTTTATATGTTAGAAAGTTATGAAAACTCTCTCGTCACTTTGAGTACAAACTTTGCTTCTTCCCCGGCTACACGAATTTCAAATTCTTTGCCCTTTGCGTTGTTTACGGTGTATTGTGATTCCCCATCAATATCGAAATCATGAATTATATTATAATTTTCATCAAGCAAGACAATTCTCAAATTGCCAGCGGTTCTTTCACTCTCAACCGTAAATGTGATACTATCTTCCAAACCGTATGTTACCTGAATGTACGAAACACCCGATAAAGGAGAAGTTGCAACCGCTTCTATATAGTCAGCATCATGCAAAAAATCACTATCATCATAGCTTTTTTTACCCTCGGGATTCAATCCAAACAAAACACAATAGCACTTGTTTTCCACGGCACATATTTCTTTTTCACTTATCATTGATAGCGAATGATCGTTTTCACCATTGGTGTCTTTGAAGTGTTTTGCATCATTAAAAATCAAAGTACACCCGAGCAATGAAAGACACAAGCAGAAAATTCCTAAAATACTAATCGTGATTTTAAATAATTTCATAATGTTTCTCCTAAAATATTTAGAATTAACGTTTATTCGATTTCTATACAGAAATCAAACAAATTCAACGCTCTCGGCGTATCTGACCGTCTCCATAGCGTCGGCGGCGTATTTGTCAGCACCGATCATATTCGCGTACTCCTCGGTAAGAACCGCGCCTCCAACAACTATCTTGCACCAAGGCGCATTCTTGCGGAGAAGCTTTATAGTTTCTTCCATAGCAGGTACGGTGGTGGTCATAAGCGCACTGAGACCTACTATCGGCGCGTGATGCTTTACTGTTGCCGCCAAAATTTCATCAGGAGACACGTCGCGACCAAGATCTATGACGTTAAAGCCATAATTTTCAAGAAGCAGGGAGACGATATTTTTGCCAATGTCGTGAATGTCTCCCTTGACCGTTGCCATAACGATTGTAAGTCTCTGACTTGATCCGTCCTTTGTCGCCGCAAGTCTTTCGCTTATAGGCTCGAATGCGGATTTTGCCGCCTCGGCGCTCATAAGAAGCCCGGGGAGATAGATCGTGTGGTTTTCAAATCCCTTACCGACTGTATCAAGCGCGGGAATAATGTGTTTCTTTACGATTTCAAGCGGATCTGTGTCGGCAAGCATTGAGGCGGTTATATCACGCGCCTTTTCTTTAAGTCCCTTGATTATCGCGTCGTTCAAGGACTGAACACCGCCGTTTTCGGTAGTATTTGCCGCGTTTGTAGCGTTATTTGTTATATTCAACTCGATATTCGAAGCAAAAGCGATATAATCGGCGCAGTTTTCGTCAAGACCGTGGAGCGCGCGGAAGCCATAATATGCCTTCATCATCTCTGTGGAATACGGGTTCATTATCGCTGCCGTAAGTCCGCTTTCAAGGGCGTTTGCAAAGAAAATTCCGTTTAAAATGTCTCGGTTGGGCAAACCGAAGGAGACGTTTGAAACACCAAGCACCGTGTTACAACCAAGCTCGTCGCGGATTTTACGAAGCGCACCGAGAGTGACCTTGGCAGCATTAGGTTCTGCCGAGACCGTCATTGTGAGAGTGTCAAAAATAATGTCTTTTTTGTCAACACCGTATTTTTCGGCAGTTGAAAGAATCTTTTTTGCGATATCTAATCTGCCGTCTACCGTGTCGGGGATACCACTCTCGTCAAGTGTGAGAGCCACGACTACGCCGCCGTATTTTTTCACGAGAGGGAAGATCGCTTCCATACTCTCTCTCTTACCGTTGACAGAGTTTATCATCGCTTTGCCGTTGTATCTGCGCAATGCCGTTTCCATAGCGGTGGGATCGGCGGTGTCTATCTGCAAGGGCAGAGCAGTGACTGCTTGAAGTGAACAGACAACTTCTTTTATCATTTTAGGCTCATCGATCTCGGGCAGACCGACGTTTACGTCAAGAATATGAACTCCGCAAGCCTCTTGGTCAAGTCCCTCTTTGAGAATAAAGTCGAGATCGTTGTCGCGGAGCGCTTGCTTAAATTGCTTCTTGCCCGTCGGATTTATGCGCTCGCCGATAAGAATGGGAGCGTCTGCGAAATCAACGGCGTGGGTGTAGGACGACACCAGCGTGCGATTCTTTTTCTCACTCATGGCAGGGATAGAAGGATTCGAACACACGATTGCCCTAATATATTCGGGCGTCGTTCCGCAACAGCCACCGCAGATCCTGACACCTTTTTCTATAAATGAGCAGATCTCAGCTCCGAATTCTTCGGGTGTGATGTCGTAAACAGTCTTACCGTCCTTTATCTCGGGAAGTCCTGCGTTTGGCTTTAACAGGACGGGAACCGAGGCGTACTTCAAAAGCTCCGCTACAACGGGGGCAAGCTGACGGGGACCGAGTGAGCAGTTAGCTCCGATAGCGTCGGCACCCATACCCTCAAGCATAGACACCATCGCCGCAGGAGACGCTCCTGTCATAAGTCTCGAATCCGAGCCGTAAGCGTTGGAAACAAAGATGGGCAGAGAAGAATTTTCCTTTGCCGCAAGGAGAGCCGCCTTGGTCTCGTAGGAGTCATTCATGGTCTCGATGAAAATAAGGTCAACTCCGTATTTCACGCCAAGCTTTACGGTCTCCGAGAAGATAGAGACTGCATCCTCAAAATCAAGGTCTCCGTAAGGCTTAAGCAGCTTTCCCGAAGGGCCAATATCAAGCGCGATGAACTTTTCTCCCTGGTTCGTTGTGGTATCTCTGGCGACCTTTGCGTTTTCAACCGCC
>JAZNII010000059.1:0-20181 GCA_045577415.1 Eubacteriales bacterium
ACCGCATTCGGTACACTCACCGTTTACATAATTGTGTTCTGCGTAAATGATGTCGTAGTTCTCGATTACATTGTAGCAAACGCTGCAGTAGGAGTAAGCGGTTTTGCCGTTACCAAAGCAGGTTGCGGGAACCTCGGGACACTCTACAACAGTGTGGTTGTTGCCGCACTGGTTGGAGAGGTAGGAGGAGTAGTCGGTGTAAGAATATTGGTTGGGTACGGATATGCTTCCAAGTGTTCCAACCTCGCTAAAGGTGGTGGTGGATTCCGCGATGAAGCTATAATCGTAACCACTTATCGAATAGTACATATCAGAAGTATAGGATATGATGTTGCCGTCAGTGTCAAATTTATAGGAATAGATGCAAGTTTCAACAGTCCACTCTGCATTTATTCCGCCTACCTCGGAAATGAGAGCTGCGATAAGCTCCTCGTCCATTTCAAGAGTGAGGTACATATAACCGTCTGCGTCAACTAAAAAGCTTGCTCCTTTGAAGAACTTCTCGGTAAGCTCTCCAACGTCATCGCTTTCTATCAAGAACATACCGCTAAATGCTTCGGGTGAGCAATACCACTTTTGATAATAACTGGGGAGATAGAGGTATTCGTTTACATAGAATATTTCCTGCGAGGAACCGTTGGAGTTTGAGGAGTAGATATAGAAATCACCGTAATACTGCTTCTGGATCATGTAGGTGGAAAGCATCTGCTGGACAGATCCGTAATAGTCCATATACGTAACACCCTCGGTGGTCATTACGTATCTGTTAAGATTGTGATTAACTGCATTCATAGCAGTGATGTAGATCTCGTAAGGGGTCTTGCTGTTGTAAACAGCTGCATTGATCTCGGCACTTGATATGTCTGCAAACCAATCAGTGTAGTTAAGATCGAGATACTGTGCATAATCTTTAAACTCAATTACGGTAATATTAGAGCATCCGTAGAAAGCGCCATTATCAATAAAGGTAACGGTTTCGGGAATTACAACCTTTGTGAGGCTTGTGCAGTTTTCAAATGCGTAGCGGCTGATAGCTGTTACGGGGAGACCGTTGTAGGTCGAAGGAATAACAAGAATTCCGACATCGTCGCCGTAGCCGTCAACAAATCCGTTAACTACGTAACCGTCCTCGTATGTGTTAAGGTAGTAATCCAAGCAATCGGCAACTACGAGGTCACAGGAGCAACATTTGCCTCCATCCTCGAAGATGTGTCCTGTAGCGGGGATCTTGTGCTGGGTAACGGTGGGAGTGCCGCAATCAGCACACTTCTTACCTGCGGTGCGTCCGTTAGAGCTGCAAGTAGCCTCGTATCCTGCTACGTCAACGATATTAGCGTGCTTGAGCATTGGTATTCTTACCTGATCTTCCAATACCTCTCCGCAAGCACTACACTTTTTGCCCTCAGTATATCCGTAGGAGGAGCAGGTTGGCTCAACTGCGGGAAGGATCACCTCTTTGTGTCCTGCGGGGATCTCGTCTCCTCCGCGAACATAAGAGTCGCATCTGCTACACCAAATTTCATCTGCAAGACCGCTGCTGTAGCAATCTCCCTCCCAACCGTAACTGTGGACATATTCAATATGTCCGGCGGGTATTACCTCGTGTCCATAGGTGTATGTTTCACAGTTATAGCACCAGAGACCGTCGGTATATCCATCTTCCGTACAAGTAGGATCGTTACCATACACATAGGTTGTACGGTGGCCGTAAGCGTACAAATAGCCTCCGGTACAAATTGTCGTGCCACAGTCTAAGCAGATTTTGTCGCCGGAATAACCGCTTTCGGTACAGGTAGGATCTTTTTGATTTATAATGGTGATATTGTTGTGGCAAGGATCTATTGTATAGCCTTGGTAAACGAGTTCTCCACAGTCGGAGCAGTACTCGTCACCCGAATAGCCCTCAGTGGTGCAGTTAGCCTCTATCATACCCTCGATATAGGTGTTGGGGTGACCGTTGGAGTATATAGTGCTACCCCAGGATATGGTGTCTCCACAATCAAGACACACCTCATCACCCGAATATCCGTTTTCAGTACAGGTAACGTCTCTCTGGTTCTGAATTTCAGTGTTCTTGTGACCGATAGGATCGATATACTCACCATGCTTGATAGTTTCACCGCATCTTTCGCACCACGAGCTACCCGTCCAACCGTAGTCATAGCATGTTGCTTCTCTGGCAGGTTCTTCTATTATCTCGTGCTCTGTTCTGGGAAGGTACTCACTTTTTTCTTCGCCGCAGTAATGGCAATAATAGTGAATGCTACCTTCGTAGTTACAGCTGGGCCAATCGGTCCAAGCCTCGTACCAATCGTGATTACCTTTGTTGCACTCGTCGTAAGGTGAGTCGGAATTGTCGAAAATTTCCTCAATAATCTCATCGAAAACATCGTAGGCAAGATCGCCAACTTCTTCCAAAATAATTTCCATATCAACATTTGGTAAAACGTTGGGCAAGAATGAACACGCAGTGAAGCAAGTAATAGACAAAATAATTATTACCGTGTAAACAAATATAAATTTGATTTTTCTCATAATACACCTCAAATCAATGTAATTAAATGGTATATATGCCAAATTATGACAAATATTTCAATTGTTTTATAAACGGCAAAAAGCACCCTAAGGGTGCTTTTTGTATAAGAGAAATTATCTCTTAGAGAACTGAGGAGCGCGTCTTGCACCCTTGAGTCCGTATTTCTTTCTTTCCTTCATACGAGGGTCTCTGGTGAGGAATCCTGCAGCCTTGAGAGCAGGACGGTAGTTTTCATCAGCAGCAACGAGAGCGCGAGCTACACCGTGACGGATAGCGCCTGCCTGACCAGAGATACCGCCACCGTTTACATTAGCAACGATGTCGAACTTACCTGTGGTTCCGGTTACGCCGAAGGGCTGGTTGATGATAAGCTTGAGGGTCTCGAGACCGAAATACTCCTCAATGTCCTTACCGTTGATGGTGATCTGACCGTTACCGGGATATACTCTTACGCGAGCAACGGACTTCTTTCTTCTACCAGTGCCGTAGAAGTAGGGCTTTGCACTTGTATACATAGACATAGGTTTACTTCCTTCCTTTCCTTAAATTAAAACTCGTAGGTCTCGGGCTTCTGAGCCTCATGCTTGTGAGCCTCGCCAGAGTAAACCTTAAGTCTGGTAGCTGCTGCTCTTCCGAGAGCGTTGTGGGGAAGCATTCCCTTTACTGCTGTTTCCATAGCGAACTCAGGCTTCTCTGCCATGAGCTTCTTGTACTGAATGCTCTTGAGACCGCCGATGTAGCCGGAGTGTCTCTGATAGTATTTCTGCTCGAGCTTCTTACCGGTAAGCACTGCCTTGTCAGCGTTTACGATAATAACGAAGTTGCCGCAGTCAACATGGGGTGTGAATTCGGGAGCGTTCTTACCGCGGAGAAGGTCTGCTGCAACAACAGCGGTTCTACCCATGGGCTTACCTGCTGCGTCGATAACGTACCACTTGCGGACAACTGCTTCCTTTTTCTGCATAAAAGTAGACATTTTGTTATCCTCCAAAAATTGATCATTTTTTTAACCTTGGATATTATAGCACAAGAGTTTTTGTTTGTCAATACCTTTTTTGAAATTTTTTTGATTTTTTTAATTTAGCTTTTGTAAAGCTCTTGTTTTCTCGTTTTTTCTCGCTTATTCATATTGTTTGCTTGCAAATGAAGCGAAAATTTTTTTGTTTAAATTTCCGATTCGAATTTGTTTTCGGCAAAAAAGTTATATTTGCTTGTACGAGGCGCATAAATTATTATTGTAAATTCAAAAGCTTCGGAGGAAAAATAAATGATGAATACCTATAGACCTGAGGGTCTGCTTTACGGAACGGAAGAAAACAGAGCGATGCTATACAGCGGAAGATTTGGTATTGAAAAAGCGATGCAATCGGGCGCCATTTTAGAGAGCATGGCGATATTGTGCGACAAGGATCTTAACATTCACGTTGATCTGAACGGTATGATCGGTATAATTCCGAAAAACGAGGTCTGCTACGTAAACGGTACGGATACGGTCAAGGATATAGCTATAATCACGAGAGTTGGAAAGCCTGTGTGCTTCAAGGTCATGTCTATCGGAGAATCGGACGGTAATACCGTTGCCTATCTTTCACGCCGAGCCGCGCAGATCGAGTGTATAAATAATTATGTAAGCGATCTGATTCCCGGTGACATAATCTGCTCGCGAGTGACTCACCTTGAAAGCTTCGGAGCTTTTGTGGACATAGGCTGCGGCGTTGTTGCTCTCCTCTCTGTTGATTGTATGTCGGTCTCGCGTTTTTCTCACCCAAGAGACCGATTATACAAGGGGATGGTGATAAATACCGTTCTCAAATCGTGGGACAGAGAGAAAAACCGCATTTTCGTCACCATGAGAGAGCTTTTGGGTACGTGGGAAGAAAACGCCGCTCTGTTCTCACCCGGACAGACTGTTACGGGAATTATCAGGAGCGTCGAGGATTACGGTGTCTTCGTTGAGCTTACTCCGAACCTTGCGGGACTAGCCGAGCTAAAGGATTCCTCGGTTATGAAAACTATAGAGCCAAACAGATGCGCTGCGGTATACATAAAAAGCATAATACCCGAAAGAATGAAGCTGAAGCTGGTTTTGATAGACACTTATTCAAATGAAGAAAACTTTTTGAAGCTTAATTATTTTGTTGACGTCGCCCAAACGAAGCATATTTCCTCGTGGCAGTATTCACCGTCCTGCTGCCCGAGACTAATAAAAACCGAATTTGATTGATATTTCAGATGCTATATAATCCGTTGAATGACTGTTCGACGGATTATTTTTTCTTAATTGTGAATTTATTTCAACTGCTTTATAAACATTTGTAAACATTTTTTTGTAACGGTTTTATTCTCTTGACACGAATTATCTTTTGTGGTATAATTTATTGTGGCTATAATTGTAATATTTTAACGAGTCAATGTTGTAAGAAAGGATCCATTAAAATGATTAAGCATTTTAAACCTATTGCGCTTTTCCTTGCCCTTTTGATGGTCATGGTTTGCTTCGCATCCTGCGTTCAGCTCGAAGATGTAGTTGATGATGGCGGAGGAGGCGGCGAATTTGAAGGCGAGACCGAGGCGATTCCCGAAAGTGTTGAACAGAAGGACTACGCTTCTCAGTTTTATCTCTCTATCGTTCCCGACAGTAATACTATGGATTTGTTTTGGGTTGAAAAGAGTGAGGGCGACGCACTGTCCGAGGCTGTTTACGCAAGACAGGAAAAGGTATATAACTATCTCGGAGTTGAAGTTCTCGCTTCATCCGCGGGTGCCTATACTGATTACATAGAGCCTTTTAGAAACGCGGTTGAAAAGAGAGATGGTTCTGTTGACTGCTTGCTTACACACGCACATACCGGCGCAGCCGGATTGGTTCAGGACATGTATCTTACCGATCTGAACAATCTTCTCGGAGTTGATCTTGAGCAGGATTATTGGAATACGGAATTCATGGACTATCTTGCTATCGACGATAGCAGATATCTCGGATTCAGTGATTTTATGCCCCTTCGTACGCATGTTATTGCTTTTAACAAAGATATGATGGACCAGTATCACAGTTCTATGGAAAAGTCCGTTTATGATATGGTGGAAAACTATGAATGGACCCTTGATGAGTTCATTTCTCTTGTACAGGTTGTTTATACCGATAAGACGGGTGACGGTAAAACAGAGGATGACATTTACGGTCTTACCGGTCGGCAGTGGGTACCGTGGATCGGCTTCTTTCATGCAAGTAATATCAATATTATAGAGCCGAACGAAAGCGGCAAGTACGAGATCTCGATGATGAACTCGGTAAATGCCGAAAAGACCAAGGATCTCGTTAAAAAATTAAAGGACTTCTCGGCATCCGATTGCTGCTTCCTTCAATACCCCAAGGGTGGAACAACATTTGAGGGTACTATTCCTTTTCCTTCCATCACAACAGGCAGAGCGCTCATGCAGCTTGCCTCCACTCCTGATCTTCAAAATTTCTTAAGCTATGACATTGATTTTGGAGTTCTTCCATATCCTATGTATGATACCGCTCAAAAGAGCGTAGGCTACCGTTCGCTCCAGTGGGGTGGATACTTATGTGTCCCCTCTTACGTTGAAAACGAACAGATGGTAGGCGAAACTCTTGAGGTTCTTGCTTTCTACAGTGACGACGTAAGAATTACCTTCTACGAAAAGGTGCTTGGTAAGCAGGTCGCTGATGCTCCCGAGGACGCAAGGATGCTTGAAGAATATATCTGGAATAACGTATGCCCCGAGATAGCTCAGTGCTATTACGAAAAGACTGGTGGTAACGATGTTCTTTACTTCCTCCCTAAGGTAACCCGATCTCCCGAAGACGGCGGTAAGGAGCTTGTTTCTTTTTATAGCTCATTTTCTTCAAATGTTACCAAGTCAATTCAGAAATTCGTTCAAGAGGTTATTTACAATAAAACAAAATTCGGTAAATAACATTTTAACTCCCCGCCTTGGCGGGGAGTTTTTACAAATCAAAATGGGTGTCCTTGAGAGACACCCATTTATGTTATCTGTATTAAGTAGCTTGCGGCATTTTGATCGGCAAGCTATATCTTTTTTAATTTAGCGTATGTAGCCATAAGCTTTTTCGTTCCTGCTCTATCGAACATGACTTCATAAAGAGTATCCGCGCCCATAGGACTTACCGAAAGCACCTCGCCGTCACCAAAGGTAAGATGACGCACGCGGTCACCGGGAACAAAGGTCTCTTTTGCACCGACGGAGTTTTTAGCAAATATCGGCTTGTCGTTAGTTTTGTTAGCTATTGAAGCGCCGTTATTGTTCGAAAATGCCGTCTTTTTTTGAGGCGCGTTTCCAAAAGAAACTGTTGAGGAGGCGTTTTTCTTTGTCTGCTGACCGAAAGAAGCTGAATTGTACGAGTAATCGCGGAAATATACCTTTGTCCCGCTATCGTTATTGATCTTTTGAGAGAAGATCGCGCTGCTGCTTTTGTCTTCCTCGTCTATGTATTCCCTCGGTATCTCTTGCACGAAACGTGAAATGGGATTATACTGGGTCTGACCGTACAAAAGCCTTGATTTTGTATGGAAAATATAGATCTGTTCCTTTGCACGCGTCAGAGCGACGTAAGCTAATCGTCTCTCTTCCTCCATATCATCCTCGCTACCAACGGCGGTCTGGATGCTTGGGAATATTCCGTCCTCAAATCCCGGGAGGATAACGATAGGAAACTCAAGGCCCTTCGCGCTATGTATGGTCATCAGGACAACTGCGTCGGCGGTGTCGTCGTAACGGTCAACATCGGCAACGAGAGCGTTTTCCTCAAGAAAACCCATAAGCGTTGGAGCTTCATTATTATTTATATATTCTTGGATACTTGACTTAAATTCATCAAGGTTGTCAAGCCTGTCCTTTTCCTCCTCGCCTGCGGCTTCAAGCATCGCGCGATAGCCGCTAAGATCAAGAACAGAGTCAAAGAGATCGGTAAGAGACAAATGCTCCGCCATTACTGTCAGCTTATTTATAAGCTCGGCAAAGCTTTCAAGTGTTGCGGCGCTACGGGAAAGCGCAGTAAATTGACCTGCTCTTTCGATAATATCAAACAAGGAGCAGTTCTGCTCTGCCGCGATCATTGATATAGCCTCAATGGTCTTGTCGCCGATCTTTCTTTTTGGCTCGTTTATAATGCGGAGCAATCTTTCTCGGTCGCTATGGTTTGCTATCAGTTGAAGATATGCGACCGCGTCTCTAATTTCCTTTCGGTCAGAGAACCTTACGCCGCCAAGCATTCTGTAAGGAATTCCGCTCTTTGCGAAGGCGCGTTCAATACTGTTGGACTGAGCGTTTGTTCGGTAGAGGACGGCAAAGTCACGGTATGCTCTGCCTCGGTGAGCCACCGCTCTATACACGGTGTCAACTATATCCTTTGCCTCGATATTCTGGTCGTCGAGACGGCGTACTGTGATCTTTTCGCCCCTGTCTCCGGCAGTCCAAAGTTTCTTCCCCTTTCTGCCCTTGTTGTTTGCGATAACCGCGTTAGCCGCGTCAAGAATAGTACCCGTGGAGCGATAATTCTGTTCAAGCTTGATGACCTTTGCGTCCTCGAAGTTTTTGTCGAAATCGAGGATATTGCCGATAGTTGCGCCTCTGAATTTATAGATAGACTGATCGTCGTCACCCACGACCATTATGTTTCTGAATCCGCCCGCCAAAAGCGAGGTGAGTACGAACTGCGCTTCATTAGTATCCTGATACTCGTCTACGCATACGTACTTGAATTTCTTTTTGTAATAATTCAATACGTCAGGCTCTTTTTTGAAAAGCTTGACGGTATTCATGATTATATCGTCGAAGTCCATAACGTTGGACTCAAAAAGGGTCTTTTGATATTCGGCATATACCCGCGCGATCTTGGACAAACGGAAATCTCCGTTTACTTCCGACGCGTAGCGGTCGGGGGTCATAAGTTTGTCCTTGGCGCGACTTATAGCAGACATAACGCTTTTGATAGGAAACTGCTTTTCATCAAGATTGCAACGCTTCATGGCCGAGCTGACCGCCTTTTTTTGGTCGTCCATATCGTATATGGTAAATCCGCTTTTGTAGCCAAGCTTGTCGCAGTTTGCGCGGAGTATTCTCATACATACCGAGTGAAAGGTACCTGCCCATATATCATTTGCCACAGTTTCATCGTCAAGCGCCTTGGCAAGCCTATCCTTGATCTCATTCGCCGCCTTGTTAGTAAAGGTGATAGCCAATACGCGGTAGGGCTGGCACGGATTATATGCAAAATCTGCCAGCATCTCCTCTGCCAATGAGAGGTCGGAGCTTGCAAGCGCCTCCTCCATTTCGCGAAGATAGTCTTCGTCTGCGTATTCGGGTACGAAATCGGTGTAATAAGCGTTTCCGTACTTGATTATAAAGACAACTCTTTTAACAAGCACTGTAGTTTTACCGCTTCCCGCTCCCGCTAAAACAAGCAATGGGTCGTTAACAGTAAAAACAGCCTCTCGCTGCTTTGCATTGAGGCTTTGATAGCACTTATTGAATAATCTGCGTTTAAGGTCTAAAAATCTTTCGTTAAATTCCATCTTCATAGTTTATGTAGTAACCGCCACGCCGTAGCGCGGCGGCATTTGTGGATTATCTTTCGTTTCTGTTCTGATTGTTGTTCTGCTGATTCTGGTTGTTGTTCTGAGAATTCTTGCTGTTCTGCTGATTCTGGTTGTTGTTCTGGGAATTCTTGTTGTTCTGCTGATTCTGATTGTTGTTCTGCTGATTCTGATTGTTGTTCTGAGAATTTCTGCTGTTCTGCTGATTCTGATTGTTGTTCTGAGAATTTCTGCTATTCTGCTGATCGTTCTGCATTTTTAATGCCCTCCGTATGGATTTTAGTTGTACGGGAATATCCCGTTACGGAGTTATTATTGACACTGAACAATAGCAATATTCATTTGCTTTTATAACTCCATTCGGTATCTGAATTTTATGGAGTTAATAATAAATCCTATAAAATACGATGCAACTGTCGCAAATGAAATACTTATGACGATAGCGATTATTGCAGCGTAGTAAAAATACCATTCGCCCGTATTCTCAAAAGGTTGAGACAGAACGTAATATATGCTTCCTGACGTTGTCAAAGCCGCAAGCGAAAGAGACGAAATTGCACTTGCTGCGAAGCTTCGTTTATGTTCCTTATATTCTTTATGCTCCTTATTATCGAAAGCGATAGCGATATTCGTGTGCTTTTTATACAGATCCCATAATAAGAGCAACACTGCAAATACGGTCAGCAGCATCCACACGGAATCAAGAATATTGAAAGAGACTACCCGATAGAATCCCAAGTAAGCCTCAAGGTCCTTTTTGATAGCTTCAGGAGAAAACAACGGGTCGGAATATAGCGTTGTTGCAAGGTGCTGTGTAACGACGGAAATAATCGTTCCTACGCCCGACATGGTGCATATCGCTATCCATTTTTTACTGTATTTTCGAAGAAAAATAACCGATACTATCAGGATCAAGTAAAATAATACGTTTGGAATAAGATTTACGTAGTTGGTGTAAAAGTCAATCGAGACAACGAATGCCGCAAGCATGATGCAAAGCCCTATATTAAGCGCTCGGACGGTGAAGAAATTGGGTCTGTCCTCCATTTCCGATAAGTAAAGCTCGGATAAGCTCTTAATAAAGGGGGTGTCCTTGCGAACTGAGACGAAATACTTAATTATCTTAATAAGCCAGACGATACCGAAGGGCAGAGCTATAATAAGACCTAAAAATCTGAGAAGATTGACGAATTCGTAGGCGGTGTTTGTCGCAAGCGATGTAAATTCAGGTAAAGTTACCGCAAGACAACGCACAACGAGAAAGGTCGCAGTGAGAAAAAAGGTCTTTTCGGTTATATTTCTCTTGCTTTCTCGGATATACAAGATCTTTTCGCCGTTTTCTTTGTCAATTTTTAGTCTCTTTCGCACTCTTTTTTGATATACGAAAATTCCGTCGTGAAGCATACCGAGAGACAAAAGTCCCTCAAATAAGCTTCTGTACGCGGGAATTAATATGATCAGCTCAAAAAATGAAAAGACGAAAACAAAGAGCAAAAGCCCCACGGACTGCTCGTCTGTTACAAAATAGCTATCAAGAAGATATATGGCAACAAAACGTAAAAGACTGATAACTATTCCCTTTTTAAAGCCGCCTACCGCATCGGATATGCGGAAATTAATATCCCCGAGATTGGTCAGAGCTAAGCAGATGATAATATAGCCGATAAAATCGGGCAGCGGATCTATCAAAGTCAGTCCAGGCTCAAAAAGAAACAGAAAAGCAAAAGGTAGTAAAGAGAAACCGATATTTTTTTTCAGTTTTCCGTTCAAATCAAACACTCCTTTATTTTTTCTTTTTCTTTTTTAAATTACGCTTGGCGTTCTTCTTTTTCAGTCTATCCTCGTAGTAGTTCTTCATTTCCTCGATTGCCTTTTCGTCCTTGGCGTCTCTTATCTCTCTAAACTTATTGACGAAGGCAAATTTGGACTTCTTGTAGGGCATGTCCTCCTGCCCTGCGGGGCAGATCATTGCGTAGCATTTGAAGATCAAGAAGGTGTTGATAGCGGTGTAGATTATCTGAGCTATCATCAAGATCGTAAGGACGGTCGCTTTGTTTTCATTGTCGAGAGAGGTAATGAGGGGGGTCAGGGTGATCAACTGAAAGAGATTGAATACTCCCACATATATCATATTGGTATATGCCTTTTGTCTTGTGTCAGGATAATCAACTCGTTTTGAAAGGTCAGCAATACCGTAAAGCATTGAGATCTCAAAGAAAAGGCATATCGCAAGCTTGACAAAATTTATAATGGTGGAATATACTCCTACGTCTATTGCGGTAAAGCTTCCCAATGCCCAAGAGGTGGCGGAAAGCAGTGAGCAGATGAAAATGAGAACGTCGCCGATAAGCGCATAAATAAATACGGGATCGTATTTTCTTAATTCCTTCAAGCCGAAGAACATAAATACACTTCCAACCAAGAGTCCAGCAAAGATGTAAGGACCAAGCCCCGCAGTTGCCAAGAAAGCAAATATATAACCAATCAACAGTAAACCGAAGCCCATTTCGTTCTCCTTTCTGAATAATAGCTAATAATCAATCAATTTCCGCCGTTTGCTCCGCAGCAGTTCTTATACTTTTTGCCCGAGCCGCAGGGGCAAGGATCGTTTCTTCCCACCTTTTGAGCGGGGTCCTTCTTAACAGTTACTTTCTTAACTGTCTTTTGTGTTGAACCCTCAAAGCCTGCGGTCAGGGGATTTGCCACCTGAACTCTCTGTATCTGTTGCTGAGGTCTCGGCATGACCGCAAGGATCATACGAACGGTCTTGTCGCGTATCTCGGCGATCATATTGTCAAACATATCGCCGCCGGTGATCCTGTATTCTGTGATAGGATCGCGGTGTGCGTACGCCTGAAGATTTATCATTCCCTTGAGATCGTCCATGGCGTCGATATGCTCCATCCACGCCAAGTCTACGTTCTTCAAGAGGATAGAACGCTGAATTTCAAGGTATACTTCTTTACCGAAAAGCTGTTCCTTTTCATTGTAAAGCTCAAGAGCGCGAGACGAGAGCATATCCTCAATATCGGAGGCTTTTAGCTTTTTAAGCTCTTCCTCGGAGTAATTAAAGTCGTTTTCAGAGCAGACGTAGGAAAGGTCTGCGCGAAGCGCGTCAAGGCTCCAATTTTCTGCAAGCTCGTCGCTTGTGTGTACCGAAACGCAATCTCTGATAGTGGAAACTATCATCTTCTTGATGGTATCCTCGATACTATCACCACCGTCAAGAACGTCGCCTCTCTGCTTATAGATGATAGTTCTCTGCTGATTCATAACGTCGTCGTAAGCCAAGACGTATTTACGGCGCTTGAAGTTGTTATCCTCGATCTTCTTTTGCGCGCCTTCGATCGAGTTTGAGAGCATACGGGCGTCGATAGCGGTGTTTTCGTCAAGTCCCATTCTGTCAACGAGACCTGCTATTCTTTCCGAGCCAAAGAGACGCATAAGATCGTCCTCAAGCGAGAGATAGAATCTCGATTCACCGGGGTCGCCCTGACGTCCCGATCGTCCACGAAGCTGATTGTCAATACGGCGGCTTTCGTGTCGCTCTGTGCCGAGGATGAACAAGCCACCTGCCGCTCTGACCTTCTCCGCCTCGGGCGCTATCTCTTTTTTATATTTTTCGTAAAGCTCGGCGAAAAGCTTTCTTGCCTCGATAAGCTCCTCATTGTCGGTATTGGATGTTCCGTTTGCCTCGGCGATCAGTTCGTCGGGAATCTCTCTTGAACGCATCTCCTGCTTCGCGAGAAATTCAGGGTTGCCGCCAAGCATAATATCGGTACCGCGTCCCGCCATATTGGTAGAGATAGTTACCGCACCAAGCTTACCCGCCTGAGCGACTATTTCGGCTTCCTTTGCGTGGAATTTAGCGTTGAGGACTGTGTGCTTGATGCCCGCGTTCATAAGTCTGCGGGAAAGCTCCTCGGATTTATCGATGGAAACAGTACCGACCAGCACTGGCTGTCCCTTTGCGTGACATTCCTTTATCTGCTCGATGACTGCGTTATATTTGCCGTTAACCGTCTTATAGACCGCATCGGGGTGATCGACACGGATCATCGGCTTATTGGTGGGGACCTCAACTACGTCAAGGTAGTAGATCTCCTTAAATTCCTCCTGCTCGGTCAAAGCCGTTCCCGTCATACCCGAAAGCTTTTTATACATTCTGAAGTAATTCTGGAAGGTAATGGTAGCAAGAGTTTTGTTCTCTTTTTCGATCTTGACGCCCTCTTTTGCCTCGATAGCCTGATGGAGACCGTCCGAGTAGCGTCTGCCGGGCATCATACGTCCCGTAAACTCGTCAACGATAATAACGCCCTTGTCGGTTACGACGTATTGCTGATCTCGGAACATAGTGCCGTGCGCCTTGATCGCCTGATTGACGTAATGCATAAGGTCAGCGTTCTCGGAGTCGGTGAAATTCTCAACGCCGAAGAATGCCTCAGCCTTTTTCGCTCCCTTGGGAGTAAGGATCGCGTTTCTTGCCTTTTCATCAACTATATAGTCGGCATCGTACTCGTCCTGCTCAATCTTTGCGTCGATCTCTTTGTTGACCAGCTTGCGAAGCGAACGGGCAAAACGGTCTGCCTTTTCATACATATCGGTAGGTTCGTCGCCTGCGCCCGAAATAATGAGAGGGGTTCTTGCCTCGTCCACGAGTATCGAGTCAACCTCGTCCACGATAGCAAAGGCGTGACCTCTTTGAACCATTCTCTCCTTGTAGACAACCATGTTGTCACGGAGGTAGTCAAAGCCAAACTCGTTGTTGGTACCGTAGGTTATGTCAGCCGCGTAAGCCGCATGTTTTTCGTTGTTGGACATTCCGTGGACAACAAGCCCCGTGGTAAGTCCCATAAAGCCGTACACTCTGCCCATCTCCTCACTGTCACGGCGAGCAAGGTAGTCGTTAACTGTAACGATATGGACGCCGTTGCCCGAGAGACCGTTAAGATATGCGGGCAGGGTGGCAACAAGCGTTTTACCCTCACCGGTCTTCATCTCGGCAATTCTTCCCTGATGGAGTATGATACCGCCCAAAAGCTGGACGTGGAAGGGGCGCTTTCCGAGAACTCTGTCGTCCGCCTCGCGTATTGCCGCGAATGCGTCGGGGAGAATATCGTCAAGGGTTTCACCGTTTGCAAGTCTCGCTTTGAGCGCGGGAGTAACCGCTTTAAGCTCCTCGTCGGTCATATTTGAGTATTTGGGAGCGAGGTTTTCTATCTCTGCGGCAATCTTTTCAAGCTTTTTTATCTGTCGGCTGCTATAAGTACCGAAAATCTTTTCTGCAAGTCCCATTATTAAGGATCCTTTCAAGTGAATAATATAGTTTTCGCGCAAAACTCCGCGTAGTTGCGCGCAATTACGCATTATAAATTATATTATACAATACTTTTTAATTTAAAGCAACCGCTATTTGTAAATTTTCGTAAAACACTTGAAAATTTGACGGCTTTGCTATATAATTGTTTATATAATTCTAAATTACGGAGATGACCGAATGTCACGAATAAATATAGTTCTCTGCGAACCCGAAATACCGCAGAATACAGGCAATATCGCCCGTACCTGCGCCGCCACAGGCGCGTCGTTGCATCTTATCCGTCCTCTTGGCTTTGAGATCGACAACGCAAAGCTAAAGCGCGCGGGACTTGATTACTGGGACAAGCTCGACATTACATTCTATGACGGACTTGACGATTTTTACGCCAAGCATTTGGATGTTACGGTTTATTATTTTTCTACCAAGGCAAAGCATAAATATTCCGACGTTTCCTACCCCGATGACGCTTGGATAATGTTCGGTAAGGAGACGCGCGGGCTTCCCGAGGAGCTTCTTTATAAAAATCCCGACACATGCGTCCGTATCCCTATGCGAGATCAGCTTCGCTCGCTTAACCTATCTAATTCCGTGGCGATAGCGGTCTATGAGATACTTCGTCAAAGAGATTTTGAGGGTATGCAGGAGTGCGGCGAGCTTACGAAATTCACTTGGTAATTAAGGAAAATTATGGTTGAAAGAATAAAAGTGACCGTCGCTATGAGCGGCGGAATAGACAGCGCTGTCGCGGCGCTTATTACCCTTCAAAGCGGATATGACGTCAGCGGTGCAACAATGAGCCTGTGCCAAAAGATGGCTCCTGACGGCACAGATCTTGCATTGCAGGATATTGCTGACGCAAAAGCGGTATGCGACAGACTCGGTATCAAGCATAGTGTGTATTCTTTTGAAGAAAGATTTCACTCTACCGTTATTCGGGACTTTATTGATACATATTATTCGGGTGGCACACCAAACCCCTGCATTGTCTGCAATAAGCTACTGAAATTCGGAGTGCTTCTCGACGAGGAGATTGGCAACGGAGCAGATCTGGTGGCTACCGGTCACTATGCAAGAATTGAGTGCCGTGAGGACGGCAGATATTTATTAAAAAAAGCGGCTGACGAGAAAAAGGATCAAACGTATATGCTATGGTCTCTTTCACAATATCAGTTATCTCACACGCTGTTTCCTCTTGGTGGCCTCACAAAGCCCGAAATCCGCAAGATGGGCGAGGATAACGGATTTGTTATAGCTCATAAAAGCGACAGTCAGGATATATGCTTCGTTCCCGACGGAGACTATGCGTCCTTTATCGAGAAAGAGGTTGGTGAAAAATATCCCTCTGGCGACTATGTTGACGAGGACGGAAAGGTTCTTGGAAAGCATAAGGGCATCATTCACTACACTATCGGTCAGCGCAAAGGACTTGGAATTTCTATGGGACGGCATATTTTCGTCACTAAAAAGGATGCCGAGACCAACACCGTAACCCTCGCAGACGAGGACAGACTTTTCACGAAAACCGTTGTGATCAAAGGGATCAATCTCATTCCCTTTGATAAAATTGATGGTAAGATAAGAGTTAAAGCCAAGATACGCTACCGTCACGTCGAGAGCGACGCCTATGCAGAGCAGACGGGCGAGGACGAGATAACCTTGACATTTGATGAACCGCAAAGAGCGCCCGCCAAGGGGCAGTCGGCGGTGATGTATGACGGAGACTACGTCGTTGGCGGCGGAATAATTCAATAGAAAAGACGCACCGAATTTCGGTGCGTCTTTTCTATTAAGATCAACTGCCTTTTTTACCGCCTGTGACCTTGTTCAGTATTACTACGCCTACTACAATGATGATAGTTACAAGAAAAATTCCAAGCATTCCCTTGCCCATCATAGGAAGCGTATATACCATATTGTCAAACTGATTGTTCTCGGGAGGAAAGGTTTCAACGGCAACAGATTCTTCCAAGCTTCCTTCAAGAGTATCAGAGACAGACATTGATTCAGTATTAGTCATTATAATTTTCCTCCTTTACATCAACATTCCGAGAATCAGACCGCCCGCAATAACAGATGCGACCTGACCCGATACGTTTACTCCAATGGTGTGAGGCAACAAGAAGTTCTGGTTGTCCTCTTCAAGACCTATCTTGTGTACCACACGGGCAGACATCGGGAATGCGGAAATACCCGACGCACCGATCATAGGATTGATCTTTTCTTTTAGGAATATGTTCATTACCTTTGCTACCATTATTCCACCAAATGTATCGAAAATGAAAGCAAAAAGACCAAGTCCGAGTATCATCAGCGTATCCCACTGTAAGAATTCTGCGGCGGTTAGTCTTGCGGAAATGGAAATTCCAAGGAATATAGTGATAATATTCGCAAGCGCATTCTGCGCGGTCTCGGAAAGATTGTCAAGAACGCCACACTCACGGATGAGGTTACCAAACATGAGGAATCCTATAAGCTCCGCGCTCTTGGGGGCAAAAATACCGACGATGATGGTAACGACAATCGGGAAAAGTATTCTTGTGATCTTGGACACGCTTGCGGGACGGTAAGGCATACGGATCATTCTCTCTTTTTTGGTCGTGCAGAGCTTGATCACAGGGGGCTGAATGATAGGAACAAGCGCCATATATGAGTATGCCGCCACCATTATAGCTCCCGTGTAATTTGAACCTAAAGACTGAGAAACCGCGATAGCGGTAGGACCGTCTGCCGCGCCGATAATAGCGATAGAGCCTGCGTCCTTCAGTTCAAATCCAAGAAGCGCCGCAAGCGCCAGAGTGAAGAATATACCGAACTGAGCTGCCGCACCAAATACCATAAGCTTAGGGTTTGAAAGCAAAGGACCGAAGTCTATCATCGCGCCAATACCTATGAACAGCAAAAGCGGAAACAGCTCGTTGGCAATACCTGCGTTAAAAAGCGTGGTTATTGAACCGTGTTCGCTAACTATTCCCTCGCTTGCTAAGGGGAGGTTTACGAGGATCGCGCCAAGTCCCATAGGCAGAAGCAAAGTAGGCTCCATCTTCTTTTTGATAGCGAGAAAGATCAACACGCCACCTATTACCCACATCACTATCGTTTTCCAGTTATCACCGGTAGCGATATAGGTAAATCCTGAAAACAGTTCTTCAAAAAATCCCATTTTCCGTTCTCCTTTAAAATAATCGGAGCGCAAGGACACAAAAAAAGACTTTCGCGCAGAAAAAACTGCAACGAAAGTCTTGCCAATTAAATCTTTCGCGGGTAAACACCGTATTGACGCGAAAAATACGACTGTGTCGTAGGCTACTCCCTAACATTACGAGGAAAATTATACCACAGTTGAATTCGTTTGTCAATAGGTATTATAATAAATAGGTAGAAATTTATTTATTCTTTATAATAAATATGTAGACTTCTGATCTCGCCATCAGATATCATATCGTTGATGGAATAGGCGTGCGACTCCAGATAATTACAGCTCGCCTCGGTGATCCCCTGCTTTTTAAATTCATCGATGAAAACCAAACTGATCTCCTCGATCAAAAGCTCGATCTTCAGCGTTTCATCCGACGGTAGGGTCACAAGTGTTTCAAGCTTATCCGCAATAAAGCCAAGAGATTTCAGCTCTCTCATCGACTTGAATATCCACTTATAGTAGGGTGCGTGGCGGTGTTCAAGCAAAAACGCCAATTCAGTCGCGTTTCTCGCAAACTCATCAAGGGCAAATCGAGCCGCGCCTATCTCGCCGTGGGCTATACATCTTTTGTAATTATATTGTCCCGCCTGCGCCATGTGCAGAGCGCAACAAGCGATCTTCTTAAGCCTTACGTCCTCGGGCATGCCGTTTTTTATCTTTTCGCGAATTTCTGTAAATTTGCCAAGCGGATCAGTGAAAACTGTACCGTTTGTTGCCTCTGCAAAATAGTGCGAGGGAGTATAGAGCCAGTCCTGCCAACATTCGGGAGCGCCGCGGCGACCCGTGTAAGCAGAATAAAAATCCTCTATGGTGTGTACGCCCTTTTCTTTAGACCCCATAGCACTCTTGTCGAGACACTTAATTCCTTTATACTCCTTGGGAAGCTTGGAATAGGCGCGAAAAAGCCTGAACCCAAACTCTTTTTCATCCTCCTCGGTCAACCAGATACAAAATCCCGGTTCAAAGTCGTGGTCAAGGGATATCTCGTCGTCAAAGCCGAAGCACTCCGAGCCGTGACCGACCAAGCCGACCGCTATTCTGTCCAGATGATCGGCAAACTCACGCTCAAGCATAGGTCTGCCGTATTCTTCATAAAATGATCTTGAAATCTCAATTCCCTGCATAGATCTTCTCCGTTAAGGCTTTAAGCTCTGCCTCTTTTTCAAAATAACCGAAAAATCCAAAGGATGGGTAGCACTTTGAGCATAAAAACGCAAAATCACCGTCAAGCGTGTTTTTGTCGGACTTGAGCAACTCCCAAGCCTTGTCCATTATTTCGTATATTCTTTCATCGAGAGGGTTTTGGTCGTAGTAAAGGTGAGCGATGTTTATTAATGTTACCGCTATCTCACCGCGGCAGTCTTCGTTATCCTTTAATATCTCTATTGCCTTATAGCACGCCGCCTCTGCCTTCAAATACTCTCCGAGGTCCTTGTACGCAGACGAAAGATTATTGTGCAATGCGGCAAGCTTATAGTCATCGGGTTCGAGATGACTTTCGTATATAGTTCTCGCCTTCTCGTAATATTGCATAGCGTCCTCCGCCTTGCCGAAAGCCTTCATTGTGGTAGCGCCGTTAAGATAGACGGTGCCTGAGGAAACAGGATCGCCTACTCCCTTTTTCTCGATCAGCTCAAAGGCTTCCTTTATTGAGTCAAAGGCTTTATTTTCTTCGTTAGTTCTTCTGTAATATCCGATCTTTTCGTTAAGTATCTCCAATAGACCTCTCATATCACCGAGCGCGCGCGCCTCGCCCTCCCAATAGTCAAGCGTTCTGCCGACGGCGGCAAGGTCATTTCTCGAAAACAGATCGTTAAGCTTATCAAATACCCGTGTCAAAGGAATCGACTTGTAGGTCTCCTTTGAGCAGCTTCCGCAATTAATATTTTCGTTCATATATCCTCCAAAATTAATTAAACGCGTATTTACCGTTAATTAATTATACCATGAATCGAGCTAATTTGTCAACTAAATGAAATTATATTCAATATAACACTTGACAAGCCGAATAAAGTGTTGTATAATAAGTGAACGGTACATAGTTTATGGAGACGTATCGAGACAAAAGGCTTTTTAGCCGTTTGTTTTGATGTGTCTTTTCGTTTTTTTAGAATTTTTTAAAGGAGGTTTGAGAGTGTTAAATACTTTTTACGCAACTATTTCACCCACTGCGGTGGTTATTATTGCGGTTTCAATAATGCTATTCTCCGGTTTTGCTTTAACACGAGTTACCAAGCTTCTCAGGCTTCCTAATGTTACCGCTTATATAGTCGCGGGAATTATTATCGGTCCTTTTTGCCTTGACCTTGTGCCGCAGAGCGTAATACAAGGCACGGACTTTATTTCCGATATTGCGCTTGCCTTTATAGCGTTCAGCGTCGGAGAATTTTTTAAGCTGTCCTCACTTAAGAAAAACGGACTTAAGACCTTGACGATCACCCTGTGTGAGGCGCTTGCGGCAGCACTTTTAGTCTTCATTCTGACATTCTTTATTTTAAGATTAGACCCGATATTCTCAATAGTTTTGTCTGCTCTTGCGGCGGCAACC
>JAZNII010000060.1:0-1845 GCA_045577415.1 Eubacteriales bacterium
GATCAGCGGTGGTATCACAAAAAACACCACGGCGAAGATCACTTTGGGGCACGGTTTGATCTACGACAAAATGATCAAACGCTTTGGTGAGGATAAAACACGCCTTTACATTGACGCACAAAACAAAGCAATCAAAGAATACGCCCGGCTTTGTGAAAATATCGATTGCGACTATGAAACGCGGGATAACTACGTATATTCTATGGGTGACCGCAAGAAGATTGAAAAAGAGGTCGCCGCCTTGGGGCGTCTCGGTATGAAGGCCGAGTCCTTGGATGCCTGCGAGCTTCCGTTTACGGTCGCAGGGGCGGTGCGCGTGAGAGATCAAGCGCAGTTCCACCCGTTGAAATTTCTCTATACAATTGCAAAAGATCTGCCAATCTACGATCATACTAAAGTCGTGGAACTGATGCCGCACAAGGCAATCACCAATCACGGTGAAATCACCTACAAAAAACTGATTATTGCAACTCATTTTCCGATGCTCAATAAACATGGCTTGTACTATCTCAAACTCTATCAGCATCGTTCCTACGTTCTTGCACTCAAAAACGCCAAAAAAGTAGAAGGAATGTATGTGGATGAATCGGACACGGGACTGTCCTTCCGAAGTTACGGCGATCTTCTGCTCCTCGGCGGTGGCGGACACCGAACTGGCAAGCAAGGCGGTTGTTGGCAGGAGCTTGAAGATTTTGCCCGTAAGTATTACAAAAATGCCGAGATCGTCGGCAAGTGGGCGACGCAGGATTGTATGACGCTTGATGATATCCCTTATATCGGTCAATATTCAAAACCCACGCCCGACGTCTTCGTTGCAACGGGATTTAACAAATGGGGCATGACCAACGCCATGGTCGCCGCAGATATTCTCTGCGATCTCGTTCAAGGAAAGCCCAACCCTTATGCTGACGTTTTCGACCCCTCACGCACGGTTCTTCATCCACAGCTTGCGGTAAATGCTTTTGAGTCTGCAATCGGACTTCTTACACCCACCGCGCCCCGATGTCCACACCTCGGTTGCGCCCTCAAATACAACAAAGCCGAACACACCTGGGACTGCCCCTGCCACGGCTCACGTTTCACTGAAGACGGCGAGCTGATCGACAATCCCGCGACGGATGATAAAAGAATATAGCAGTATACGCCTTCGCATAATGGGAAATAATAGTATTAAATCCATAAACGGAGGTTAAAGTTGCTATGTTCAAACATGAAAAACAATTATTCCATCCCGTAGAGGTCGAAAGACCGAACTCGCAGTACGCCGTACTGCTTCAGGAACAGCTCGGCGGCGGTAACGGTGAGCTCAAGGCGGCAATGCAGTATATGTCGCAGAGCTTCAGGATCAAGGATCCCGAAATCAAGGATCTCTTTCTTGATATCGCCGCAGAGGAGCTTGGTCATATGGAGATGGTGGCACAGACTATCAATCTTCTTAACGGTCACGACGTGGATGCCACCAAGGTGCAGGCGGGCGAGGTGCAGACGCACGTTCTGCTCGGATTGAATCCCGGGCTTATCAATTCTTCGGGATATTCATGGACGGGCGATTATGTCACCGTCACGGGCGACCTGTGCGCAGACCTGCTCTCCAATATCGCATCCGAGCAGAGAGCCAAGGTGGTTTACGAGTATCTTTACCGTCAGATCGAGGACAAAAAGGTACGCGAAACCATCGACTTCCTGCTCAATCGCGAGGAAGCACACAATCAAATGTTCCGCGATGCCTTCAACAAGGTGCAAGAGACCGGTTCAAATCGCGACTTCGGTACCACCAAGGCGGCGAAAATGTATTTTTCTATGTCCGGCCCGGGCCCCAACACTTTTGCAACGGGCGAAACACAC
>JAZNII010000061.1:0-20952 GCA_045577415.1 Eubacteriales bacterium
CTTGGATCTGGAGGAAACGCGAGCGATCAGCTTGCCCTCTTCTCCAACGTTGAGGTACAGATAAATCTCCGCACCCATCAACTCGGTTACGTCAACATCGGTTTCAAATGCCGCATCAGCATACTTCTCAAGGTTCTGCTCATCGTCAAAGATACACTCGGGACGGAGACCGCCGAATACTTCCTTTCCGATGTACTCCTGAAGCTCGGGAGCCTTTGCCTTGTCCTCGGGCATCTTGAGGTAGTTGCCCTCGTATACAAAGTACAGATTGCCGTCCTTCTCCTCAAGCTTACCCTCCATGAAGTTCATCTGGGGAGTTCCGATAAAGCCTGCAACGAACATATTTACGGGCTCGTCGTAGAGCTTCTGAGGAGCGTCAGCCTGCTGAATCAGACCGTCCTTCATAACGACGATTCTGGTAGCCATGGTCATAGCCTCTACCTGGTCGTGAGTAACGTATACGAATGTAGTACCAACTCTGTTGTGAAGCTTTGTAAGCACGGTTCTCATGGATGCACGGAGCTTAGCGTCGAGGTTGGAGAGCGGCTCGTCAAGAAGGAATACCATGGGGTTACGAACGATAGCACGACCGAGCGCAACTCTCTGCTTCTGACCACCGGAGAGAGCCTTAGGTTTTCTGTCGAGAAGGTGGGTGATATCGAGTATACGAGCGGCTTCCTCAACTCGTCTCTTGATCTCGTCCTTAGGAGTCTTGCTGAGCTTAAGACCGAATGCCATGTTCTCGGAAACGGTCATGTGAGGATAAAGCGCGTAGTTCTGGAACACCATCGCGATCTTTCTGTCCTTAGGAGCAACGTCGTTTACGAGACGGTCACCGATGAAAAGCTCACCCTCGGAGATTTCCTCAAGACCTGCGATCATACGGAGAGTCGTGGACTTACCGCAACCGGAAGGACCAACGAGGACGATAAATTCCTTGTCCTTAATTTCAAGGTTGAAGTCGGAAACCGCGGTAACACCACCGGGATATTTCTTATAAATATGTCTGAGAGACAAACTTGCCATGTGTTTTATTCCTCCTGAATTATGTAGGCCTTTTTACAAAAACCTTAATTTTTAACATTATAATTGTACCAAAAAATCGCTGATTTTTAAAGAGCATTATTTACCAAAGTTACATTGCACAATTTGTGCAACATTAACAAAATGGCGAAGTTTTGGGTGATTTACAGGCAATTTAAGACGTCAATGACGTTAATATATTAAAGCTTCATCGACAACGAGATTCGCTTTTTCTTTACATCCACCGAAAGCACCTTGACCTTTACTATGTCACCGACCGAAAGCATTTCGGAGGGATGCTTGATATACTTATCGCATATCTGGGAGATGTGGACGAGACCGTCCTGATGAACTCCAATGTCAACGAAAGCACCGAAATCGATAACGTTTCTGACAGTTCCCGTAAGCACCATTTCCGGCTTTAGATCCTCAAGGTCGAGAATATCATCGCGAAGAATGGGAGGTGGCAGAGAGTCTCTGACGTCGCGTCCCGGCTTTTCAAGCTCACTGATGATATCTATGAGAGTGGGTTCGCCAATGCCAAGCTCTGCGGCAACGGCATTAGTTCCCTTTTTGTTGATCTTTGCGCGAAGCTCGCGAAGCTGACCCTGACGGACGTCATCAACCGTATATCCGAACATTTCAAGCAAAGCCTTTGCTGCCGAGTATGATTCGGGGTGAACGCCTGTATTGTCAAGTATCTCCTTGGAGTCGGGAACGCGCAAAAATCCCGCGCACTGCTCAAACGCCTTGTCGCCTATTCTGGGAACCTTCTTTATCTGCGCTCTGGAGGTAAATTCGCCGTTTTCTTCTCTGTATTTTACGATGTTTTTAGCGCTTGTGGCGTTGATACCCGAAATATAGGAAAGAAGCGAGTGAGACGCGGTGTTTACGTCAACACCGACAGAGTTAACGCAGTCCTCAACAACTCCCGTGAGGGCGGAGTCAAGTCTTGCGGGCTTCATATCGTGCTGATACTGACCGACACCGATAGATTTGGGGTCGATCTTTACAAGCTCTGCGAGAGGATCCTGAAGTCTCCTTGCAATAGAGACCGCGGAGCGCTGCATAACGTCAAATTCAGGGAATTCTTCGGTAGCCAGCTTGGACGCGGAATAAATGGATGCGCCTGCCTCGCTTACTATAATATATTTACAGTTAGCCTCGGGAATATCCTTGAGCAATCCCGCAATAAATATTTCACTTTCCTTGGAAGCAGTACCGTTACCGATCGCTATAACGTCAACGCGATGCTTTTTGATAAGCCCCTTGACGATTTTTGTTGCTTCCTCGGTTCTCTGACGCGGTTTGGTGGGATAGATAACGGCAGTGTCAAGCACCTTGCCCGTTTTATCTACTATCGCAAGCTTACAGCCGTTAACGTAACCGGGGTCAAAGCCAAGGACGGTCTTTCCCTTCAATGGCGACTGCATAAGAAGGTGTCCGAGATTGTCGGAGAAGACCTTGATAGCGCCCTCGCTTGCAAGATCGAACATATCGTTTCTGATCTCGCGCTCGATTGAGGGGGCTATGAGTCTTTCGTAGCCGTCAACGGTCGCCGCCGAAACGTATTTGTATGCGGGACTGGACGGCTCGGTAATGACACAAGCGAAAAGATAGTTGAGAACTATATCCGCGGAGATCTCTACCGAAACCTTCAAAAATTCTTCCTTCTCACCACGGTTTATGGCAAGAACTCTGTGACCGGGTACCTTTTTGAGTGGTTCGCTGTATTCATAATACTGCGCGTAGACCGAATCTTCATCCTTCG
The DNA here is from genome assembly GCA_045577415.1 of Eubacteriales bacterium. GTDB lineage: Bacteria > Bacillota > Clostridia > Oscillospirales > CAG-272 > SVTX01. Next base: position 2,795 of record JAZNII010000061.1, read on the forward strand.
CCGCCGTAACGTTAAGAACTCCATGGTCAAAGGTAAGAGCGCGAAGTGCCTTTCTGAATTCCGCATTATCGGAGATGTCCTCGGCGATAATGTCACAAGCGCCTGCAATAGCTGCCGCTACGTCGGGAACCTCCTTTTCTTCGCTTACGAAGGCTTCTGCAGCTTCTTCGATAGAAGGAGCATATTCCATTCTTTGCTCCATAATAAGCTTGGCAAGATCCTCAAGACCTCGTTCTCTTGCAACAGACGCTCTGGTCTTTCTCTTGGGTCTGAAGGGACGATAGATGTCATCTACCTCTGTGATAGTTTTTGCGTTAAGTATAGCCTGCTCGATCTCGGGAGTCAGCTTGCCCTGGGCATCGATCAGATTTTTGACTTCCTCTTTTCTCTTTTCAATGTTGCGAAGATATTCAAGTCTGTCATGAAGATCACGGAGAACGGCGTCGTCAAGACTTCCCGTAACTTCCTTTCTGTAACGCGCGATAAAGGGGATGGTATCTCCGCCGTCGATAAGCTCGACGGTTTTCGCTACCTGCTCCTCCTTAAGCTTGAATTCTTCCGCAAGTGTTTTAATAATGTCCATGAGTACTCCTTATTATATGTAGGGACTGTTAAATGTCCTTAACGTTTTTTCCTCTTTCTTCAAGAGCCGCTTGTTCCTCGGCGGTAAGATAACGCCATTGTCCTCTTTCAAGAGTTTCGTCAAGTGCGATTGGACCGAAAGAGACTCTTTCAAGATAAGTTATCTGATTGTGTACCGCCTCTGCCATCAGCTTGATCTGATGATATTTGCCCTCTGTGAGTGTTATGTAGCCGTTTTTCTCGTCTATCATTTCTACTTGACAGGGTGCAGTAAAATATCCGCCGATATCCACTCCGAATTCCAACTTCTTTTTGTCGTCTTGATTTATCGGAATTTTTACCGTAAAGCGATATTTTTTAGAGACGTGATTCTTCGGTGCCAACAGCTTATGAGACAAGGGACCGTTATTGGTCAGTAGCATAAGTCCAAGGGTGTTTTTGTCCAAGCGACCGCAAGGAAAAAGCCCTATTCTTTGAAGCTCGTCCGGCAAAAGCGTCAGAACCGTAGGATTGAGGAGATCGTCTGTTGCGCTGACGTACCCGTCGGGCTTATTAAGCATCACGTAGGTGAATTCACGCCAGATCACTTCTCTGCCGCAGTATGTGACGGTATCGGTCGTAGGGTCGATATGCCCGCTGGCTCTGCGAACTACTTGTCCGTTTACGGTTATACCGCCGTTTCGAGCGGTTTTGGCGATCTCGGTCCTTGAAGCAAGTCCCGATTCGACTATAAACTTGTCCAGCCGCATATCTTCACCTCCTCCGCTGTTTTTTACTCCGTTACATTATACCATACTTTTCCCCTTTTGTAAAATTAATTTTTTATGAATTTTCTTTATAAAATATTGATTTTCTGATTGATCTTCTTGATGTGATCAAAAATATGTAAAGCAATTAAAGTAAATCACCCACACCGTTTTCGGTATGGGTGATAATTGTTATTTAATTATACGATCCTGTTTCTTCTCTCGCCATTGATAAATGACTCAATATTAAGAGCTATCTCATCACAGCAACGGACTCTTGCTTCGTATGAACCCCAAGCCATGTGAGGAGTGAGGATAACGTTATCAAGCCCCGCAATACGCGCACAGGGATGATCTTCACCAAAGGGTTCTTTGGAATAGACGTCGATGCCAACACCGCCAAGCTTTCCGTCAAGTATAGCATCGGCAATAGCGGCTTCGTCACAGACCGCTCCGCGCGCAACATTGACGATAATAGCGTCATTTTTCATCATAGCGATACGCTCACGGCTAATAAGACCGCGCGTGCCGTCGTTGAGAGGTGTATGTACAGTGATAATATCCGATTCTCGACAAAGTGTGTCAATATCAACGCAGTCCTCTCCTTCGATAGGTGTGCGCTTATAAACGAGAACCCGACAACCGAGCGCCTTTGCCACAACTCCCACCTGCTTGCCGATATTTCCGTAGCCAACTATTCCCCAGGTTTTTCCGAATATCTCATGATAGACGGGTGTGAGGATGTTGGCGACTCCGCCACGGGTATAACTGCCGTCGGCAACAGAACGGTTATATTCGGTCAGATGACAGATCAAAGACAGTACCATCGCCACAGTCAACTGCGCCACATTTTGAGTTGAATATCCCACGACGTTGCATACCGCAATACCGTTTTCACGGCAATATTCGGTGTCGATATTGTCAAATCCCGTTGCAGTGACGCATATAAGTCGTACTTTTTGACAAGCGGGCAGATTATCTCTGCCCACTTTCATTTTATTGACAATAATTACGTCACTGTCGGCAACGTGGTCAACGAATTCCTTTTGTGTAGTAGAGCGGTAGACTTTAAGCTCGCCGTACCTCTCAAAGAGTGAAAGATCGACATCAGAACCGATAGTCGATGCATCAAGAAAGGTTATTTTCATCACGCGCAAAATCAAACCACGTCAACGGAAACTACCTCTGCAACTTCCTCCTCAGCAAATGCTGCGTCGATAGCCGCATCGATTTCTGCTTCGATCTGCTTGTTTGAATTCTTCTTCTTTTTCCAGATGATGATTGCCGCAACAACAGCTCCAACAGCCGCCGCGATAGCCGCGGAAATAAGAACTATCTTGAGAACGTTAACCTTCTTTTCTTCCTTAACAACGTACATTTTTTGTTCCTCCTTAAATAATATGTATTTTTATTAATTTACTTCAAAACCGAAGTATTTGACAGTGTTATAATAGGATATGCGTTCGACGATCTCCGCCGCCGCACCCTTGTCGGGATAAAGTCCCTTTTCAACCCAGCCCCCGATAATATTGCAGAGTATTCTGCGGAAATATTCATGTCTGGTGTAGGACATAAAGCTCCTTGAATCGGTAAGCATACCAAGGAAGTTTCCGAGACTTGCAAGGTTAGCAAAGCTCTTCATCTGGGCTTCCATTCCGTCTATGTTGTCGTTGAACCACCAGCCGCTTCCCTGAACCACCGTGGGGGTGTTGCTTCCGTCGCCGCGGCAAAAGCTTCCGCAAAGAGTGCCGACCGCCGCGTTGTCTGAGGGATTGATGGGATAAATGATCGTCTTGGGCAGAGCCTCGTTTTCCTGCAGATAGTTGAGGAGAGACGCCATATCGGCAATACAGTTCTGCGCGTGGATGGTATCGTAACCCGAGTCGGGACCGAGACGGGCAAACATAGTCTTGTTAGGATTGCGAAGAACTCCGTAGTGAAGCTGAAGCACCCATCCTCTCTTGACGTATTCAAGACCGAAGAAACGCATCATCTGGGTTTTCCAAAGAGCAAGATCGCTTTCACTCACATCAGCGCCGTCGCTTGCAAGCGCCCTTTTGAATATCTCGTTGGCGTGATATTTATCGGGTTTAGCAAAAGGGATGTAATTGTCCATGCCGTGGTCGGCAGTCTTGCAACCGAGAGCCTCGAAACGGTCAAGTGAGATAAGGTAAGCATTACAAAGGCTATCGTAATCGGTGATCTCAACACCCGTACTCTTGCCGAGAGCGGCAATATAGGCGGTTATTCCCTTTCTTTCAATGTTCAATCCCTTGTCAGGACGGAATGCGGGGAGCACCTGTACCTCAAAGTCCGATTCCTTGATCTCCTTGTGATAATGCAGATTGTCTGTGGGGTCGTCGGTCGTGCAAAGGAGCTTGACATTTGAGTTTTTAATGTAATCTCTCGCTCCGAAATTGTAACGCGCCAGCTTCTCCGAAGTCTCTTTCCATATTTTTTCGCAATTTTCAGCATTTATAGTCAGATCGCAGTCAAAATATCTGCGAAGCTCAAGGTGACTCCAATGGTAGACTGGATTTCCGATAAGCAGTGGCATAATGCGGCAAAATTCGCGGAACTTTTCAAAATCCGATCCATCGCCTGTGATATATTTCTCGTCAACGCCGCAGGAACGCATCGCGCGCCACTTGTAATGGTCGGCATAGAGCCAAAGCTCGGTGATGTTGGAAAATTTCTTGTTTTCTGCAATCTCCGCAGGCACTAAATGACAATGATAATCAATAATAGGCAGCTTTTCCGCGTATTCGTGATAAAGCCACTCCGCCGTAGGGGTTTCAAGCAGAAAATCCTTGTCCATAAAGTTTTTCATCGCAATTCTCCGTTAAATACAAATATACATTATTATTGTACCACATTTTCTTCGGTTTGGCAAGAGCATTTGATGATTTTTATATGGTTTTACGAAAAATAATTTACAAACCTATATACAAATCCCGAAAAATATGATACAATATAAAATGAATTATAGTGTTTTGAGGTTTATTATGTTCAAATGCGACTATCACACCCACACATATTTCTCCTTTGACGGAGCGAAGGATTCTTCACCCGAGGCTCTCTGCGAATCGGCGATCGCAAAAGGTTTGACCGACCTTGCCATCACCGACCACTTTGAGTGCAACTGGCGCGCCGAGGCGGCGTACCACGAATTTGACGCAGACGATCACTATAAGGAGATAATGGCGGCAAAGGAAAAATATAAGGATAAGTTGAATGTTGCTTACGGAATAGAGATAGGTCAGTACAATCAATGCCCTGAGGAGGCAAAGCTTCTTCTCCGTGATCACGACTACGATTTTATAATCGGTTCGATACATAACGTGCGCGGCGCTGTTGACTTCTATTATTGGGATTTTGCAAGTATTTTCGCAAGTATGCAGCACTCATATATAGGTCACATGTTTGAACGCTACTGCGCCGAGCTTTGCGAGGTGGTTGACACCTTCGGTAAGGTTGACACAATAGCTCACCTTACCTACATCTACCGCTATTGCGCTCTTTCGGGAAATCGTTACGATTTTATGAAGCACGCCGACGCGGCAGAGACGCTTTTCAAGAAGATGATCGCAAAGGATATTGCTCTTGAGGTAAACGTATCAACACTTTGGAAGGGTCTTGGATTCGCAATGCCCGACCGTGAGTTTTTGTCTCTCTACAAGGAATGCGGCGGTAGGCTTATCACCGTCGGCACCGATTCCCACTCCCCCGAACATATCGGCGAGTGCGTTGACGATGGCTTCGAGCTTCTCCGCTCCGTCGGACTTCGGGATATTCTCGTCGTCCGAGACGGCAAAAAAACAGTTGAAAAAATTTAAAATTTGGAGTTTAAAATGGATCTTACAAATTTCAGTTTGTTATATCCCGATGCGGAAAGTAAAATATATCACTATTCGGACGAAAACCGCCCCGATATTGATATGTATACTCTTGAGGAGCTTGGTATGACCGAGATACTCGATCTCAAAAGCTCCGAGCTTTCCGAGTATTTCACGCTCTCACACGAGGTGATGAAATACAGAAACGAGGTATTCTCCGATATGATGAGCTGCACAGCGCTCTCGGATACCTTGAATAAGCTTATGCCTGTCCTCTCCGACGTTACCGAGCTTCGCCGTCTTGAAGCAGACAGCGGCAGAGACGACGATTATCTGTCCAGTATAACCGAAATTGAGCTTTATATCTCTTGTATAGATATACTTTACAGCGGCTTGTCGGGTATCAGGGACGAGCTTAAGAGCCGCGCGTTCAAAGCTCTTGAAGAGCGCATCCGTTATCTTGCAGAGTCCGACTACTACAAGGAGCTGAACGAAAAGCTCAACGAGCTGACAAAGCGTGTACGCGAGATCAAGAGCGTTTCGATCGGTGTCAATCTGGACGCGCAGCTCCGACCGCAATATGCGGGAGTTCTGTCGGTAAATTCCCAGCCGTTTAAGTCGGGCGATACTCTTGATAAGATACTCCGTCTAAATTTTAAGGATGACGAATACACCTGCATAGCAAATCTCGTTCCCTTTGGCAAAAAGCAGTCTGACAATCAAAAGACTGCCCTTTCCATCGCCTTCAATTCGGCGATTAACGAGGTATATCATTCTTCTCTCAAATCATGGAAGAAGATAGTGCAGTCCTACGTTCTTGAAAACACCGATTTCCTCTTGGGACTTATGCCTGAGATAGAATTCGTGGTCAAAGGCACGGAAATGCTCAAAAAGCTTGAGGCAAAGGGCTGTTGGCTCACCGAACCCATCGTGGCTCCAATGGACGAGCGAATTTTTGACACCGACGACCTTTACAATCCCGCAGTCGCGATGAAATTGCCCGATGGCGAGGAGATAGTTCCCAACGACGTAAGATTTAACGAAAATGACGCGACTATATACGTTCTGACCGGTCCAAATCGCGGTGGTAAGTCGGTAATCACCTGCGCCATGGGTCTCTGCATCGCTATGATGCAGCTTGGAATGTTCGTTCCCGCGAAAAACGCGAGAATAAGTCCTGCCGACGCTATTTTCACTCACTTCCCCACGGGTGCCGACGATACTATCGACAAGGGTCGTCTCGGCGAGGAGTGCGCGCGCCTTGGTGAGATATTTGATTGTGTTACAAAGCACAGTCTGGTGCTTCTTGACGAGTCCTTCTCCTCTACCGGCTCTTACGAGGGATCTTATATCGCAAGCGAGGTGCTTTCGGGCATTTCTATGGTAGGTTGCCGCTGTCTTTTTGCAACGCACCTACATGAGCTTGCATCCGAGATCGACCGTATAAACGCCGAGTCTGTGGCAAAGGGCGGTGTTAAGATCGACACACTTGTAGCGGGTATTGAGGAGGGCAAGCGTTCATTTAAGGTTTACCGCGCAAAGCCCGACGGCAAGAGCTATGCTCACGACATAGCCGAGAGATATGGTTTGACCTACGATAACATTCTCAAAAAAATAGGTAAATAAGATAAAAAGAGAAAGCCCGCGGGCTTTCTCTTTTTTATAGCAAAATTTTGAACAAGCTTATTTCGTTCTCTTCTTCGATTTGATTATTGTAATTATTTGAGGAAGATATACGACAGATAGATACAATGCAATAAACGGGATCAAAAGATAGAGATACCAATAGGAGACAGGAAGAATGCTATACAGCAGACTGAGTCCGGGTGTACCTCCGTCGCTTATTGTGAACATATAGTTGACTTGAATTATCTCGCCACTGTAATCAAGAATATTGTTGCTTATGAAATAATTATTCAAGCCCACGTTTATAAAATGGACTACGGTAAAGATAGCTACGGTTATACCGAGCGTAGGAACAAGGCATTTAAAGTCCTTTTTGATTATTCCAAGCTTGAACAGAATTATCGGAATTCCAAATTCAAGCACGTGCGGGAAATAATAAAATGCAAACGTCCAGGAGCAAAGCTCAACATCTGCCATAGCGTTATTGAATACCAAGGCAAGAACTGCGCCTATGCACCAAAACAAAAGTAAATTACCAATGGTTTTATTCTTAGTAAATATAGCGATCGGCAAAAGAATGGCATTTATTGAGCAAAGATGGAAAGGAAGATATTCAAGAGGAGATCCCCAGGTTACGAGATTATAAATTATTGCCGATATTCCGGAAAAGGAAAGTATTCCGATAATAATGATCTGGATCTTTCTTGGCAACTTGAATACTGCAAAATAGAGTCCAATAATCATCAAAGCTGCAAATATTAAAGATATGATATGTGCTATACTGAAATTTCCCCAAAGCATAAGTCTTTTCTCCTTAAAATGACAATTTTCGAGTTAAACTCGTAAAAGAAGGGATATTTTATATATGAATTCTAAAATATCCCTTGAATTTAATTATTTAAGCATGCCCTCAAGAGTAGTTTTTGCACTTTCAAGCGCTTCGGCGATCTTGGAAGCGTCACGTCCGCCTGCCATAGCGTTGTCGGGACGTCCGCCGCCCTTACCTCCTGTTACCGATGCAACCGCGCCAACAAGCTTACCTGCATGTGCGCCTGCCGCAACTGCGTCCTTACCTGCGACTGCGATGAAGTTGAGCTTGTCGCCGGTCTTAACTGCAAGAACCGCCACCATGTCGGAGTTCTCTGCCTTGATCTTGTCGGAAAGGCTTCTTGCCGCGTCGATCTCCATGCCGTCTGCTACGTAGGTTACGAGCTTAACAGAACCAACGGAAATAGCGCCTACGAGAACGTCGCCGAGCTTGCTTCCCGCAAGCTTGGAGTTGAGAGATTCGATCTCCTTCTTCATGCCTGCGATCTCGCCCTGAAGCTGAGCTGCCTTCTTTGCGATGTCAGAGGGATTGGGAACCTTAAGCTCTGCCGCGGTCTCTGCGATAAGCTTGTCCTTGGAAGCCATAAGCTCAAGCACGCCAAGACCTGTTACGACCTCGATACGGCGAACACCTGCGGCAACCGAGGACTCGGAAACGATCTTGAAAAGACCGACCTTTGCGGTATTATCAACGTGAGTGCCTCCGCAGAATTCCGTGGAAGCGTCGCCCATCTTAACAACTCTTACAGTCGCGCCGTACTTCTCGCCAAAGAGCATCATAGCTCCCAGCTTCTTTGCGCTTTCAATGTCGGTCTCAATGGTTTCAACGGCAATACCCGAGAGAATGTTTGCGTTGACGATCGCCTCGACTTTAGCAAGCTCCTCGGGGGTAACTGCGGCGAAATGAGTGAAGTCGAAACGTCCTCTCTCTGCGTCAACGTAAGAGCCTGCCTGCTCAACGTGAGTGCCAAGCACCCGACGGAGCGCGCCCTGAAGCAGATGGAGCGAGGAGTGGTTACGCATAATATTCTGACGGCGGGTGGCGTTGACCTCGGCGCAAACCGTGTCGCCGACCTTTACGGAGCCGTTATTTACGTTACAAATGTGGAGATAGATTCCGTCGGTCTTCTTGGTGTCCTCGACCTCGGCGGTAAAGCCTTCGTTTGTCATAACACCGCTGTCGCCGACCTGACCGCCGCCCTCTCCGTAGAAAGGAGTCTTGTCAAGAATGATGGTGCAATCGCCCTCGCTGACCTCGTCAACGAGCATATTATCAACGATGATAGCAACGACCTTTGCGTCTGTTGCGGTTTCGGTGTAGCCTGTAAATTCTGTTGCGGAAATACCTGCGAGCATCTCCTTGTCGGAGTTGGACCAACCGCCGACATTGCCTCTTGCGGCTCTCGCTCTGTCTCTCTGCTCTTTCATAAGAGCCTTAAAGGTATCTTCGTCGATGCCAAGACCTGCCTCCTCCGCTATCTCACGGGTGAGGTCTATGGGGAAACCGAAGGTATCGTAAAGCTTGAATACGTCGTCGCCAGAAAGCTGATTTGCGGTTGCCTTCTTTGCGTCCTCGATCATTTCGGAAAGCTTGGAAAGACCTGCGTCAACAGTTGCGTCAAATCTCTCCTCCTCCATAGAAATGACCTTGAGGATATAGTCGCGCTTTTCTTCAAGCTCGGGGTACGCGCCGAAGCTTTCTTCGATAGATACTGTTACAGTATCAACGAGGAAAGGATGGTTGATGCCGAGAAGCTTACCGTGGCGGCAAGCGCGGCGGATAATACGGCGGAGGACGTAGCCTCTGCCCTCGTTGGAGGGGATAACGCCGTCGGAAATCATAAACATTGCGCTTCGGGAGTGGTCGGTAACGACACGGATCGAAATGTCGTTTTCTGCATCTGCGCCGTAGGTCTTTCCTGCGATCTCGCAGGTCTTGTCGATGACCTTGCGGATAGAGTCAACCTCGAACATATTGTCAACGCCCTGCATTACGCAAGCAAGACGCTCAAGTCCCATACCCGTGTCGATGTTCTTTTGTGCAAGCTCGGTGTAGTTGCCCTTGCCGTCGTTGTTGAACTGGGAGAATACGTTGTTCCAGATCTCCATAAATCTGTCGCAATCGCAACCGGGCTTACAGTCGGGGCTTCCGCAGCCGTACTTGATTCCTCTGTCGAAATAGATCTCGGAGCAAGGACCGCAAGGACCGCTTCCGTGTTCCCAGAAGTTGTCTGCCTTACCAAGACGAACAACGTGGGCGGGGTCAACGCCGATCTTGTTTACCCAGATGTCGTAAGCCTCCTCGTCGTTTTCATAGATAGAGGGCCAGAGAAGGTCTGCGGGGATCTCAAGCCAACCTGTGAGGAACTCCCAAGACCACTCTATTGCCTCCTCCTTGAAGTAGTCGCCGAAGGAGAAGTTACCGAGCATTTCGAAGAATGTGCCGTGGCGCGCGGTGTGACCGACACGCTCAAGGTCAGGGGTTCTGATGCACTTTTGGCAGGTGGTTACGCGATTTCTGGGGGGCTGCTCCTCGCCCGTGAAGAACTTCTTCATAGGCGCCATACCCGAGTTTATAAGCAAAAGAGATTTGTCGTTATGAGGAACGAGAGAATAGGAAGGGAGACGAAGGTGTCCCTTGGATTCAAAGAAAGAGAGATACTTTTCTCTCAAGTCGTTAAGAGAAGTCCACTGCATTTTTGTGTACATCCTTTCAATTTTTGCCATATTTAGCGATTTTATATTTTAACCATAATATTATATCATTAAAAGACGGCAAAGTCAAGAGATTTTCTATGGAAAGTTGACGGGATTGATGAGATTTTTTGAAAAATATGTGACAGTTCCCTTTTTTGCTTCGGTTTATGTGGCAAACGAGTATATAGTAAAGAGCCTCCCTGTTTTGAGAGGCTCAAATTATAAATTCTTATTCTTAGGGAATGTAGTTGTAAACTATGTTGGCATTTGTAAGATAACTGTTACCTGAGTCAATAATGATTCTTTTCCACTGCGACTTGGTTCCTGTGTAATACACCGTAGTAAGGCTTTCGCAATACGAGAACGCATCTTCACCAATGCTTGTGACACTATTGGGGATAGTTATGATCGTAAGGCTCGAGCAATTAAAGAACACCTTATAACCAATGGTTTCAACACCGTTGCCGATAGTTACGCTCGTAAGGCTGGAGCAACTCTCGAACGCATAATTGCCAATGCTTGTGACACTGTCGGGAATAGTTATGCTCGTAAGGTTTGAACAGCCCAAGAAAGCAGAATAACCAATGCTTGTGACACTGTCAGGGATAGTTATGCTCGTAAGGCTTGAGCAACCATCGAACGCATAATTACCAATGCTTGTAACACTGTCGGGGATAACTATGCTCTTAATGCTTGTGCAATTGCAGAATGCCCCGTCAAGTATTTGAGTAACTGATTTTCCGTTGTATTTTGAAGGAATTGTAATATCTTCAAGGTGTTTTGCTGTTCCCGCTGTTACGCAGTAAGTACCATCAGGTAGGGGATAATATTCCAGCCCTTCAGTTCCCTTTTCTTGCTGAAATATATCGCATGAAGCGGCTGAAAGAGCTACTAGACACATTAGTGTCAATGCGAGTGAAAAAATAATCAACTTTTTCATTTTATATTCTCTTTCTTCTCCATCTCCGCTCTCACAGCATCGATTCTGCTATGGATGGGCGGGTGGCTATATTCAAGAACCACGTTGATCTTTGAGGGAGAAAGGTTAGAGAAATTGTCCTTTGCAAGCTTTTTGAAAGCCGAGATCATAGGCTCACCGTAGCCTTCCTCTACTGCCTGACGGTCTGCCGCGTATTCTGCCGCACGGCTGCGAGCGTTCATTGCCATTGAGGTCAAGGGTTGAAGCACACCGAGACCTACCGAAACGATCAGATAAGCAAATCCATAGTTTATTTCGTCAAAACCGAACTGTGTGCAGAATTCCGGAACGTATACAACACCGAATACTAAAGCAGAGATAATTGCGATATATCCGATATTGAATAACTGACCCTTTAACACGTCCTTATGTAATCCGTGACCCATTTCGTGAGCGAAGATAGCGCAGATCTCGTCGGTTGACATCTTCTCAATCATATTATCATAAAGAACGATGGTCTTTGTCTTGCCAAATCCTGCAATATATGCGTTAAGCTTTGTGGTGCGGCGCGAAGCGTCCATTACCTCGATTGCCTTTACGGTATAACCGTGCTTTGAAAGCATTTTAAGAAGTCTGTCCTTCAGATCTCCGTCCTCAAGAGGGGTAAACTTGTTTCCTATTCTGCTGAGATAAGGGTAAAGCATCGAGATCAGCAGCATAAATGCGAAAACGATCACCGCAAATGCGATTACAAGCCAGCCGCTTATAGATACGAGGATCATAAGCTCGGAGAGCGCTACGCAAAGTAGAAGATTTATAACAAGAGAGCGAATCTCGTCGAAAATAAAGGTCTTTAGAGTTGAGCGGTTGAAGCCGTATTTCTGCTCTATCACCATAGTGCTGATGTAGCTGAATATTGCGCCCACGACAGTGCCGACAGCGATTTCAAGGATAATTACGGCAAGGAGTTGAAGGTGGATATTATCCTTTGGGAATAGACCTGCGAAAGCCGAATATGCGTTAGTTGCCAAAAGAGCTATTGAAACGATACCGCTGACCGCGGTGGATATGATGTCAAGTCTGCAATGCTCCGCGCTGTACTTTTTCCACTTCTGATAGGTCTCGGCATCGTAAACGTCGCTGACACTTTTGGGGGTGGGGTTGTTCGCCGAGCGGTATCTGATGATATTAAGGGCAATATTGTACGCGGTGCTAAGCACCACCATTGCTAAAACTAAAATCTTGAATTCCATAATAATCTCCATTCGGCCGCTCTCGGCGGCACAAATAATATTTTATCCCTCAAGTTCCTCATAAAGCGCCGCGCCGACGACTGTACCGAAGCTTGCGTTTTCGGGAATAATGAAATTGATTCCGAAAGAGTCGAGGTCTGCGAAAACGTCGCGGACGGGCTTTATATTGGTCAGGTTTCCAATCAGCACAACGTTTTTGATTCCGTGACCTCTCGCGGTAAACACCGCCATCATAGCTATAGTTTCTGCAACCATATTCGCTACACCGAGGGCAATATCGCTATTGCTCGCCATATCCGAGACCTTACCGAAATTGGACGCGGTCAGATTTTCGTTGACCCCCGTGAACTTGGCGTTCTTGGAGATGTCACCGACAAGCAGATTGACGTTGTGAAGGTCGCCGTCTTTGCAAATTTCCTCTATATGTTCAATGGTGTCGATACCCGTCATTCTCTTGGTGAGACCGAGAAGCGTACCGCCACCCACGCCCGTACCGCCGAGGTAGTTGATCTTGGTGTTGCTTCCCTCTCGCTTTGCGTGGATCAGAGCGGTTCCCGTACCCATACTGACGATGATCGCTTCGTCAAGTCCAGAAAGATAGAGACCGCCAAGCGCCGCCGCCGAAAATTCGGGAACGGTGTGACAATTCAACGAGTAGATAGGCTTTTGCATGTGCGTCGCGCCAACACCGGTTACCATAATTCGGTCGATGTCCTCAAGGGAGAGATTGTTCTCGGCGGTAAACTTTCCAAACGCGCCGTATATCGAGGTTATAGGATCGGTAGCACGGACGAGAAAGGGCGAGATCAGTTTGTTTTCGCCGTTTTCATCTCTTTTAAAGCCCACTATCTTGGTAGTGCTTCCGCCGACGTCTATTCCTACAACGGTTTTAACGTTTTTCTTCATTATAGAGTCCTTTCCTCGGGAAAAGCCCGATTTTAGGTCGATTTTTCATAATTTATAAATTTATTATAGCACTATCTTGAAAAAAATGCAATAGTATGTTATAATATTATTTATGAAATTGTTATTTGTGAAAGGTCTTTATATAAATGGCATTTGATGCAGGTATGCTGTCGTGCGTGGTCCATGAGCTTGTAAGCGTGGCGCGCGGCGGCAGAATTGAGAAAATATATCAACCTGAGCGTGACGAGATAATCTTGCAGATGCGAACATACAACGGCGGCAAGCGTCTGCTTATCAACGCAGGCTCAAACTGTCCGAGAATAGGATTCACGGCGGCACAGAGGGAGAACCCGATGCAGGCGCCAATGTTCTGTATGCTTCTCCGCAAGCATCTGACGGGCGCGTGTCTTTCCGAGATCGAGCAGGCAGGCTTTGAGCGCGTTGTCAAGCTGACCTTTGACACACGCGACGAAATGGGCTTTGAGTGTAAGAAATATCTTGTGGCGGAGGTCATGGGTAAGTATTCAAATCTTATCTTCTGCGACGAAAATATGAAGGTCATAGCGTCGCTCAAGACCGTGGATTTCACGACGAGCAGTCTCCGTCAGGTTCTACCCGGTATGACCTACGAGTTACCGCCCGCACAGGATAAGCTTGATCCTACCAAGACCGATGCCCGGCAGTTCTCGGCTAAATTCTCCGAGTTTCCGCAGGAAAAGAGTGCGGATAAGTTTATAACCTCCACGTATCTCGGAATCGCCACAAGCGTTGCGCGTGAAATCGTTGCAAGAGCATCCGGCAGATTTGACGCGGCACTTTATGAGGTAAAATGTGAGAAGCTTTACGCCGAATTTGCAAAGGTTTTTGAAGATATGGCAAACGGTGATTTTGAGCCTACGGTCATTCTTGAAAACGGCATGCCCATCGAATATTCCTTCATTCGTCTTTCATACTACGGCGCGAGCTTTGAGTACAAGAGCTTTGACAGTCCCTCCGACGCTCTTGACCTCTATTTCGCAAGCCGCGACAGAGAGATAAGGGTCAAGCAGAGGGCGGCTGACGTTCTCCGTCTGCTTACCAACGCCGAAACGAGGCTGCTGAAGAAGATCGAGACCCAGCAACGCGAGCTTGCCGACTGCGAAAAGGGCGAGAAATACAAAGCGTACGGCGATCTTATCACGGCAAATCTCTATAAGCTGAAGCGCGGAGATAAGTCGGTGGAGCTTATAGATTACGAAAGCTGGAACGAAGAAAAGCAGGATTTTGACACCACCGTGATCGAGCTTGACGAAAGACTCTCACCTGCCGCCAACGCACAGAGATACTATAAGCTTTACAATAAGTGCAAGACCGCAAAGGTAGAGCTTGCCAAGCAGCTTGAGATTGCAAGACATGAGATTGAATATATCTATTCAGTCTTTGATTCCCTCGCAAAAGCCGAGACCGCTGCAGACCTCTCGGAGATCCGCGACGAGCTATACAGAAGCGGCTATGCGTCGAAGATGAAGGGCTACGCCGCGCCCAAAAAGCAACCCGCGCCCGTGATCGCAGAGTTTGTGACCACCAACGGCTACCGAGTGCTTTGCGGCAAGAACAACTATCAGAACGAGTATATCACTCATAAATTAGCAGAGCGACACGATTATTGGTTCCACGCTAAGAATATGGCAGGCTCACACGTTTTGTTAATCACAAACGGCGAAGAGCCGCCTGCTGAGGATTTTACCGACGCTTGTGAGATCGCGGCGTACTATTCCAAAGCGAAAGGTACCTCAAGCGTTGAGGTCGACTATCTTTTCGCGCGCGGCGTCAAAAAGGTCTCGGGAGCAAAACCCGGCTTCGTTATCTATCATAATAACTGGTCTGCATTCGTCACCCCCGACGAGGAAAAGATCAAGAGGATGAGGAAGAAATAACAAAAACAAGTCAGCGCGAACTGACTTGTTTTTTCGACTGAAAAACACGTTAATTATTAACAAATATTATCGACAAAAAAGAATAATTGTTATTTTATTTAGTTTGTAAATAAACTGTAAAAGAGAAGTTGTCTTGTTGACAAAATCCTCAAAGCATTATATAATATAATTGTAATATTGTGTTTTGTTCAAAGAAATTTAAGGTAAATGCGGTAATAATAATTCATATATCTTTGAAAGGATTTTAAAAATGGCTACAAAGCTTCCTAACAGAAAAAGACTTGTAAAGAATCTTCCTCATATCTGGGATATTAATGATCTTCTTGAGTGTGTTGAAGCTCATGGAGAAAAGACCTGCTATAAATATTTTGAGCAGGGCAAGGTCAAGGAAATGACCTACACCCAGGTTCACGTTATGGTCAATCAGGTTGCCGCTGCCTTCGACAAGCTGGGACTTTCCGACAAAAGAGTTGCGGTAATAGGTGATACCTCTCCTCAATGGCTTTGTACCTATATGGGAGCTTTGGCATCGGGAACTGTCATTATTCCTATGGACAAGGAATTGGCTCTTACTGAGATCGAAAAGTTCCTTGAAATGGTAGAGGCAGAGGCAATCGTTTATTCGAAGTCGTTCAACGAAAAATTTGTTACTACTATCGGTAATCATCCTACTCTTAAGCGCTTTATCCCTATCAGCGCCGATTACGATTCATCTTTTTCCGAAAAGATACTTCCCTTTGCTGAGCTGCTTTCTATCGGTCAAGCAAATATTGATGACGGATATACCATTGGAATGGTTAAGAACCGCGATGAAATGTGTGAAATGCTCTTTACGTCCGGAACTACCGGAACCAGTAAGTGCGTAATGCTCTCACAGAAAAACATTTTCGCCGCCGTAAGCTCCGCCGTTGATACTGTTTGCTTTACTTCGGATGACGTGGTAGTGTCGGTTCTTCCCGTTCACCACACTTACGAGCTTATGTGCTTGCTTGCAGAGCTTGTATACGGTGTAACTACTTGTATTAACGATTCCCTGCGCCACGTTTTGAGGAATTTTCAGCTATTCAAGCCCACCGGACTTGTTCTTGTTCCTATGTTCCTCAACACTATGTATAAGAAGATCTGGTCTGAGGCTGAAAGAACAGGAAAAGACAAGGTTCTTAAGGCTGCCATTGTTACTTCGAGAAATATGATGAAGGTCGGCGTGGATATGAGAAAAACGCTTTTCAAATCTGTTCGCGACTCCTTTGGCGGCAGACTTGACCATATCATCTGTGGCGGTGCAAAGCTTAATCCAGATCTTATCACCGCGTTTGAGGATTTCGGTATCTCGGTATTCGAGGGCTTCGGTATTACCGAGTGTTCTCCTCTGGTTTCGGTTACTCCCTACTATGCAAGAAAGCTTGGAGCTATCGGTCCCAGCGTTCCCTGCTGTAGAGTCAGAATTGATCCCAACGGCGAGGTGACCGAGGAGGGTTATCCCATGGGTGAGATTCAGGTCAAGGGTGACAACGTAATGATTGGATATTACAACAACCCCGAGGCTAACGCAGAGGTGTTCACCAACGACGGCTGGTTCCGTACAGGCGACGTCGGTTACATGGATAGTGACAGATATATTTATATAACCGGTCGAATCAAGTTCGTTATCGTACTTGAAAACGGCAAGAACGTGTTCCCCGAGGAGATCGAGGAGTATCTTGACGTTATCGAGACTATCAGTGAGTGTTGCGTAGTTGGCAGAAAGAGCGAGAATAGCGATGAGATCATCCTTACCGCGGTCGTTTATCCCGATTACACCAAGTTCCCCGAGAACGCAGACGAGCAACTTGTTAAGGATACTATCAGAAAAGAGATCAACGCTACTAACAAGAAGCTTCCCACGTTCAAGCAGATCAAGGCGGTCGAGATCAGACGAACCGAGTTCGAAAAGACGACTACTAAAAAGATCAAGAGACAGCTTGTTAAGTAATATATCCTATTCCCGAGGGTTCAAAACGAACTCTCGGGATATTAATTTGCTAAAAATTGTATTATCCTATTGTATTTTTTAGCATTTTGTGCTATGATAATTATATAATGCTTTAATTTTTCTCAAATCAACATGAAAAGGAACGGTCATTTTATTATGAAAGACGGTTTTATTAAGGTTGCGGCGGCGACTCCTCTCGTAAGTGTTGCCGATACCAAATTTAATACCTCTGCCTGTGTTTCATTGGCGGAGAAAGCAAGCGAAGCCGGTGTTAAGGTTTTGGTTTTTCCCGAACTGTCCTTGACGGGATACTCCTGCGGTGAGCTTTTCAATACCGAGACCTTGCTGGAAGGCTCGCTTGACGGTCTCAGAGAGTATATTTACGCAACCGCGATGTACGATATGGTAAGCGTTATCGGTCTGCCTGTGGTTTATAGCGACAAGATATATAACTGCGCGGCGGTAGTATCGGGCGGTCAACTCCTAGGGTTAGTTCCCAAAAAGAATCTTACTAATTTTTCAGAAGCCTATGAATTGAGAAATTTTACTCCTGCTCCCGAAGATAATTTTGCTTATGTCTTTGACGATAACGTCGTTATGATTGGCATAAAGCAGATGTTCGTTTGTAGAGAAATGCCTAATTTAAGACTTGGTGTTGAAATCTGCGAGGATCTTTTCGTTGCTGCCCCTCCCTCAGGTGTCCTTGCGGCGGCCGGAGCTACAGTTATTGCCAATTCCGCGGCATCGAGTGAGATCGTCGGCAAAGAGGAATTCAGACGAATGATGGTCGCATCGCAATCGTCAAGAGCTTTGTGCGGCTATGTTTACGCTGGCGCAGGAATTGGCGAATCAACGTCAAGCTCGGTTTTTGGCGGAC
>JAZNII010000062.1:0-7840 GCA_045577415.1 Eubacteriales bacterium
GGCAAAGTGCATACACACGGGGGGCAAAAAGGGTGCTCGTAGTACCTCGGTCTTGCGGCGCAATGTTTTTGGTGTTCGCAGGCTGTACCTGACACGGAAGAGCCGTTCGGTACATATGGATACAGACATACATATTCATTATACCCGAAACTTGTTGATTTGTCAAGACAATTTGCTCCTTTTTGCCGGCTCTGCCTGAAAAATTGTAACTTTATACCGCTTTTCTCCATGTATGGATTGATATTTTGGCAATTTGCAAACAAATATGAACGCAAGTTGAACCGCAAAAAGCGGATATTGTCGGAAAAAGCATTTTTCCGGCACACACTTTTTTTGAAAAAGGGCTTGCTTTTTCGGAAGGTTTATGGTATAATATCACGGTACGAACAGAATATCTACCCGTGCCACAGCTGGATAGCGCGTCAGACTCCGACTCTGAAGGTCAACGGTTCGAATCCGTTCGGGTAGGCCAAACAAATATGGGGGACATCGTCCCCCATATTTGTTTGGTCTGCTCGATTGGTCCAGAGAAATGCAACACCACGCGAAGCGTGCGTAAGGGTTCTAAATCCAGTTTCCATTCACGCAAAATATCCAATTACCGTTATCGCGATAAAGAAGGTTCCCGACGTGATCGCGCAGATCATTGTGGGTCGGTGGGAGAATGTCTGCTTCAGCTCTCTGCCAAGCGTCTTGAAGCTGAATTTCGGCAGAGTGGAGACCTCCTCGCCGCTCTTTATCCTGTCCGCTTTCGTTTTGAAAACGCGCGCGCCCTCCCCAAAGAAAAGCGCGGAGGCGATAAGCCATGCGGCAACGATAATAATTATCAGGAGCAGTCTGTTTTGCGCGGACAAAAAGTATTTTGCCACGTTGGTCTGCAAAAACAGAGCGTAGAGATTGAAAATGAAATGGACGATCATACACGACCAAAGCGTGCCTGTGACGTATCGGATAAAGCAGTACGCAAGCCCGCAGAAGATCGCGGCGGGCAGACCTGCAAGCGAGAATGCGAAAAGTGAGGATATGACGGTGGACACCGCTATCGCCGCAGCTTGGCTGACGTGTGAAAAGCGGGAATAAATAAATCCTCTTAGTAAGACTTCCTCAATAAACGCAGGCGCGGCGGCATAAACGATTATAAGGTAGGGGTAGGTCGAGGTGTATTCGCCCGCGCCCGCCGTAAATGAGCCTAACAGTGTAAAGCCCTCGGATACGGTGTATACTCCGCCGAATACGAGGTTTAACAAAAGCGAGGTGGTGATCATGAACAAAGAGGTAAATATTATCAGGAATACGTGATCCGCCCGAAGCTTACGGCATCCCACCGCGCGCAGCATATAGACGGGAGACCTTTCGGGAAAGGCGACCGTCATACAGAGGTAAAGCGGGATAAAGATAACTATGATCTGTGAGATCATGGGGGAGAGCAGCTCCTTTCTGATGGGATATATAAACCTGTCCGCGATCTGCGAAAGCAGAGCGATAAACAGGCAGACCGATACCAGCAGAATAGGCAAAAACTGCTCTTTTTTCATAGCGTCTTGCAATCCCAAGAGCCTTTTTTGATTGTTTTTCATTTTTTATCCTTAAATTATTTTGCGAATACCGATTTTTTGATGCTTTCGGCGGTTTCGTCGTCTTTGAGTGCGCGAACCAGCTCAAGACCGAAATCAAACGCTGCGCCCATGCCCTTTGCGGTAATGACGTTGCCGTCCTTGACTACGTTTTCGGTCTCGGAGACCGTTGCGCCTGTCAGATACTTTTCAAATCCGGGGTAGCATACGGCAGCCTTGCCCTCAAGATAGCCTCTTTTACCGAGAACAAGCGGGGCGGCGCAGATAGCGCAGAGATACGCGCCCTTCTTTGACGCTACGCGGAGAGCGGCGTCTACCGTCTTGCTTTCGTCAAGGTTGGTGGAACCGGGCATGCCGCCGGGGAGGATTATCATGTCGGGAGAGCTGTCGCGGTACATTATGTCGGGAATGTCGGCTTGAACGGTGATGCCGTGAGAGCCGGTTATCATATCCTTGCCACCAACACCCACTGTGGTGACCTCAAGACCTGCGCGTCGCAGTATATCAAGCGGACAGAGAGCCTCGACCTCCTCGAAGCCGTCTGCTAAAAACATATAGATCATTTTTTCTTGTCCTTTCGGATGTTATCTTATTACTGTATATCAGTATATCATACCGGACGCATTTTGTCAACGAAAAAAAGGGCAAGAAAAACCCATATTTAGGTTGATTTATTTCATGTAATTCTATTGACTTTTTTCTTCTGAGGTTTATAATTATAATGAGTAGGATTGCGGCAATCGTCGCAAAACAGATTTTTCTTCGCTTGCTCTTATGCAGAAAGGGAATAGAATGGCTACTGCCGTAAAAAAACAATATAGTATGACCGAGGGACCTCTGCTCGGCAAAATGCTGAAATATGCGTTTCCTTTGATGGCGACGGGACTTTTGCAGGTCCTTTACAACGCGTCGGATATGGTCGTCGTGGGAAACTTTTCCTCGGCGGGAAGCGTTGCCATGGGAGCGGTCGGCTCCTGCGGTCCGCTTATCAATCTGCTTGTGAACTTCTTTATGGGACTTTCCGTAGGCACCGGTATCTGCGTGGCGCAGGGAATCGGCGCGGGCAAGCATAAGGAGGTCAAGGACGTAGTCCACACCTCGCTCCTCGGCGGTCTTATCTGCGGATTATTTATAGGTGTCTTCGGCTTTATTATGTGCGAGCCGTTACTAAAGCTTATGATGGGCGGAGGCGAGGAGACCGCCAAGACCCTTGCCGAGGCCGTGCCTTATATGAGAGCCTATTTCGTAGGTATGCCCGCGATGATGGTATACAACTTTCTGGCATCGGCTCTCCGCTCGTCGGGCGACACCAAGCGCCCCTTGATATTCCTTTCAATATCGGGACTTCTCAATGTTGGTCTCAACCTCGTTATGGTGTTGGTGTTCGGCATGGGTGCTATCGGCGTCGGTATCGCTACCAGCGCGGCGCAGTATGCGTCGGCTATTATGATACTCGTCTATATGTGCCGCTACAATGGCTTGTGCAAGATATATCTTCGCGCGGTAAGAATGAAAAAAGAGAATATCGTGGCGATAGTCCGCAACGGTCTGCCCGCGGGAATTCAAAGCGTGGTATTCTCAATATCCAACGTGCTTATTCAGTCCACCATCAACTCTTACGGCGACGCGGTGATCGCGGGAAGCGCGGCGGCGGGAAACATCGAGGGCTTTGTATACATAGCTATGAATTCGCTCTATCAGACCGCTATGACCTTCGCGGGTCAGAATGTTGGCGCGGAGAAGATAGAAAGAGTCAAAAAGGTAGGCGTTATTGCGGTAACGGTTGTCGTGATCACCGGACTAATCATAGGCGGATTGTGCTTGATATTTGGAGAACAGCTGTTGTCGATCTACGTCAACGAACCCGATCCGATCCTTCACGATCAGGTCTTTTCAGCGGGAGTTTTGAGGCTCGAGCTGATATGCTCCCTGTATTTTTTGTGCGGAATTATGGAAGTACTGAGCGGACTAATGAGAGGAATGGGCAAGCCGGTCATTCCTATGGTCGTGTCTATCATAGGCTCGTGCTTGCTTCGTATAATATGGATAGTTGTGGTATGTAACCTTATTTTCCCTGGGCAGATAGAATGGCTCTATATCGCGTATCCCGTAACCTGGACGGTCACCTCGTTGGCGCATTTCGTTTGTTGTGTTAAAACGTATAAGCATCTTATCAGACAAAGAGACGCAAGAAACGCGCTTCTTGCCGAGGCGAAGGCGCAAAATCTTACACGAGAGCAGGCTTCGGTCAATGTGCAGTAAAAAAAGTTGCGGAATTTGTTAAATTTTTACTTATTACCACTTGATAAAGTGATGAATTTGTGGTAAACTATAATTTGGTAAAAAAATTTGCGCGAGGCATATCCTCGCAGATATAAGAAAGGTGGATCTTAAAATGACCTACAACAAGAAGTCTATCGAAGACGTTGTTATCAACGCAGGCACAAAGGTTTTTGTTCGTTGCGATTTCAACGTACCCAGCAAGGACGGTGTTATCACCTCCGACAAAAGAATCGTAGAAGCACTCCCCACCATTAAGTACCTTATGGCAAAGGGCGCAAAGGTTATTCTCGCTTCCCACATGGGCAAGCCCCACAACGTATTCACTCCCGGCTTCAAGCTCACCAAGAAGGAGATGAAGAAGGTTGCCGAGCTTCCCGAAGCAGAGCAGGCAGCAGCTACCGCAGAATATCTTGAGAAGGCAAAGAAGGACGTTAAGAAGTTCTCTCTTAAAATCGTAGCAGACAGACTTAACGAATATCTCGACGGTAAGGTTGTATTCGCATCAGACATCGTTGGCGACGACGCTAAGGCAAAGATCGCCGCTATGGAAAACGGCACTTGCGTTCTTCTTGAAAACGTTCGTTTCGACGCAGGCGAGGAGAAGAACAAGCCCGAGTTTGCAAAGGCATTGGCTGACCTCTGCGGCGAGGACGGTCTCTACGTAAACGACGCATTCGGTACCGCTCACAGAGCGCACGCTTCCACCGCAGGTGTTGCCGCATATCTCCCCGCAGTTTGCGGTTACCTCATCGGCAAGGAGATCGGCGTTATGGGTAAGGCTCTGGCTGATCCCGAAAGACCCTTCGTTGCTATCCTCGGAGGAGCTAAGGTTTCCGACAAGCTCAACGTTATCAATAACCTTCTCTCCAAGGTTGACACCCTTATCATCGGCGGCGGTATGGCTTACACCTTCCTCGCGGCTAAGGGCTACGGCGTAGGTCAGTCTCTGCTTGACAGCGAGAAGATCGACTACTGCCGTGAAATGATGGCTAAGGCAGAAGCTAACGGCGTAAAGCTGCTTCTCCCCATCGACTGCACCACTATCGCAGAGTTCCCCAACCCCATTGATGCTCCCGTTGAGACGGTGATCGTTGACGCTGACAAGATCCCTGCTGACAGAGAGGGCTGTGACATCGGTCCTAAGACCATGGAGCTTTACGCTGAGGCAGTTAAGAGTGCAAAGACCGTTGTTTGGAACGGACCTATGGGCGTATTCGAGAACCCCACTCTTGCAAAGGGTACTATCTCGGTAGCGCAGGCGCTTGCTGACAGCGATTGCATCTCTATTGTAGGCGGCGGTGACTCTGCGGCGGCTTGTGAAACTCTCGGCTTTGCTGACAGAATCACGCACATCTCTACCGGCGGCGGTGCGTCTCTTGAGTTCCTGGAAGGACTTGAGCTTCCCGGTATTGCGGCGCTTCAGGACAAATAATTAAAATTTTTATAAAAAAGGGGAACCCCCCACTTGTGCGGTTCCCCTCTTTCAAAAGTTTTTCAAACTTTGGAAATTCCCCCCTCCGTGGCGCTTAGGAAGGGTAGGGGATTTTCGCTCGTTGCGACGAGCGACCGCCGATCGCGGCGGCTCCGACAAGCCTTTGAAAAGGCTTGAGCGAAACTTTCAAAAAAATACATATTGAGGTTATTCTAAAATGAGAAGATACGTAATTGCAGGAAACTGGAAGATGAATATGACTCCCAACGGCGCGAAGGCGCTTATTGAGGAGATGAAGCCCCTGGTTGCAGGTAAGGACAACTGTGACGTTGTTCTTTGCGTACCCGCAATCGACATTCCCGCAGCTGTTGAGGCGGCTGCAGGCTCTAACATAAAGATCGGTGCCGAGAACGTTCACTTCAAGGCATCGGGCGCTTACACCGGCGAGATCTCCGCTGAGATGCTCACCGAGGCAGGCGTAGAGTACGTTGTTATCGGTCACAGCGAGAGAAGACAGTATTTCGGTGAGACCGACCAGACCGTAAACCTCCGCACTCTTGCGGCTCTGAACGCAGGACTTAAGGCTATCGTTTGCGTCGGTGAAACTCTTGAGCAGAGAGAGCTTGGCTACACCGAGACCCTCCTCAAGTTCCAGACCAAGATGGCTCTTACAAACGTAACAGCTGAGCAGATGAAGAACGTTATCATCGCTTACGAGCCTGTTTGGGCTATCGGTACAGGTGTTACCGCTACCGCTGATCAGGCAGACGAGGGTAACGGTTACGTTCGCGCGGCTGTTGCTGAAATGTTCGGCGCAGAGATCGCTGAAGCTACCACCGTTCAGTACGGCGGCTCTATGAACGATAAGAACGCAGCAGAGCTTCTCTCCAAGGAGAACGTTGACGGCGGTCTCATCGGCGGCGCGTCCCTCAAATCCGCTGCTTTCTCCGCTATCGTAAACGCAGCACAGTAAGATTTATATAGAATTGCAGGGGGAGGGGGAACCTTTTTGAGAAAAGGTTCGCCCTCCCCTAGCCTGTCGCTTGCGACGGCGTGCGATGTTTTGCTTCAAAACTCGCGCACAGCTTATCTGTGCAACACCCCCAACCTATTTCAAGAACTTTTCAAAAAATGATACAGTTTAATAGTGTAGTCTGTTTTGTAGCCGTGAGATCGTTTCACGGTTTCCTTTTTTAGTCTGTGTTTAAGATCGACGAATGGAAATGTTTGTGTGACGAACGGGCAGTAAGTCTTGACATTTACAGAGAAAAATGTTATACTATAACAAATTCATAACGAAAGGTACGGTTACGAAAATGAAAAAAAGTATTTTAGCGGTTTTGCTGGTCTTCATTTTCCTGTTATGCTCCTGCAATATCAGTTTCGGCGAGAGCAGTGAGACCACGGTGGATCCTTTGACCTCCGAGAATGCAATGGAAGAGAGCGAGGAGAAAGACGTCGAATCAGATCTGACAGAATCCGATTCTCCCGCGCCTGATACGGGTTATCTTGCAATAGATAGAGTTGAGCCGAAAAATTATATAACCAACCGTTTTGTGGCAGAGGGAAGCGCGATTGGGATATCCTTACGTCTTTCCGAGGATTGGAGATTTGAAAAGCAATCCAAAAACATCTTCAATATATACACCAACGGCAGACACATCGGCAAAGTCATTTTCGGTTCGGATGGCAAGGACGGCGATTGGCAGGAATTGTCCGCGGACTTCAAGGATTCAGGAGACGTAGACATTAGCATCAGTATTGAAAAGTCTATTTCAAGCGGAGCATACAGACATCTTATCTGTTTTACTTTTTCTGAAAACGGCGAGAAACAAAAGATGGCTCTTGCGGTCGACTATCAGGAGCTCAGTGAGACCGCAATATCCAAGATAAAGTTATACGCGCAATGCAAGAGGATAGGCTCTGATCCTCAGCTTGGTATTATTGATATAGAAAAAAGCAATTCTGACAGAGTTCTTATTCTGGGAAATAGCTTTATCGGCACGTCAAAGGTCGGAAACATTTTGCAGGAAATGATGTACCGAAACGGAAAGAATACTCTTGTGGATCACATCTCCCGCGGTTACGCTCATGTTGACACGTACGCTTACGATGATATTATTATGGATGACATCAGAAGCGGAATGTACGGCGCGGTGTTTATTTGCGGCTTTTACAGTAACGATCAGGCGAATCATCTTGCCGTTTTGAAGAAGGCTTGCGACGATTCGGGAACGGCTTTGTTTATGTTTCCGGCTCATAACGAGCAGTCCGCCTCCATAAAATACGCCCAGACAAAGGTTAAGGGGGTATATCTTCTCAATTGGAAGGAGGAGGTACAATCCTTCATCGACAACGGCGGTAACAAATGGGATTTCTGTATTGACGATCAGCATTTGCACAGCACACCCTTGGCGGGATATATCGGTGCGCACATGATCTACCGCGCTATACACGGCGAGATACCCACAAGACCTATAAATCAAATCGTTTCACAATCCGAGGTTAAAAGAATATTGGGTCACTACCCCAAGACGGGAATAATTTACGA
>JAZNII010000063.1:0-5350 GCA_045577415.1 Eubacteriales bacterium
TCGATGTCGTCCTGAGACATATTGGTGGAAGAAGTGATAGTGATGTGCTGCTCCTTACCTGTTCCCTTATCCTTTGCGGTTACGTTAACGATACCGTTAGCGTCGATGTCGAAGGTTACCTCGATCTGAGGAATTCCACGGGGAGCGGGAGCGATACCGTCGAGGTTGAAGCGACCGAGAGTTGTGTTATAAGCCGCCATTTCTCTTTCACCCTGAAGAACGTGGATCTCAACCGAGGTCTGACCGTCAGCCGCGGTGGAGTAGATCTGGCTCTTCTTTACGGGGATAGTGGTATTTCTGTCAATGATTCTGTTGAATACGCCGCCCATGGTCTCGATACCGAGAGAGAGGGGAGTAACGTCAAGGAGAAGAAGATCCTTGACCTCGCCGCCGAGAACGCCGCCCTGAATAGCCGCGCCGACAGCTACGCACTCGTCGGGGTTGATGCCCTTGAAGGGATCCTTGCCGATGAACTTCTTAACTGCGTCCTGAACTGCGGGGATTCTTGTGGAACCACCGACAAGAAGGACCTTGTCGATCTCACCTGCGGAGAGACCCGAGTCACGGAGAACCTGCTTTGTGGGGCCCATTGTAGCCTCAACAAGGTCTGCGGTGATGCGATCGAACTCAGCTCTTGTGAGAGTTGCCTCAAAGTGGAGAGGACCTGCCGCGGTTGCGGTAATGAAAGGCAGGTTGATGTTGGAGGTAGCAACACCACTCAGCTCGATCTTAGCCTTCTCTGCCGCGTCCTTAAGTCTCTGCATTACCATCTTGTCGTTGCGAAGGTCAATGCCGTTCTCCTTCTTGAACTGCTCTGCCATCCAGTCGATTACTCTCTGGTCGAAGTCGTCTCCGCCCAGCTTGTTGTTACCTGCGGTTGCAAGAACCTCAAATACGCCGTCGGAGATCTCAAGGAGAGATACGTCGAATGTACCGCCACCGAGGTCGAATACCATGATCTTCTGGTCTTCCTTGTCTACGCCGTAAGCGAGAGCCGCAGCAGTAGGCTCGTTGATTATTCTCTGAACGTTAAGACCCGCGATCTTACCTGCGTCCTTAGTAGCCTGTCTCTGCGCGTCGGTGAAATATGCGGGAACGGTGATTACCGCGTCGGTAACGGTGGTTCCGAGATATGCTTCGGCGTCGGATTTCAGCTTTTGAAGAATCATAGCCGAGATCTCCTGGGGAGTGTATGTCTTGCCGTCGATGTCTACCTTTTTGTTAGAACCCATATCTCTCTTGATCGAGATAACGGTCTTATCGGGGTTGGTGATAGCCTGACGCTTTGCGACCTGACCTACCATTCTCTCGCCCGTCTTTGAAAATGCTACTACCGAAGGGGTAGTTCTCGCGCCCTCGGGATTGGGGATAACGATAGGCTCGCTGCCCTCGTAAACCGCTACGCAAGAGTTTGTTGTACCTAAGTCAATTCCAATGATCTTTCCCATGATTATATCCTCCTTATGGATAGTGTGTGATTATATTTTTTTCGTACCTTTCTTGAAAGAAAGGTACCCAAAGAACTTTCAATTAGGATAGCTGTTGTTTTCTACGGTTTGGGTTTTAAAATGATTAAGTTATCAGTTAGCTACCGTTACCATGGCATAACGAATAATCTTATCACCCTTTTTGTATCCCTTTTGGAACACGCTGACGACCTCGCCCTCTTTGTGGTTTTCGTCGTCGACCATCATAACGGCGTTGTGGATATTGGGATCAAATGCGTCTCCCTCAGCGCCGAATGCTTCAACGCCCATCTTTGTAAGAGCTTCGTCTGCGCCTTTGAGTGTCATTTCAAGACCCTTGAGAACCGCCTCGGCTTCACTGACACCCACCGCTCTTTCGAGATTGTCGATGATAGGCAGTATCGAGGTCAATGCGTCGGCGTAAGCGTCGGCATAAGTTCCCTCTTTTTCCTTTGCGCTTCTCTTGCGGAAGTTATCATATTCTGCCATCATTCTCATATATTTGTCGTTCTGCTCGGCAAGCTCTGTGTTCTTTGCTTCAAGAGCCTTTTCAAGCTCCGTGACCTTAGCTTCAAGCTTTTTGGACTTTTTCTTGTCGGTCTTTGCTTCCTTTTCCTCGGCTACCTTTTCTTCGGTTTGAGCAGACTCGCATCCGCTCTCGTCGGGAAGATCAACGGTCTCCGCAGAGGTGGTGTTTTTCTCATCCGTCATCTGTATTTCCTCCATTCTTATCGGGTATCAATTCTTTATCATTCAATATACTTTCAACGTTTCCGGCAAGTCCTTCGATGGTCGCTACCACCTTTGCGTAGTCCATTCGACGCGGACCAATAATTCCGATAGCTCCAAGGGTCTTGCCGTCTCTCACGACCGGCTTGAAAACCAGCGCCGAGTTGTTCATGACCTTGACCGAGCTTTCCGAGCCTATGACCACGTTAACGCCGTCACCGTCGGTATCCGAAACAAGATCGAGAATATCCTCTTTCTTTTCAAATGCTCCAAGCAGCTCGCGAAGCTGATCCTTGTTGCTGTATTCGGGATATTGCAGAAGTCTGTCCATTCCCGACACCTTCAGGTCGCCGCCGTCAAGCTCGTTCATGCTTTCGTATATTATTTTAATGATAGGATTAACAATCGCAGCCTTGTCTCCCATGGCGTTTTCAAGCTCAACAATAATGGGGAGCGTGATCTCGTCGGCGCACTTGCCCGCGATATGATCGTTGAGCGCCACCGCCAGATCGCTTGCGGTCAGTTGGCTCACGCTTTTGTCGATCGAAAGGCGTTTGGTCACCACCGCTCCGCCGTCGCTTATCATAACCAGCAAGAGACTGTGACGGTCTACGTATATCACGTCGAAGCGCTTAATACTGACCGAGCTTGCTTTGGGTTTTATAAGAAAGCTTGTGTAATTCGTAAGATTTCCCGCAAGCTTCGACGCTGCTAAAAGTATCTGATCAAGCTCGTTCATCTTGGATTTGAGGAGCTTATTGATCTCGGTTATCTCATTAGTGGTCATAGCGTAGCTTTCAATAAGCGAATCTACGTAAAAACGGTAACCAAGCTCGCTTGGCACTCTGCCCGCCGAAGTGTGAGGCTGTTCAAGGTATCCAAGCGCTTCAAGCTCCGCCATCTCGTTTCTGATGGTAGCAGACGAACAGTTCAAATGCTCATCCTGCATAATATACTTTGATCCGACAGGCTCGCCGTCCACAATATGCGCGTCTACTATTGCTTTAAGTATACGCTTTTTTCGCTCGCTCAATTCGTGTTTTGAGTTGTCTGCCATGGCTTTCGGCGCTCCTTTCGGTCTATTTCGGCACTTTTTGCCGATGATGGATACTTTCGGGTTGGTTTTTAGCACTCTTTCGTGCTAAGTGCTAACCTACGCTAATAATATACCCCAAATCAGGGGTTTTGTCAAGAGTTTTCATCGATATTTTTATGAACTTTTTGTAAACAGTGCTAAAAATTTGCTTACATTCCCCGTCACGTCTTTTTTTCGTCACCTACCCGTCACAAAGCGGCAAAAACCGACGGTTTCGACAAAAAAAGGCTTACTCAACCAAGTCAAGTAAGCCTTCATTATTGAATTATTCTTGTTCTCCGTCAGCGGATTTTGGAACTATCTCCACACTCACGCTTACTTTTTCACTCCTGTTTCCTATCATGTCGTATGCCACGAGATAGACCAAATATTTTCCTTCCTTATTATAATCCACGCTACTGTCGTCGATCTCAACACGCAGGTCTCCCGCGCAATTATCTGTAACGGTAGCTATCCCATCGTAAAGCGGATCTTCCTCCGAGGGAGCGTTACCCACCTCCACCGTCAGCTTATCGGCGTTAAGCGAAAGCTTTGGCGGCTCACTATCCGAGACCAGATCAAGAAAGACCTCGATGACCTCGGTCTTATTTCCCGAAGCGTCCTCAAATCTTACCTTTGCCCTGTATTCACCCATGTTTTTTTCAAATTCGGGAAGCTCCTCTATAAAATACCCCTCAAAGTCATCTGCTTCGTTAACGGTATCAATAAAATCCTCGGGGATAGGTCTGCGCGAGCTTCCGATAGGCCAATTTATGCGCTTTACCGTTATTTCGGGAGCCTTTGTATCGACTACCTCCAGACGCATCTGACGCGCCTCGCCGTCCACGTACACCGTAAAATAGTAGACTCCCGCCCGATTGACACATTCGGGATCAAAATCGTCTCCGAAATAGGCGTTGGCATTTCCCGTCAGCATCTCGGCGCTGAGCGTTTCTCCCGCCTCGACGGTCAATCGGTCGGTCTGAAAGAACAAAAAAGCACATAAGGCGCCAAGGATCAATGCCACCGCCGCCAAGGATGCCGTGAGGGTCAAAGCTAATCTTTTAGCTTTTTCCTGCTCTATGGGTATATAAAATTTTATCCGTTTAGTCAAAACGATAACCATTTGTATTCTCCATACTCTCACTATTGAAATTCGTCCGCATATTAGCCCTTGCGAAACGATCTGTCGCTCATCACTCTTTTAATATATTATATCAATTTTCTCCATAAATTTCAAGTGGATTTTTTGTTTTTTGATATGTGATTTAATTAAATTGTTGAGGTCAAAACAAAATAATAAATTGCAATTTATCAGGGACTTCACGGCAACAAATAATTTGTCGATTTCGCTTTGCCTAAGCCTTCCCTTGTGAGGGAAGGCTTAGGCAAAGCCGACGGATGAGTAGAAGACTAACGAGTTTAACCGTCTTTGGTAGAAAAAGGGATTTCGCGGTGTAATCCATCCTGCTCACGCGTGATTAACGGTAGACACGGTGACGTATTCTACTCATCCACCGCGCAAGCGCGGTCCCCCTTCCCTTACAAGGGAAGGCTTACCGTCAAATTAATATTTGAAATTCAAAACCAAGTTAAAAACCGCAAAAACTTGAACTGCCCCAAATTGTGCGGACAGCACAAAAAACACCCCTGTGGTAGAAAATATTAAAAATTAAGCAACGAACTGGCATCGCTTTTCGAGTGGTGTCAGTTTTGTTTTAAGTTGGATACGTTCATTGTTGTAGAACTGTATGTACTCACCTATGAGGAGGCGCGCCTCCTCATAGGTTTTAAGTTTAGTGCGGTAGATACACTCGGATTTGAGAATGGAAAAGAAATTTTCTGCAAGTCGGATCGTAGCCATGTCGTTCTGTGAGCCAAGGAGTTGTAGTTAACACTTGTCTTCCTAAGCCCGCTTGGCCTCCGACTTAAACTGACACCACTTGAAAAGCGATGTCAGTTCGTTGCTTAAACTTTAATATTTTCTACCACAGGGGTGTTTTTTGTGCTGTCCGCACAATTTGGGGCAGTTCACATAAGTCGGATCGTAGCCATGTCGTTCTGTGAGCCAAGGAGTTGT
>JAZNII010000064.1:0-8206 GCA_045577415.1 Eubacteriales bacterium
CGAAGGCTGCAATAACAAGATCAAGGTCTTGAAGCGGAACGCCTACGGCTTGCAGGATTTTAAGCGTTTCCGCAACAGAATACTCTTTATGTTCTCACACCAATGTCGCGCCGGCGCATAGGAAAAGCGCCACTCCGCTTCCCTTCGTGGCGCTTTTCCTATGCATTTTAATAGTTCTTTATCTTTTCGTCAGATTTTTTCTACCCCAACTATTGACAAAGAGCCGTTTTTTATCAAACAAAAGACAAGATCAGATACAGGATGATAAAAGCTACCGCCAAAAGTCCAAGCACCGCCAGCATTGGTAAAAACATCATTTTTACCGCTCCGATATAGGTCTCGAACTGCTCTTTCAGGCTTGCGCGACCTAAATAATTAGCTTTTTGCGCTTTCTTTTCGCCTTTTTCGGCCTTTTTGCCGCTTATTGCCGACATATCGGCTATGGTTCTGCCGTCGTCAACGTATATTATCTTCTCTTTTTTCTTTTTGTTTTTGTTTTTTTCGTTATTCTTGCTCATGATCATTCCTCATCAAGCAGATGGCACGCCGCAAAGTGTCCGTTCTCGTACTCCTTATAAGTGGGAGCTATCTCCTTGCACTTTTCGGTAGCGTAGGGACAACGGGTATGGAATCTGCATCCCTTGGGAGGATTCATCGGAGAAGGAATATCTCCGTTCAGCACGATACGGTTCATCTTCTCGTCGGGATCGGGATTGGGGATCGCCGAGAAAAGCGCCTTGGTATAGGGGTGCAAGGGATTTGCGAAAATATCCTTCTTTTCGCCAAACTCAACCATCTGTCCGAGATACATGACTCCTACCTTGTCGGATATAAATTTAACTACCGAAAGGTCGTGAGAAATGAAAAGGTAGGTCAGGTTCATAGAGCGCTGAATCTCTTTGAGCAGATTGATTATCTGCGCCTGGATCGACACGTCAAGCGCTGAAACAGGCTCGTCGCAGACAACGAGCTTAGGCTTTACCGACAATGCGCGGGCAATACAGATTCTCTGTCTCTGTCCGCCCGAAAACTCGTGAGGATAGCGTTCGTAATAGTAGTCGCGCAGACCGCACTTTTCCATAAGATCCATTACGTAATCCTTGACCTCGTTCGGGGGAACAATTCCATGAACCTTGACAGGCTCGGAAAGAATGTCTCCAACCGTCGCCCTTGGAGGAAGCGACGAATAGGGGTCCTGGAAGATTATCTGCATATCGGTGCGGAGGTGACGCATCTTGGAATTATTATAATTCGTAATGTCCTCGCCGTTAAAGATTATCTGTCCGCCACTGGGCTGATGAAGCTTCAATATGGTACGACCGAGCGTGGTCTTACCACAACCCGATTCACCTACGATGCCCAGCGTCTCACCCGCCTTTACGGTAAAGGAAACGTCATCGACCGCTACAAGCTCCTTCTGAACCTTGCCGAGAAGGTTTTTCTGCACGGGAAAGCTTTTGCGGAGGTTTCTGACCTCAAGTATCACGTCGTTAGAAACGTCATTTTTGAACTCTTTATCAGTCATTTTTCTCCTCCTCTCCGTACAAATGGCAGGCTACGTAGTGAGTGGGGCTGACCTGCACCATGCCGGGATAATCTCCCGAGCATTTCTTAGTGCATTTCGAGCATCTCTCCTTAAAGTAGCAATGGTTCGGCATGTTCACGGGGTTGGGAACGTTGCCGGGAATATTAAAGAGCGTGTCGGAATCCGAACTCATGGTAGGCTTGGACTTTTGCAGACCGACGGTATAGGGATGGAGAGGATTATGGAATATCTCTCTCACCGTTCCCTGCTCGATAACTCTGCCCGCATACATGACCACAACGTAGTCCGCCATTTCTGCGACCACACCGAGGTCGTGGGTGATAAGCAATATAGAACCGTTTATCTTGTCTTTAAGATCACGGAACAGGTCGAGTATCTGCGCCTGAATCGTAACGTCAAGAGCCGTGGTAGGCTCATCGGCTATGATAAGACGGGGATTGCAAGCCAGCGCCATTGCTATCATAACTCTCTGTCTCATGCCGCCCGAAAGCTCATGAGGATAGGCCTTGTAAACACGTTCGGGAGCGGCAATTCCCACAAGTTCCAGCATCTCCATAGTCTTTGCCTTTGCCTGCGCCTTGGTAGCTCCGGGAACGTGAATAAAGGTTACCTCGTCAAGCTGATTTCCTATGGTGAAAACGGGATTGAGAGAGGTCATAGGCTCTTGGAAGATCATAGCGATCTGTCTGCCTCTGATACGGAAAATCTCGTTGATGGGCATATTGGCAATATCGTAGACCTTTTCCTCGGTCTCGTATCTCTCCTGTCCGTCCTCGCCGACGACGGGAATGGGATTTCCCTTTTTGTCGCGTTTGAAATCCTCAGACTTGAAGCGGATATGACCCGAAACGATCTGTCCCGCAGGTCCTTGGATAAGCTGCATTACCGACATACTCGTAACGCTCTTTCCGCAGCCCGACTCGCCTACTATACCGACGGTTGCGTTCTTGGGAACGTTGAAGGAAACTCCGTTTACCGCCTTGACTACGCCTTGGTCGGTAAAGAAGTAGGTATGAAGGTCCTCGATTTCAAGGATATTTCCGTCATCCTTCATGTCTGTGAGAAACTCGCTTTCCTTTGCGCGGCGATGCTTTCTCTTTTCAAGCGCCCCCGTTATCTTGCGGTTCTCACGGGCAATAGCTCTTATTTCCTTTCCCGACAGGTAATGATTATCCTTTTTTGCAACTGTTTTATTATCAGCCATTATCATTACCTCCTTCCCTTGGGGTCAAGCGCGTCACGCAGACCGTCGCCCACAAAGTTGAAGCCCAGCACCGCGGTGACGATGCAAAGTCCGGGTGGGATCCAAATATTCATATAGTTGATAAGAACGTTGGGGTCGCTTGTTGCGTTTATCATAGTTCCCCACGCGGCGTAAGGAGGCTGAACTCCCATGTTTAGGAATGAGAGCGAGGCCTCGTAAAGTATCATGCTTCCAAGGCTCAATGTCATGGAGACGATAAGCTGGGGCATTACGTTGGGGATAAGGTGCTTGAATATCTTTCTCGCGGTGGAATATCCCATCGCCTCTGCCGCAACCATATACTCCTGCTCACGCAGATAAAGTATCTGTCCGCGGACAAGTCTTGCTGTTCCCGGCCATGAGAACAACGTCAGGAATGCCATAAGGAAATAGATACGCAAGCGGGGTTCACCCATTATCGACTGAATAAGTGTGGGATCCTTCTCCTCGCCAAAGGCGGTAAGCAGAGTACCGAACACCAGCATAATGGGAAATCCGGGGATACACATAAGCACGTCACATATTCTCATAACGACGTTATCAACGGCTCCGCCGAAATATCCCGCGATACCGCCCATAATTACTCCGAGAATTGTGATTATGAACACGGTTATAAATCCGATGATAAGCGAAATTCGTCCGCCGTACATCAAGCGCGCCAGAACGTCGTATCCCGTCTTATCGGTTCCGAGAGGGTGGGCCGCGCTCATGGGAGCGAGAGCATTTTCCTTTTCGGTCTTTTCGGTGACCTGATAGAATGTGACGGTCTCTCCGTCTTTTTCGTAGCTTATCTCCTTCTGGGTATATTCTACCATAGGAGTATTATCGACCTCGATCTCACCCCAGCTCGTATAGAACACGGGACCTAAAAAGCAGAACGCAAACAGAAACGCAAGCATTATAAGTCCCGCTACGCTGAGCTTGGACTTAAAAAAGCGTCGCAGTACCATCTGCGTGGGAGACATGAGACGAACGTTGCGATCAAGAGGAGTATCCTGCTCTGCTCCGCTCTGCGCATTCTCATTTTCAATTATCTCGTCCACTGCGTTGTTTTTGTTTTCAGTATTATTCATACGCCCTCCTTACTGCAACTTGACGCGAGGGTCAACGACCGCGTACATAAGATCCGAGAGCAGAATACCGATAATACTGAGCAGCGCCAGGAACATATTATAACCCATAATAAGGTTGATGTCTCCCTTTATCATAGCGTTATAGGCGGTATTACCGATACCGGGGAGGTCAAAGACCTGCTCGGTGATGATCGCTCCCGAGAAAAGTGAGGGCAAAAGTCCCGCAAGGCTTGTGACAAGCGGTATCATCGTATTACGGAACGCGTGCTTGTAGATGACCACCTGCTCGCGAAGTCCCTTGGCTCTTGCGGTACGGATATAGTCGGAATTGAGAACTTCAAGCATATTGGTTCTCGTCATTCTCATTCTTCCGCCTATGCTCAGTATTACTACCGTCATGATCGGCAGAACGAGATATTTTATATATTCCAATATGTAGGCTATTCCCGACGTGGATTGCGTGGCATCGCCAAGTCCTGAGGACGGCAATAGTCCAAGCAGTCCGTTATAGGCGAATATTCCCTTCAAAACCTGTCCGAAAAAGAATGCGGGCAAGGAAATACCTATCATTACCAACACCGTGACAAGATAATCACGGAAGGAATACTGATGGGTCGCCGCCGTGATACCGAGAGGAATAGCTATCATGAACTCAAACATCGTCGCAACCGCCGCGACCAAGAAGGATACGAACATATCTCTCTTGATAACGTCGACTACGGGCAGCTGCTGAGTAAAGCTTTCGCCAAAATCAAAGGTTACGATCTTTTTAAGCCACTCAAAATAGCTTACGTCGTACATCTTCATGATAGCGTCCTTGGTCTCCTCATCAACGATCGCGCCGCCCGCGTTCATCTCGTTGATCTTGTTCTCCGCGAAGCTGGACGGCATATTCTGAATGAGGATAAAGAGTATCAGCGAAACTCCAAGCAGTATCAATACAGACAGAAGAAGTCTTTTCAGTATGTATTTAACCATAAATTACTCCAAAATTTTAATGACGCACGGGGATACGGATAATCCTTCTCCCCTGCGACTTATAGGGTATAGGCAGATCAATCCGCGAACTTGATCTCCCAGATGTGATCAAGGGGAGAGGTGTAGGGGTTGATCTCGTCAGGTATTGAAGCGGAATCAATGATCTTTGAGTTGTATGCGTAAAGCACGTCTCTCTGATAAACGGGAAGCTCGATCGCAAGGTCAAGGACGTAGCCCATAGCCTCTCTGTAAAGCTCGGAACGCTCCTCACGGTCCTCGGTCTCTCTTGCCTCGTCTATAACCGCGCTGAGGTCATTGAGTATTGCGTTCTCCTTGGGATAGGTTGCGGGAGAAGCAAGGATCTCACGATAACCCCAAGCAAGAGTACTTGTTGCGGTAGAGTTCTTATGATATACCTGATACATATCAGGGTCAACGGTAGTTCCCCACGCCGCTGCCCAGACTGCAAGCGAGCCTGTGGTCAGCTTGGTAAGCGCCTGAGTATCGGGAACGACCTCGATGTCCCAGCCCATTTCATTAAGCAGATCTGCCGCCGCACGGAAGGTGAGGTAAGTGGGATGATCGTTAAGGTCTGCACCCGCGATAGTAAATTTAAGAGAAAGCGATTTGTCGCCCGCCGAAACGCCTGCGGCATCCATATACTGCTGGATCTTCGCCTTTGCGTTCTCCTTTGCCGCGTCATCGGAGATATTCTCGTTGTGATAATCAAGGAAAGGATAGTCGTGATCGTTTATTCTGTCGAAGTCGCCAAGCTCGTTCTTGGGGTATGCCCAGCTGACAGTTGACATAGGCCAGAAGATGTTCTCTGCCGTACCTACGCTGTAATAGCTCAGCGCGAGAGAGGTATCCATAGCACACATGATAGCCTTACGGATATTGATATCGGGAACCTTGCCCGCATTGATACCGATGTAACCGTAACCAAGCTGGTCGGTGCTTAGCTTTTCGATACCCTTGGATTCAAGACCGTTGAGCTTATCGATATTGTACTGTGTGTACTGGGGAGAGATATAATGTACCGAACCCTCTTCAAGAGCCGCGATAGCGTTGGACGCGCTTACAACTCTGTAACGGAGCTTTTCGATCTTGGGCTGACCCATAAGGAAGTTGTCGTTTCTCTTGAAGTAAACGACGTTATTTGAGAAGAAGTCATTCTCGTTGATGTTATCGTTGTTATCTCTGTCGGTTGCCTTGTAAGGACCTGCGCCCATAGGAACCTTGATGTTTCTTGCGGACTGGATAACGTCTCTCATAAAGTCGAAGGACGCAAACTCAACACCGAACTGGTTGTTTGCGATGTCAACGGTGTAGCCCTCTGCATAGTAATGCTGGGGAGCTACCGAGAAAGCGAAGTTCCAGATAGCCTTGGGGTCAACGCCGTTAATGGTTATTTCAAGAACGTCGTATTCATCCGCGTTTACGGGAGTTCCGTCGGAATTATGCTCTTTTGCTACCTTGTAGGTGTTATTGCCGATAGTGACCTCGGTCTCGTC
This sequence comes from Eubacteriales bacterium, assembly GCA_045577415.1. Taxonomy (GTDB): domain Bacteria; phylum Bacillota; class Clostridia; order Oscillospirales; family CAG-272; genus SVTX01. Next base: position 6,355 of record JAZNII010000064.1, read on the forward strand.
TCCCGTATGGCCGAGAGAAACGATACCAGAGATATTTTCGATAGCAAGCTTGCCGTCTACGGTATTTTCTTTGAGGATTACTTCCCTTGCCTGAGCGGTGTACTGAGTGCGAAGCTCGGTAGCGGTCGCCCATACGGTAAGGATACGGTTAAGACCGTTCTCGGTCTCCTGATTGAATACGTAGTCGATCGCCGACTGCTTATCCTTTACAACGTCCTTGCTGTAAAGAGGGGTAAGAGTTTCGATCTTGGTCTTGTCCTCTTTACCGTTAGCGTCCTTGGCATACTTGACCTCAACGAAGCCCTCCATAAACATGAAGCAGAAGACCTCGTCGGCAAATTCCTCGTGAGACTTGTAAGGCTCCTCGGTAAAGTTTTCCTTTGCCGACGCAAAATCCTTTTCAAGCTCTTCGCGGAAAAGCTCCAAAGTAAGCTCGTAGTCGGCAAGAAGCTGAGCGTTGGTTACGCTTGATATATCCGCGGAAACAGCCTTCTTATAGCCCTGCGAGAGCGAATGCTTATTGATAGCCGCTACCATAGACGTATAATCTGCGCTGTATGAACCCTGTGTCTGGGTCTTACCAACCTGCATATAAAGGTTGATAAGCTCCTTGATACGGTCGTTTGCTCTGTTGTTTGCCGCGGTTGCGAGAGCGTCGTCGGTGTTGGACGAGCCTGCGCCGAGGGTCTGGGTTCTGTAATCTTTAAGACCGACTATGTCGGTGGAATACATTGTGGAAGATCCCGTATAAACGGGGTCAAGATAAACGTACATGTTGAAAAGCACGTCCTCGATAGTCAGGGGGTGACCGTCCGAGAACTTAATACCGTTCTTGATAACGAAGGTATAAACGGTAGTGTCGTCACCGTCGTTATGAACGATAGAATAATCCTTTACTACGACTGCCTCGTCGTCTCCGCAAGCAACGGTAACGTTACCGTTCTCATATCCCGTGGTAAGCATACCGATCTGGGTCATAGCAACGATTGTGCTGTCATTTGCGCTGGTGGCAAAGAAGGGATTGAACAATCCGTCAAGGTTTTCTGTCATAACAACGAATGCGTCGGGCTTTGCGATATCGTCGCTTCCGTTGTTACAGCCGTAAAGCGCAACACTTCCCAAAAGCATTGCCAGACAGAAAACTATACATAGAATTCTTTTTTTCATGGTTTCCTCCAAGATTTATTTAAATAAAATTCAAACACGTTAATTGAGCCGAATACCGAATTACTCTGCCCACACAATATATATTTTAACGGTAGCAGACTCAACCGTTCCCTTTTCGTGATCTATGAACACTTCTCTGCCGTCAAAATCGCCCTCAATGGGCATAGTCATATTCTCGTCGAGATACGCTCCCTCAAAGACCTTGCCCTCAACGTCGGGATAGTCCTTCATATCAAACTTTTCCTTGCGGTCGCTCCATTTGGGATATTTGATCTCAAACTTATTCTCGACCAAGTCGATCTTTTCAAAAGCGCCGTCCTCGTTCTTGGCGTAAAATTCGTAAGTAAAAGCGGGGATCCAAGCGGCATAGAGTGTAAATTCTCCGTTTTCAAGAGACTCTACGTCAACGAGATCGTTTGCAAAATCCCATTTTCCGCTATAAACGTAGCCCTGCTCTCTGCCCGACTCGGACACGGGAAGTCCAAAGACGTCAAGTGCCTGTCCGTTATTATCAACTCGGGGGGTTCTTTCGGTGTACCAACCCACTTGATAATACAAGGTCTTTTCGTCAGACTTGGTAAGCTTGAACGCTCCCTCGCCCCTTTTTGCGTCCTGTGGCGCAAGAAGCGCAATTCCCGTCTTACCGTTCCTTGTCACCGCGTCCTTGGCGTTAAAGACCTCAACG
>JAZNII010000065.1:0-2075 GCA_045577415.1 Eubacteriales bacterium
TTGTCCCGCTCCGATCTCGGATGAGATCAAAAACGCCCTGAGTGAGCAGACTCGTCGCGCGTTCTCGGCTCTCAGATTATCGGGATATTCGAGATTTGACTACATAGTTGACGAGGACGGCAACCCTTGGTGTCTTGAAGCCAACACTCTCCCCGGAATGACCCCAACAAGTCTCCTGCCCCAGATGGCCCAGGCTACGGGAATGAGCTACGGAGAGCTTTGCTCCAAGATCGTTGAACTTGCGATGAAAAAATAAATAAACGCGGTCTTACCTTTGATTTTTGTGTGTGAATTGCATAAAAGTCATTGACAAAGACCGCGTTATATTATATAATTAAATAAATGGTAAAGTGCGTGAAAATCTTTGCCCCGAAAAGAAAATCTAACCCCAAAGCAAAGGAGACCTAAGCTATGGATTTTAAAAATGTTGACAAAAAATACCGTCCCGTGCCTTTTTGGTCGTGGAACGAGAAATTAAACGTTGCCGAGTCTCTCCGTCAGACCGCGCTTATGGACGAGGCAGGAATCGGCGGATATTTTATGCACGCTCGCGGAGGATTGCAGACCGAGTATATGGGTGAAGAATGGTTTGAAAATATCGGCGCTTGTATCGAGGAGTGCAATAAGCGCGGTATGCACGCGTGGGCTTATGACGAGAACGGCTGGCCCTCGGGCTTTGGCGGCGGTAAGGTCAACGGCAAGGGAGAGAAGTATTGGCAGAAGTATCTCCGAGTTATGCCCGCCGACGGCGACAGATCCAAGATCGAGCCTCACAGAATTATCTGCACAACGGGCGGATATTGCTTCTATTACGATGTTAACCCCTTTTACGTCGATACTCTCGATGCGTTCGTCATCGCTGACTTCATAAATGAAATTTACGAGCCTTACTACGAAAAATACGGTTCTTCTTTCGACGGCTTCTTCACCGACGAGCCTCAGATCTCGAGAAACGGTATTCCGTGGAGCTTGACTCTTGTCGATAAATACAAGGAGAAATACGGCGAGGATCTCTGCGCTGTTCTGCCTTGCCTTTTCTACGAGACAGGCGATTATCAGGCTGTAAGAGTTAAATTTTGGAAGATCATCACCGACCTTTTCTCGGCAAGCTTTATGAAGCAGATCTACGATTGGTGCCTTGACCATGACCTGCAGTTTACAGGTCACCTGGTGCTTGAGGAGAGCCTTTTAGTGCAGCTGATCACCAACGGAGCTTGTATGCCTCACTACGAGTACCTCACCATTCCCGGTATGGACTGGCTGGGTAGAAATATCGGTCCCTGCCTCACTCACCATCAGGTGGCTTCTACCGCTGCTCAGGTGGGCAGACGTCAGGTCCTTTCCGAGACCTTTGCGCTCTGCGGTCACAATGTAGGTCACGACGAGCTTAAGAGAAACTACGAGTGGATGATGGTGCGCGGTATCAACTTTTTGTGTCAGCACCTGGAGGGATATTCCAATAGAGGAATACGTAAGAGAGACTATCCGCCCGCAATGTATATCCAGCAGCCTTGGTGGGCAGATTACAAGGTATTCAACGATGCTATGAGCCGCGTCGGAATGCTTCTCGCCGAGGGTGAGATCAAGTTCGACACACTGCTTATGCACAATATGACCTCGGGCTGGGTCACCTACAACAACGGCAACAACACCCTGCCCGACGGTAAGGATATAAAGTATTACAACACCTCGCTTGTTAACGCTACGCTTGCTCTTGAAGCAAAGCATATTCCTTTCCATCTCGGCGACGAGACCCTTATGGAAAGACACGGACGCGTTGAGGGCAATAAGCTCATCATCGGTCAGCAGACCTACACCACCGTAGTTCTCCCCGAGTACGTAACCTTTATGGAGAACACCCAAAAGCTTCTTGATGAGTTCAAGGCAAACGGCGGTAAGATCGTAACCGATATTTCCACGCTTGAAGCTAACCCCATTATAGACAACGAGAAGATCACTTTCACCTGGCGTGATTTCGGCGACTTCAAGATGTACTATTTCGTAAACTCTCACAATAGCGAAGAAAAGGCTGTTATCACCAAGGGCAGCTACGCTATCGACATTGCAACGGGTGA
>JAZNII010000066.1:0-20739 GCA_045577415.1 Eubacteriales bacterium
TTACTGCTGCCGTCCAGAATATGAAGAAGATTGCTAACCTATGTTGGAGGGATACCTCCAATTTCCTCATGTTTTTGCTATTTCTTGGCAAAAAACAAAGCCTATCTCGCGCTTGAGATAGACTTTGTCAGTAATCTGAGCAGACGGTTTTCCGTCTGCTTTTTCTTTGTGAAGAAGTGCGGCATTTGATAAAGACTTCTACTGCGATTTTTGTGGAATTTTTATCGATTATTCAACTATTTTTATTGTTTTTTCATTGAAATCTTGCCATCTATTCTGTATAATTGTATTTGTATGTAGCAATATATTCTTGTTTATTTATATATCAATACAATTAAGAGGTTTGAAATGGGAAACGTGATAAACGCTTTAAACAGCGCTCTTGGCTTTGCCAACGATATTTTCAGCACTGCCATTAACGCTTTAAACTACGCTCTCGGCTTTGCGTACGATAATATTCTGAGCATTGCTATGATGATCCGGTACGGGAAGTATTGCAGGTGTTGCGACCGCGTTGGTGCTTGGAGGCCCCGGCGCTGTATTTTGGATGTGGATAAGCGCCCTTTTTGGTATGGTCACCAAATATTCCGAGATCGTTCTCGCGCTTAAGTTCAGAGAAAAGAATGAGAAGGGCGCTTACACGGGCGGTCCTATGTACTACATCAAAAACTGACTCGGCATAAAATGGCTTGCGGCGCTCTTTGCGGCGTTTGCTATGATCGCTTGTATCGGTACGGGAAACGCCACTCAGTCAAATTCGATCTCGGGCGTTCTCAATTTGAATTTCAACATCGCTCCCTGGATAACCGGAATAGTTCTTACGGTTATCGTAGGAGTGGTCATTATCGGCGGTGTGAAAAGAATTGCTACGGTTAACGAAAAATTAGTTCCCGTCATGGCTGTTTTCTTTATCTTTGCTTGCATTGTTGCGCTTGTTTTCAACATAGACAAGATCCCCGCGGCGTTTGCTCTTATTTTTAAGGAAGCGTTCAACTTCAAGTCCGCATTCGGCGGCGTAGCTGGCTACGGCATACTCTCCGCTATGCGCTACGGTGTCGGCAGAGGTGTCTTCTCAAACGAGGCTGGACTTTGAAGCGCGCCTATCGCTTACTCCGCATCAAGCACGGAGGAACCCGTAAAGCAGGGCGTATGGGGTGTATTTGAGGTGTTCATTACAACGATAATCATCTGCACTATGTCCGCGCTTGTCATTCTTATGTCGGGAATTTATTCGAATGCTTTCAACGCAGGTGTTACTCCTTCCGTAAGCGGAGCCACCCTCAGCAGTGCCGCGTTTAACAAGGCAATTCCCTATTTAGGCGGTGTGGGAGTTGCTCTTTCAACGATTTTCTTTGCTCTCTCTACAATTCTCGGCTGGGCTTACTACGGAGAAGTATGCGTTGGATATCTTTTCAAAAACCACTCAAAGCTTGCAATTATTATTTACAGAGTGATCTACGTTGCTTTCGTTTTCATCGGAGCAATCGCAGAGATAAACACCGTTTGGATTGTTGCCGACTGCTTCAACGCGCTTATGGCTCTGCCTAACCTTATAGCGCTCATCGGTCTTTCGGGGCTTGTCGTCAAAATATCCCGCGAGCATTTCGCCAAGAAACACGAGCATATCGAAAGGAAAAATTAATTTTCCAAGTGCCGTGCATTCACGAAAATCCGAACCTCATCAGGTTCGGATTTTTCTGTTCCTTTGCTGAATTTTTCGCATAAAGATTGACAAATTGCGCAAAAAATGTTATAATTTAAGCGAAATCTATATTTACTCGGATTGGAGAAAAAATTATGGCTAAAACCGTCAAGGACATTTTGAAAATTATTAAAGAAAACGACGTTAAAATGGTCGACTTCAAGATGGTCGATATTAACGGTCAGTACCGTCACGTTACCATCCCTGCGGAGAACTTTTCAGAGGACACGATGAAAAGCGGAATCGGATTTGACGCTTCCAACTACGGCTATGCGGTCGTGGAGAAAAGCGACATGGTGTTCATTCCCGACCCCGACACCGCTGTTATCGATCCCTTCTGCTCGATTCCCACTCTGTCGATGACGGGTAACGCTATGATCATAGACACACCCGAAAACCGCCCCCTCGCGCAGTACCCCAGAAATATTATCAAGGCGGCGGTTCAGTTTATGAAGGACTCGGGCGTTGCAGACGAGATGAAAATACTCCCCGAATTTGAGTTCTATCTTTTCGACGATGTTACCTGGAGCGTCCAGCCTAACTATATCGGCGCGTCCGTTGACGCAAGTCAGTCCTACTGGAACAGCGACACCGACGGCAAGGGCGTTATTGTTCCCAAGCAGAAGAACTATCACATCGCAAAGCCCTTTGACACCTCCTACGAGTGCAGAAGTGAAATGTGCATGCTTATGAAGGACATGGGCATTGAGATCAACTATCACCACCCTGAGGTCGCGGCTTCGGGTCAGTACGAGATCGAGCCTCAGCTTGGCGAGGTAGTTCACATGGCAGACGCTACCATGATGATCAAATACATCATTCACAACACGGCGCTGAAGTACGGCAAGAGCGCGACCTTTATGCCCAAGCCAATCTACGGCGAGGCAGGAAGCGGAATGCACGTTCACATGCTTCTCTTCAAGGACGGTCAGCCCGTATTCTCCGACGATAACGGCTACGCGCACCTCTCCGAGACTGCTCACTACTTCATGGGCGGACTGCTGAAGCATATCGCCTCCCTCTGCGCACTGACCAACCCCTCCACCAACTCCTTTAAGCGTCTCGTTCCGGGCTTTGAGGCTCCCGTGACCGTTGGTTACGCGACAAGCAACAGAAGCGCGGTCATTCGTATTCCCGCTTACGCAAAGAACCCCGACAAGCGCCGCTTTGAGCTTCGTAACCCCGACGCAACCTGCAACCCCTATTTCTGCTACGCGGCGATCCTTATGGCAGGTCTTGACGGTGTTAAGAACAAGATCGACCCTCACGCAAACGGCTGGGGTCCTTACGATTTCAACCTTTTCCATCTGCCTGAGGAGGAAAAGGCAAAGCTTCAGGGTCTTCCCACCTCCCTGCCCGAAGCGCTTAACGCTCTCGAAGCCGATCACGACTATCTGACGGCAGGCGGCGTATTCCCCGAGGAGCTTATCCGTAACTTTATCAAGGCAAAGAGAGCCGAGTGTTCGGAAATGAGCAAAATTCCCCACCCCGCGGAGTTTGATAAGTACTATAATCTTTGATACTATTACCATGAAAAGAAAACTTGGCATCAACGCCGACTGCATCAAGGGCGGCGATATATGCAAAACGCTCAAAAAAATAAAGGCCCACGGCTTCGATTGCTTTTTCGTCAACGATAACGATGTCGATTTTGCAAGCTGCAAGCGCCTCTCCGACGAGCTTGGCTTGACCTTTGAGTTCATCCACGCGCCCTTCAGAGGCATCAATGAAATGTGGCTCGAGGGCGACGGATACAAGGACATATACGAAAAAATGCGCCAAAGCATTGAAAGTGCGTCTGCTTGCTCCGTGCCTGTGGTCATTCTGCACCTCTCCAGCGGATGGCAGCCGCCCCACGCAAACGAGACGGGATTTTCCCGTTTCGATTCTCTCGTTGAGTTTGCCGAGCAGAAGGGTGTCGTCCTTGCCTTTGAGAACCTCAGAAACTACGAAAATCTCCTGGTCATGATCGAGCGGTACAAGGACCGCGAAAACGTCCGCTTCTGCTACGATTCGGGTCACGAATATTGCTACACCCACGGCGTTGACTGGATAAAAATTTTCGGAGAAAAGCTTATCTGCACTCACATTCACGACAATTTCGGCTACAACAGAAGCCGCTCCCCCGACATCCATATCCTCCCCTTTGACGGAACGCTGGAGTATGCCGATATGATGCGTAGGCTTGATAAGGTCGGATATAGCGGTTCTCTCATGCTTGAAGTCTTTAACTCCTCCAAGCCCGAATACATGGAGCTTGGCGATGACGAGTTCCTCACAGAGTGCGCCGAGCGAATCAAAAAAATTTCGCAAATGTGATTTTTACAATTAGATCAACAGATAATGTGATTTTTACAATTAGATCAACAGATAAAAAGCGCCGTTAATCGGCGCTTTTTTCTCCTATTATTCCGACAAATATGCAGGCGGCAAAGACGTAGATCCCAAGTCCTCCCCCAACCTTCAGCATGAGATAGAGCGCCAATATCCACAAGATAAGCGCCGAGAACGCCGTGGTTACCGACAGTACCCACTCCGACGCGCGGTCTCCGACAAATTGCGCCGCGGCGCAGGATAGTATTCGCCCGCCGTCAAAGGTCTTGACGGGCAGAAGGTTCAATATTGCCTGAATTAGCGAGGAAAGCGCTAAAAACGCCAGCATCCCCCACTTCTCAAGCTCTGACGAAACCAAAAATGCGTCAAGCGAGGTCAGCATCCCCTCACCTCCGTCTCCACGGAACAAGAACACCGCCCACGAAGCGCAAAAAACTCCTATATTTACAAGCGGACCCGACATAGCTAATATTATTTCGCTCTTATAGGACGTCAATCTCTCGTCGGTGACTATTCTCACCCCCGAAAAGCCGAATTTGATCTCCTTTACCTTGATCTTCAAGACTTTTGCCGCCAAAAGATGACCCATCTCATGCAGCAGCGCGGCAAACATATATATACCCAGCACCGCAAAACTATCCGAGATCAGCATAGCGGCTATCATCAATATCCCGCCTATTCCAAACCTTACTTTTCCCACGCTCTCTCCCCTTCCTCTGTCAGTAAAAATTTATGTCCCATGGGAAAAGAATATTTGTATTTTTTGTAAATTTGCTTGACAATCATTACGGGGTAGGATATAATGTTTATATTAATAAAATTATATTTAAAGGACAAGCATGATACTCAACAATAACGAAAGAATTATAATCAAGACCAATTCACGACCCGTGATCGAGACCCCCGAGGAAAATTCCGACCCCAAGGAGCTTTTTTACAAGATCTGCCGCGCGATCAAAGAGGGGGGATATAACCCCACATCCCAGATAGTAGGCTATCTCATTTCCGAGGATCCTACACACATCACCAACTACAAGAGCGCGCGCACTCTGATTGGAAAGCTTGACCGCGACGAGCTTCTTGAACAGATGGTTGCCTTTTACATCGAGGCTATCGACAAAGAATTTGAGGAAAAGAACAACTGATAATGACGGAACAGTTTTATATAGTAACCGCCGAGGGTGTCGTCTCTGCCCCGCCTTGGGGCAAGTGCGTGATCGCCCTCGGAACCTTTGACGGCGTTCACGTGGCTCACAAGGCGATCTTCAGAGAAGCCTTGGCGCTAAAAAAAAGACTTGGCGCGTCGCTAGTTGGCGCGTGGTGCTTTTCGGAGCTGCCTGTAAACATCTTGGGCAACAAAAAGATGCCTATGCTCTGCACTCTTGACGAGAAGATCGCAAGAATACTTGACACAGGCGTCGATTTTGTGGCGATTGGAAATTTCCGAGAGATTTCCTCGGTCAGCGCCGAGGATTTTGCAGACAAAATATTAGCGGACAAACTGAACTGCGTCGGAGCCGTCTGCGGCTTCAATCACCGCTTCGGTCATAGGGGTCTCGGCTCGCACGCTCTGCTTAAAGAGCGATTTGGCGAGGATAGCGTCGCTGTCGTTCCCGAGATAACTATGTTCGGTGAGACGGTCAGCTCATCGGCTATCCGTGAGCATATATTGAGCGGAGAGCTTGAGATTGCGCAGGCTATGCTGGATCAGCCTATCTGTATGTCCTCTCCCGTTGTGTCGGGCAAGCATCTCGGTCACTCTCTCGGCTTTCCCACAGCAAACCAGAGCTTTCCCAAAGGCATCATCACCCCCAAGCACGGCATATACGCTACTCTATGCTATACCGAGGACGGCAAGCGTCATATCGGCGTGTCCAACGTTGGCGTCCGACCGACCATTACCGATGGAAGCGACCTGCACGGCGTAAACTGCGAGACCTATATTTGCAATTTCAACGGTGATATTTACGGACAAGCTCTTAAAGTGGAGTTTTGCGCCTACCTTCGCGAGGAAAGGAAGTTCGCCTCGGTAGAGGAGCTTCGCGAACAAATAGCGATTGACGAGAAAAACGCCTTGAAGTATTTTGAAGCGTCGGGCATTATTTGATCGTCTACCTCAAAAAACGCGTAACGGCTTTTGCGGCGCGAACATTATAAGAACTTTAGAAAGGAGTTGCCAATGCAGCGCACAGAAAAAATGAAGCGCCTATTGATGATAGCATCGGCGCTCCTGTTCTTATTTATAGCGGTCATGTCCGTGATCCCCGCCTCTGCCGCATCCACCGAGCCGCCCGAGGCGCTCAACTGTGAGGCGTTGGTCCTTTACGACAAGACCCACGAGAAATACATTATCGAGAAAAACGGTTACGCAATCCTCAACACCTCTACAAGCGCAAAGATAACGATGGGGCTTGTGGCATGCGAGACCCTTGCGGACAGGCTTGACGAGACCGTCACCGTAACGAGCGATATGTTAAAAGGCTCGTCGGGATATAACATGAAGCTGAAGGACGGCGAAAGGATAAAGATACGCGACCTGCTTTACGGCGCTATCTGCGGCTCATACAACGACGCGGCGTACGTTCTCGCCAATATATGCGGCGGCAGCAGTCAGGGCTTTGTGGAAATGATGAACGCCAAGGCGCTGGAGCTTGGAGCTAAGGACACCACCTACACCAATCCCTTGGGATACCCTGATAACGACGCTATGACCACCACGGCGTATAACGTCTTGAGGATAGCTCTTGCGGCGAGTGAAAATGAGCTTTACATGGAGATCTGCTCCGCGGTCAAGCACACGGTAACGTCTACCAATCTGTCATCCGAAAGAAGCTTTTATAATAGGAATTATCTCGTTTCGTCTGCGTCAAATCCCAAGTATCATAACTCGAACTGTCTCGGAATGAACGCGGGATATTCGGGCGAGGCGGGAGGCTGGAGTATTGTCACGCTCGTCCGCGACAGTGACAGTGTGGGCGGTGACGTAGACTATATATGCGTACTGCTCGGAGGCAAGGAAAGCGAGGACGGAAGCGAGATATTCGCCTACGACGATCTGAATTCGGTCGCAAGATGGGCTTGCAAGACCTATGATAATAAAGTGCTTTTCACCAAAGGAGCGCAGCTCGGCACCACCAAAATCGGACTTACCACGGTTGGCGACGCGCCGTATATAGTTGCTGATGACCTTGTGGTCTACGTTCCAGAGGGAGTTGGCAGCGTTTCATACAAAACCGAATTAAATGACGACATCCGCGCGCCCTTGAAGGCGGGAGACATTGTCGGAAAGGTCATCGCTACTGTTGACGGCGAAAAGGTGGGCGAATGTGATCTTATCCTCAAGGAGGATTACGAGATCAACGGCGTTATGAAGGTCATCGACTTGATCGGCTCTTACACCAAAAGCCGCGCCTTTATAGCGACGGTCGTTACTTTTGTGCTGATCATGGCGGTAGTGGTAATTTATAAGTACAATCATCGCTACGATTCTCACGGCAAATATACCAGAAGGAAATAACAAAACGGAGTTAAATGCTCCGTTTTGTTGTTTAAATTGAGATTTATCTATTAGTTTTTATGTTCATTTCTTTTCTTCGGAGATACTAACTTTTCTTGTCACCAGCGACAAGAAAAGTTACAAAAGAAACGCCGCACGGGGGGATAGGAGAGGTCTTACGAATAAAAAAGCAGCAAGCCGCGTTTTTATTCGTTACGACATCCCCTCCCCCGTGTCCCCCAACCCCATTGGGTTGAAATATTGGAATAAAGATTATAGCCGTATAAACTTTTAAATTTAACAAGGCTTTCCCTTCGGGAAAGGTCGCTTCGCGACAAAGCTGTAAGCTTTAATAAGATCCCAGCTACGCTCGTAATTTATAGAGGGATTTCCCTTTATAATATTAACAATCCATATTCGTCGGCGAAGCCGACAGGTGAGGGGTTTCTTAAGGGGAGAGGATGTTGAAGATTGTAAAAATGCGGCTCGCTGCTTTTTTACAATCGAGACCCTCTCCTCTTGAGCGGCGTTTCTTTGGTTCGTTTCTTTCCGCTGGTGGAAAGAAAGGAACATACAAACCCCACAAAATCATATCTCTACAACAAGCGGAGAAAGCTTTTAAAAAGCTTTCTCCGCCAATCGCATTAATAACTATTACTTTTCTTCAGCTACGCCCTTAATAGACGCAACAAGTCCCGCCACGTTCTGGATCTCGGACGGAATAATTATCTTCGTCGCCTGACCGTTAGCTACCTTTTCAAGAGATTCGAGGCTCTTGATGGCGATAACGCCCTCACCGGGCTGCGACTCATTTATCATTCTGATACCGTCGGCGGTCGCCTGCTGGATCTTCAAAATCGCCTCGGCTTCACCCTCTGCCTTGAGAACCTGAGACTGCTTCTCTGCCTCAGCGCGAAGTATTCTCGACTGCTTCTCCGCTTCCGCGTCAAGGATCATCGACTGCTTTCTACCCTCTGCCACCAAAATGTTGGAGTTCTTCTCACCCTCTGCGCGCAGAATTGCCTCACGACGCTCACGTTCAGCCTTCATCTGCTTCTCCATGGCGTCCTGGATCTCCTTGGGAGGAATGATATTCTTCAGCTCAACGCGGCTGACCTTAATTCCCCAAGGGTCGGTCGCTTCGTCGAGTATTGCGCGCATCTTTCCATTGATCACGTCACGGGACGTAAGGGTCTCGTCAAGCTCCATATCACCGATGATGTTACGGAGCGTGGTGGAGGTCAGATTTTCAATAGCCGTCATAGGGGTAGCGTGACCGTAAGCGTAGAGCTTGGGGTCGGTAATCTGATAGAACACAACGGTATCTATCTGCATTCTTACGTTATCCTTCGTGATAACCGGCTGGGGAGGAAAGTCTGCGACCTGCTCCATTTTGTTGATCCTGTGGGATATTCTGTCCACAAAGGGAATCTTGAAATGAAGTCCCGTTGCCCACGTTGTATGGTAAGCGCCAAGACGCTCTACGACGTAAGCCTTTGCCTGAGGTACGATGTGGATGTTGGAAATGATAATAACGACTACAACAGCCGCTATTGCGAGTAAAATTGCCTGCCAGGGTTCCATAGTTTAATTCCTTTCTTGTGTGTAGTTTTTTGCCAAGTATTATTTGCGTTTACATATCAGCTTGACGCCCGATACTTTTACAACAGTAACAAATTCTCCCGACGATGCTCTCTCGCCGTCGTCTGCCATTCTGGCGCTCCAGACCTTGCCGTCGATCTTCACCGCGCCCATCATTTGCGCGTTGTCGATATCCTCCTCTACCCGTGCCTCTCTGCCAAGCAAAAGATCGGTATCGGTAGGCTCGCTACCGTGATTTTTAAGAAGCTTCTTTCTGAACACGGTAAAGGCAAGCGTCAGCAGCACCACGGATATGGCGGCGAAAACAAGCCATTGTATCCACCCGTCAACACCGCAGAACGACAAGATGAGAGACACCAATATTCCGGGGACGAACCAGATAGCCACAAGCTCTGCAGTTTGCGCTTCTATCGCAAGCGCGGCAATAAATAACACCGCCCAGACGATGGTCATAACGTAAGGCTCCATAATTTATCTCCTTTCAAATCATTTTTCCTTATACTGAGGCTCGATAATATCCATTACCAAAAGCTCTCCCGTACTGTCATTGATAACTATTTTATGAGGGCGCGCGTAATCGGGTAACAGATTGTTTTTAAAGGTTCCGTTGTTTTCATGTATCTTATATTCTAGAGTAAAAACGTATTCGGTGTAAGTCCCGTTTTTGCCCTGCATCGTCGTCTGACCTTCCCTCGTTATACGCATATCGTAAAGCTGCTGCTGGGTAAAGCTCTCGTAATGCCCCTCGGAAGATAAGACCATAGAATTGTACTCCTCGCTATCTCCGCGTATTATTGCCTGAAGCATTTCGTAAATAAGGGCAACCGCCTCTCCGTGGTTTTTGTAGGTCTCATCGTCGATGCTTTCGGTGACGCCGGTATTTTTGTCGGTGAGCATTACCACTCTGTTGTATTGCAGATACTCTTTATATTCAAAAATGTCGAAGTCCTCGTCCTTTGTGTCGGCAAGCAACGAGGGGTCAAGAGGGGGATATGGCTTTGAGTTGTCGCCCTCAAAAAGCTCCGAGCCTAAAGCCGCGGTTATGACCGCTATTATAAGCAAAAGACCTATGCCTGCTCCAATAATTATTATGAGCTTTTTTTTGCTTTTGATAACAGACGGCGTTATTTCATCCTGCCCGCTATTCTGCTCAAAATTCTGCTCGTTCATTTATGAAAAACCTTCTTTCGGTACGCTTTACTTTATTATAACATAAAATTTCAGAAATTGCAATAGAAAAATCGTCATTGTGTAAAATTTACCGTATTTTACAAGTTTTAAATTCGGCAAGATACCGAAATACAAAAAAAGAGCAATTTTATGTTGTTTTATTTTAAAAAATGTGATATAATGTATAATGTAATATTATTTTTATTTTTCCCCCGAAAGGATCTCCCAAGCTCATGAAATATCTGGTACTCATCCCCGACGGCATGGCGGATGAAAAAATAGAAGCTCTCTCAGGCAAAACACCCATGGAGGCGGCTAAAAAGCCCGTGACCGACTATCTCGCGTCCCAAAGTGAGGTCGGACTTGTCTCCAACGTTCCCAAGGGCATCGCTCCCGGAAGCGACGCGGCAAATATGGCTATTCTCTCCTTCGACCCCAAGGTATATTCCAAGGGTCGCTCCCCTCTTGAAGCGGTGAGCATGGGACTTGAGATGAACGACACTCAGGTGGCGTTCCGTTGCAATGTCGTCACTCTTTCCGACGGCGGCGAATACGACGAAAAGGTCATTCTTGACCACAGCGCTGACGAGATCAGCACCGCCGAGGCAGACGAGTTGATCAAGGCCGTTGAAGCCGAGCTTGGCAATGACATACGTCACTTTTACACGGGTGTCAGCTACCGTCACTGTATTTTGTGGGAGGGTGCCCCGGACAATTACGCTTTCACTCCTCCTCACGACATTTTAGGCAAGAAGATCAAGGATTATCTCCCCTCGGGCGAGCTTGGCGAAAAATATTATGAAATTATGAAAGCTAGCTGGGATATTCTTAACGACCACCCCGTAAACCGCGCGCGCCGCGAAAGAGGTCTCAAGCCTGCAAACTCGATCTGGCTCTGGAGTCCGGGCAAAAAGCCCGCTCTCCCCTCCTTCAAGGAAAAATGGGGCATTGACGGTGCAGTGATCTCCGCCGTTGACCTTATCAAGGGAATCGGTCTTTGCGCCAAGATGAAGTCCATCGACGTCGAGGGCGCGACGGGCAACATACATACCAATTACTCGGGCAAGGCGCAGGCGGCCATCGAGGCGTTCAAAAACGGCATAGACTACGTTTACGTTCACGTCGAAGGACCCGACGAGTGCGGTCACAGAGCCGAGACCGAGAACAAGGTGCGCTCGATCGAGCTTATCGACGAAAAAATTCTCGCTCCCATTTACGAATATTTGAAAAATTGCGGCGACGATTTCAAAATAGCGATCCTCCCCGATCATCCCACGCCTATCGCTCTCCGCACTCACACTATGGACGCAGTTCCCTATATGATCTACTCCTCACGCGAAGAAAAGTCAGGTGTTGACTGTCTTTCCGAGGAAAGCGCCGCCGCGACGGGACGCTATATCCCTGAAGGTCACACTCTTATGGAGAGATTCATAGAAAAATAAATTTTAAGAGGTAGTTTTATGAACAACCAACCCGAAAACAATATCTCCGAGAACGAGACGGGCAACCTCATAGAAGAATCTGACATATCCAAGGCAAGCTCGGAGAAATTTGACGATCACGGCGATAATGAGACGGCATCAGATACCGACGCCACGTCCGAAGGTCAGGACGGCGAAAACCGCAAGGGCGGCGTCTTTGGCGCGTTGAAATCGTTTTTTGATTACGTGGAGATATTTGCTTTTTCTATCCTCACCGTCCTGCTTATATTTACGTTCTGCTTCAGACTTTGCAGAGTAGACGGAGGTTCTATGAATCACACCCTTGAACACGGTGAGATGCTTATTACCACCAATCTCTTTTACGAGCCGGAGCAAGGCGACATCATAGTTTTTCACCTCTCCAACGATTATTTTCGTCAGCCTCTCGTTAAGCGAGTCATCGCCACCGAGGGTCAGAGGGTCGAGATCAATTTCTCGACGGGTGAGGTCAAAGTCGACGGCGTAATTCTCAGGGAGGACTATATTTTCGTTGACGGCGGAGCATACGACATTCGCTCCGAATTTGACAGGCAATATCTCGTCACCGCTGAGGACGGAAGCGTGAGATTTATAGCGACAGTCCCCGAGGGGAAGGTGTTCGCTATGGGTGACAACCGCAATCACTCCACCGATTCTCGCGCGGTCAGCGTAGGTTTCGTTGACGAAAGCTGCATTCTCGGCAAGGCGCTTGTCCGCATATCTCCCTTTTCCCTTTTTAATTAACCCGTTTACCTCTTATGAAGAAAACCGCCAAGCGGTTTTCAACCGACACTTTTCACTCTTCACTTAACCGGAGGTTACAATGCCATCAGATCAGATACAGTGGTTTCCGGGACACATGGCGAAAACGCGGAGAATGATCTCCGAGAATCTCAAAAACGTTGATATAGTAATTGAAATTCTCGACGCGCGCATTCCCTACTCGTCAAGAAACCCTGAAATTACAAGACTTACAGAAAACAAGCCCTCGCTTATAATTCTAAACAAGGCAAATCTTGCTGACCCCCAGCAAAACAAGGTCTGGCAGGAGCATTACATCTCGAACAACTCGGCGTGTATTCTCGTTGACTGTCTCACGGGCGAGGGACTTAACAAAATACTTCCCGCCATCAAGGGGCTACTCAAGGACAAGCTTGAACGCTACGAAAGTAAGGGTATGACACGCCGACTTTACGCTATGGTGTTGGGCATCCCCAACGTGGGCAAATCCACCCTTATCAACAAGCTTTCGGGCAACAAAAAAGCAAAGGTCGAAAATCGCCCCGGTGTGACCCGCGACAAGCAGTGGTTCTCCACGGGAATAGGACTTGATATTATGGACATGCCCGGTATCCTCTGGCCTAAATTTGAGGATAGAACCGTTGGCGAAAATCTCGCACTTACGGGGGCTATTAAGGACGACGTTCTTCAAATCGAGGAGCTTGCTATGGCTTATTGCAACCGAATGAAGAACCTCTATCCCGAGCTTTTGGCAACGCGCTATAAGCTGGGCGAGACCGAGACCTTCGTGGACATGAGCGACTATGACCTGCTCTGCTACATCGGTAAAAAACGTGGATTTCTCGTCTCAGGCGGCGAGATCAACACCGAACGCACCGCCGATATGCTCCTCGACGAGTTCCGCGCGGCAAAGCTTGGTAGGATTACTTTAGATAGAATATAAGTTTTTAAGGAGATTTTTATGGCTAATATTATTGATGCTATTATAAATTTGGTAACTGAACCGCAAATTAAACTGAAAACCTTTAGAACTGGACATAATAGAGCAAATAATATGGGTGAAGCATTAGAGGAATATGTCAAAGACCTTTTTGCTAATACCGTAAATGAAAATAATATTTCTATTAGAAACAAAAAAGTATCGCAAGTATTTAGTTATTTGGGAAATCAAAACAACCCTCCCGATTCCATATTGCGTGGCGGTGATGCTATCGAAGTGAAAAAAATAGAATCCAATGACTCCTCACTCGCTTTGAACAGTAGTTATCCAAAATCAAAATTATATTCAGACAGTCCAATGATCAGTAATAATTGTAAAACTTGTGAAAGCTGGACTGAAAAAGATATGATATATGCCGTTGGTGTCGTAAGCGAAGACAGTTTACGATCACTTGCATTTGTATATGGTGAAGATTATTGTGCCGACAAATCCACATATGAGAGAATTAAATCTGTAATCAAATCTGGCGTTGAAAGCATAGAGAATGTAGAGTTTGCTCCCACAAAAGAATTAGGCAGAGTAAACCGCGTTGACCCTCTAGGAATTACTTATTTGCGTGTAAGAGGAATGTGGGGCATCGAAAATCCATTTAATGTTTTTCATTATGTGTATCGGAGAGATTATAGTAAAAAATTCAATTTTATGGCTATAATCAACTTTGAAAAATATAACTCTTTTAGCAATCATACTGAACTTGAATCGCTATGCCACAGCATTCAGAACTTGCAAATTCAGGATGTAGAAATTAAAAACCCCAACAATCCCGCGCAATTAAGAAAAGCAAAACTTATAACCTTTAAAATGTAATGAGGTTTTTTATGAATGTAATTAGCTTGTTTTCTGGAGCAGGCGGAATGGATCTTGGTTTCCGCAGAGCTGGTTTTAATATTATTTGGGCAAATGAATACGATAAAACGATTTGGGACACATATCGCAGAAATCATTTTACCCCTCTTGATACAAGAGATATAAGAAACATCCCTTCGAGCGAAATTCCCAATTGTGATGGAATTATTGGAGGACCTCCTTGCCAAAGTTGGAGCGAGGCAGGTGCGCTGAGAGGCATAGAAGATAGTCGTGGAAAATTATTTTATGAGTTTATCCGCATTTTAAAAGATAAACACCCGTATTTTTTTGTAGCAGAAAACGTTTCAGGGATGTTAGCTGATATTCACAAAGATGCAGTTAAAAATATACTTGAAATGTTTGATGAGGCTGGATATAATGTCACTCTCAATTTGGCAAACGCTGCAGATTATACCGTACCTCAAGATAGACAACGTGTGTTTTATATCGGGTTTAGAAAAGATATTGTAATTGATTACACTTTTCCTGTTCCATTTGATAACAAATTAACTTTGTTGGATGCTATTGGCGATTTACAAGAAACTGCAATAAGTGCGATAGATAAAAATAAAACTAACGGTGAAAACTGCATAGTTCCCAATCACGAATATATGACAGGTAGTTTTTCCACAATCTACATGTCTAGAAATAGAGTTAGAGGGTGGGATGAACAATCTTTCACTATACAAGCAGGCGGAAGACACGCCCCTATTCATCCACAAGCACCCAAGATGATTTTTGTTGAAAAAAACAAACGCATTTTCGTACCCGGACAAGAACATCTATATAGAAGGCTTACAGTTAGAGAATGTGCAAGAATACAAACTTTCCCAGACGATTTTATTTTCTGTTATAAAGATATTGCAGATGGTTATAAAATGGTTGGTAATGCCGTTCCAGTAATGTTGGCTTTCCATGTTGCAAATAGCATTAACCGTTCATTAACATTAGCATTAAATAGAGGTGTAATCAATGCCTGATTATTCAATAGAACAATCCCTTCACGAGAAGGGCTACAATATGGTCTGCGGAATTGACGAAGCGGGGCGAGGACCTCTTTGCGGTCCCGTGTTCGCGGCGGCTTGCATTCTGCCCGACGGTCTCGTTATCGAGGGGTTAAACGACTCCAAAAAGCTGACCGAGAAAAAGCGAGAGAAGCTTTTTGACATCATTTGCGAGAACGCGATCGCATATTGCATAGCGTCCGCCTCCGTCGAGGAGATCGACGAATTAAACATACTTGAAGCCGACCTTTTGGCTATGAGACGGGCGATCGACGGTCTTTCGGTCAAAGCCGATTTTGCGATCATCGACGGCAATGTGGCGCGAGATTTTCAGATCCCCGCCGAGGCCATCGTCAAGGGCGACGCAAAGAGCATGAGCATCGCCGCTGCGTCGATACTTGCAAAGGTTGCGAGAGACAGAATATGCGTAGATCTTGACCGCGAATACCCCCAGTACGGTATCGCAAAGCACAAGGGCTACGGCACAAAAGCGCACATGGATGCGCTACGTGAGTTTGGTCCTTCGCCGATACATAGAAAAAAATTCGTAAGATTTCTTGACGAGGACAAATAAATGGCAGATACCGAAAAACAGATACTCGGTCGGCTTGGTGAGGATCTTGCCTGCGACTTTCTTGAGAAGAACGGCTATCGTATCGTTCGCCGCAACGTCCGTCTTTCCAAGCACGAGCTTGACATAATCGCCGAGGACGATGATTACATTGTGTTCGTCGAGGTCAAAACTCGCTCCTGTCTCTACCCCGAATTGGGCGACTTTGGCTCACCGGGTCGCGCCGTGGACGAGGGCAAGCGGAAAAACACCGTAAAGGCGGCGAAGGATTATATGCTTAAAAATTACCTGAACAAGCAACCTCGCATTGACGTTATAGAAGTCTATCTCCTTGAACAAAAAAGCGAGTTCAAGACCCCGACCGTCTTGAAGATAAATCACATCCGCAACGCGTTTGACGCAAGAGGACGAAAGTTACACGGATAAAGCGCACCGAAGGTGAGCAGTTATATTCGCCTGCGGCGAGTGTTATTGCTTCGCAGTGGTATTCGTCTAAAACGAGTGATATTTGCTGTGCAAGTTAAAGAGGCGAATATAATACCACTAAATCCGTAGGCTTTAATATCACTGTCGCATAAGCGACAATATCACTCCGCCTTTGGCGGAATATCACTTTTTCAAACAGCTCGACAAATCAAAATTTAAAATCAAACATTAATTTACATATCAAAGCAAAGGAACCACTACCATGAACTACACAAGCACAAGAGGCAGATCGGGCGAAGTTCTCTCCGCCGCACAGATAATCAAGCAAGGCCTTGCCCTCGACGGCGGTCTTTTCATCCCCGAGGAAATCCCCAGTATCACCGAGGACGACGTAAAATCACTTTGCAAAATGTCCTACCCCGAAAGGGCGGCAACTATCCTCTCAAAATATCTTTCAGATTACACATACGACGAGCTTCTCATCGACTGCGAAAAGGCATACCACGAAAACAGCTTCCCCGGCGGCGCTGCTCCCGTGGTCAAGGCTCGCGACGGCATCTACTCCCTCGAGCTTTGGCACGGACCTACGGCGGCGTTCAAGGATATGGCGCTTCAGATCATGCCCCGTCTGCTCTCTCGCGCACTCGTAAAGACGGGTGAGGAGCGCACGGCTCTCATTCTCGTCGCCACCTCGGGCGACACCGGCAAGGCGGCGCTTGAAGGATACAAGGACATCGACGGCATCCGCATGATGGTATTCTATCCCGTCGACGGCGTCAGCCGCGTGCAGAAGATGCAGATGGCGACCCAGACCGGCTCCAACGTTGACATCGTGGCGATCCGCGGCAACTTTGACGATGCCCAAAGCGGAGTTAAGAAAATATTCTCCGACAAGGATGCCGTGGCTTATCTTGACGAGCAGGGTCATTTCTTCTCCAGCGCGAACTCTATAAACTGGGGCAGACTTGCTCCCCAGATAGTTTACTATGTTTCCGCTTACTGCGATCTTATGAACAAGGGAGAGATCAATTACGGCGATAAGATAAACGTCTGCGTTCCTACGGGCAACTTCGGAAATATCTTTGCGGCGTACTTGGCAAAGCTTATGGGACTTCCCCTCGGCAAGCTGATCTGCGCCTCCAATCAGAACAACATCCTCACCGATTTTCTTAACACGGGCAGATATGACCGCAACCGTGATTTCCACTGCACCATGTCGCCCTCGATGGATATTCTTATTTCCTCTAACCTTGAGAGACTTCTCTGCTTCACCGCAGGCAAGACCGAGACCGCAAAATATATGGACGACCTCTCGGCAAAGGGTGTTTACGAGGTCAGCGCCGAGGTCAAGGCGAAGATCGCAGAGAATTTCAAGGGCTATTTTGCCGACGAGCGTGAAACCGCCGAGACCATCAACGAGTATTACAATAAGTACGGCTACCTTGCCGACACACACACTGCAGTTGCACTCTGCTCGGCAGAAAAGTATATTGCCGAGAGCGGCGACAATACTCCTATGGTTGTAGCATCCACCGCAAGCCCCTATAAGTTCGCGGCTGACGTATGTAAGTCGCTGGGTATGGAGAAGCCTGAGGACGATATGGACGCCCTTGATATGCTTGCGGATTTTTCAAAGACCGAGATCACCTATCCCCTCCGCGGTCTTTCCGAGAGAGAGGTCAGATTTACAAGAGTAATTGATGCCGACGAAATGCTTGACGTGGTCAAGGAGTACGTAAAATAAAAAACGGGAGGAGCGCGCAGGGTTCCCCGAAGCGAGCCTGCGAGTTTTGGGGGTTCCGAGCTTGCCCCTCCCCTACGAAACTCGTAGCAACTTTAACGCTTTGCGAAGCAAAGCATATCACTGCGCCTCGCGCAATACCACTCGACAAAGGCGAATATCACTGCGCGCAGCGCTATATCACCGCAGAAGGCAACTTAGCAATTACCCTCGCACTTAAAGGTCGCGCAAACCGTATCGGCGCTTCTCTCCGCGTGTGTGGGTCCTACGTGGATATTTTCAGCGGTGCAGTAGCACTCGCCATCGTGATATACGCAATTCTTAACAGAGCAGTTAATGCCCTTGATGTGCTTATCGCACTTTTTAGAGTCGTTCATCATGATTCCCTACCTTTGTTCTTATTAATATTAATAAAAATTTAATTGCGACAACGCCGCATTTAAATTTTCATTGGACTAACAAATGCCCTGCCGACCGCTTTCGCTTTC
Organism: Eubacteriales bacterium; assembly: GCA_045577415.1. GTDB lineage: Bacteria > Bacillota > Clostridia > Oscillospirales > CAG-272 > SVTX01. The sequence continues at coordinate 18,582 of JAZNII010000066.1, forward strand.
GGTGGGTCAACCTCGGCATTTCGCCGACAAACATATTATTCCCCCAAACGACTAAAATATTTCTGTTTTTTGAGGTATACCAATGTCAATTTTCGTACTTTCCGACCTTCATCTGTCGTTGGACTCCAAGACTAACAAGTCTATGGAGGTTTTTGGCGCGCGTTGGCAGGATTATATCACGAAAATTGAAAAAAATTGGAACGCCGTGGTCGGCGAAGATGACACCGTGATAGTCCCAGGCGACATTTCGTGGGCAACGAGACTTGAAGATTCCGAATCCGATCTCGGTTTTCTCAACTCTCTGAATGGCAAAAAGCTTATCGGCAAGGGCAATCACGATTTTTGGTGGTCTACCGCCAAGAAAATGCAGACTTTTTTTGAAGAAAAAGGCTTTTCCACCATTTCTATTCTCTACAATAACGCATATATTGTTGAGGATAGGATAATCTGCGGCACACGCGGTTGGTTCCCCGACGAAAGCAGACAGATAACCGTGGGCGAGGTCGATCACGCAAAGATAGTAAACCGTGAGATCACGCGTCTGCGTTTAAGCCTTGACGCGGCGAAAAAGCTCCAAAATGAACGCGAGAGTGAGACGGGCGAGGCTCTGCCCATAACCGTATTCCTCCATTTTCCACCCGTGTGGGGCGACTTTGTTATGCACGAATTTCTCGACGTTTTTCACGAATACGGCATTACAGAGTGCTATTTTGGTCACATTCACTCGGCTTATAATCAGTCGGGCAGATTTGAATTTGAGGGTATAAAATTCACACTGACCGCATCGGATTTTTTGAATTTTCACCCGATCATTATTTAAAACGCAAATTTTAGCATAAAAATCCTGGAAAATGCTTGATTTTTTTGAGTTTTGGCTTTCAAAAATTCAAAAAAGTATTGACAAAACGATAAAAAAAAGGTAAAATAATATGATGTGTCGACAAGGCAAGACACTTGCGGCCAAAAATACGTAAAAAATATATTTAGATAAAATCTTCGGAGGTTTTAAAACAATGAAACTTTTAAAGCAGGAAGTCGGCGAGAAAAGCACGGTTAAGATCGAGTTCTCGGTTGACAAGGAAGTATTTGACAAGGCAGTTGACAAGGTTTACCGCAAGCAGGTAAAGAAGATCAACGTTCCCGGATTCAGAGCAGGTAAGGCTCCCCGCGCGATCATAGAGAAGATGTACGGCTCGGGCGTGTTCTATGAGGATGCTATCAACGATCTCATCCCCGAAAACTACACCGCCGCTTGCAAGGAAGCAGGCATCGATCCCGTTGGTCAGCCTGAAATTGATATAGTTTCCATCGACGAGAACGGTCTCGTTCTTTCCGCTATCGTTCCCGTTAAGCCTGAGTGCAAGCTCGAGGGCTACAAGGGTCTCGAGATCGCAAAGGTAGCCCAGCCCGTTACCGACGAGGAGCTTGACGCTGAGATAAAGACCATCCGCGAGAGACAGTCCCGTGAGATCGAGGTTGAGGACGACACCGCCGCTGCTATGGGCGACATTGCAAAGATCGACTTCGAGGGCTTCATTGACGGCGTAGCATTTGAGGGCGGCAAGGGTGAAAACTACTCATTGAAGCTCGGCTCCGGCTCCTTCATCCCCGGATTTGAGGAGCAGGTCGCAGGTCACAAAATCGGCGACGAGTTCGACGTAAACGTGCCTTTCCCTGCTGACTACCACGCAGAGGAGCTTGCAGGCAAGGAAGCTTGCTTCAAGTGCAAGATTAACGCTATAACCAAGATCGAACTTCCCGAGCTTGACGACGATTTCGCGAAGGACGTTTCCGAATTCGACACTCTTGATGAATACAAGGCTGACGTTAAGGCAAAAATCGAAAAGAGACACGAGAGCGCAGCTGAGGCTGAGTTCGAGGATAAGATCATCGACGCTCTTATCGAGAAGCTTGAAGGCGAGATCCCTGAGGCTATGTTTGAAGCAGAAACCGAAAACTTTGTCAGAGATTACGACAACCGTCTCCGTCAGAGTGGACTTGACCTCAAAACCTACTTCCAGTACACCGGTCTTGATTTGGGCAAGCTCCGCGAGCAGATGAGACCTCAGGCTGAAAAGCAGGTAAAGGCTCGTCTCGCTCTTGAAACTATCGCAAAGGCAGAAGCTATCGAGGTTACCGAGGATGAGCTTACCGCAGA